>JBBSCZ010000173.1:0-6890 GCA_038249795.1 Gemmatimonadales bacterium | reverse complement strand
TTCAGTCGCACGAGAAATCCCGCCGCCGCCGCGCACTGAATCAGCAGCGCCGCGACATGCATGCCCGGGACGAGAATGAGCAGTCGGCTGACACCGTAGGTCATGGCGAAGCCACGCGCCACGCCGCGCGGCGGTTCGATACGGTGCGCCTCGGTGGCGGCAGTCGCGGCGTCCCACACGTGACGAAGCACAGCGAAGCTCGCGAGCGCCCCAGCCACCGGCACCACCAGAATCCACAGGCCGATCGGATTGCACATGCGCAACGGACCGGGAATCGCCATCGCCATGCGCCGCAGCGCCAGACAGAACAGGATCTGCGCCAGCGCATAACACACGGCAAACGTCAGCACGCCGCTGTCGAACGATCGGTGCCATGGCTGCAGAGCTTGCAGGAATTCGTGCACATGTGCGGGCATGCCGAACGGTAGCTGACTGCCATCGCAATCGCTGTAGTACCAAGCCGGACGGGATGTGCCACCGGGCGACTGCACCACGATGCTTGGCGACACGCCATTCGATCGCACACCTGCCTGTACTCAGCCCTGAGCCCGGCCCGCCATGCGTTCCTGCAGCCAGTCACCGATGAGCGTGGCAGCAGTCACCGTGATCACCACCGCCAACCCGGGGGCCAGCGCTATCCATGGCGCCGAGACGAGATGCTCGCGCCCGGACGCAATCATGTTGCCCCAACTCGGCGCCGGTGGCTGCACGCCAAGGCCCAGAAAGCTCAGCCCACTCTCGAGCATGATCGCGTTGCCGATACCGAGCGTCGTGGCCACCAGCGCCGGCGCGATGGCATTCGGGATGACGTGGCCAGCCAGCAATCGCCCCGGCGTGGCGCCGAGCACACGGGCGGCCGCCACGAAGTCGCGCTCGACCAGTCCCTGCACCTCGGCACGGACCAGACGCGCGACACCCATCCACCCCGTCAGCGCCAGCACGGTGACGAGCGTTGGAATGCCCGGCTGCCAGAGCGCTGCGCAGGCCAGCAGCAGCACGAGGCGCGGGATCGCTTGCAACGTGTCGGAGGCGGCCGTGATCATGCGATCCACGATGCCCGCACTCCACCCTGCCAATGCACCGAGCAGCGTGCCGACCACGCCACTCAGCAGCGCGCCGGCCACCCCGACCAGCAGCGACAGTCGTCCGGCCAGCAGCAATCGAGCGAGCACGTCACGGCCAAAGGCGTCGGTGCCAAAGAGGTGCCACGCCCCCGTGCCATCCAGTGCCAGCGGCGCAGTGAATCGCTGTGCCAGCACGTCACCGATCGTCGTCGGATCGCGCTCGATGAACCACGGTCCAGCCACACATGCCGCTACCAGCAACAACAAAACCACACTCGCGATACGCACTCGCACCGGTGCGGTCATGCGCGCGTCCGTCGCGGATCGAGCAGCGGCAGCACCATGTCGGTCAACAGATTCGTGACGATCACCGCCGTCGCGTACAGCAACGTGACCGCCAGCACCACTGGATGATCGCGTTGCGCCACGGCCGTCAGCAGCAGCTTGCCCATGCCCGGCCACGCAAACACGCCCTCCACGAACACCGAACCCGCCACGATACCCGGCACCGACAGCGCCACCAGCGCGGCCACGCTCGGCAGGGCCACTCGCACCACGTGGCGATACCACGCCTTGTTCGCCGTGACGCCCTTCGCGATCGCGGTGCGCCGCGAGTCGCCGCGCCCAGCTTCGATGATCGCCGAGCGAGTGAACCGCGCCACGCCGGCAGCCCCGGTCGCCGACAGCACCAGTACCGGCAGCACCGCATGGCGCAACAGGTCCAGCAACGCGGACCCCGCATCCAGCACCCCTGGATCGCGCAGGCCGAACGCCGGCAAGCGCCACGACGGTGGAATGCCGAGGCTCGCTGCACCGACGGTGACTGCGGCCACACAGGCCAGCGACAGCCAGAAGGTCGGGGCGGAGTAGAGCGTGGTGCTCACGATCGTGAGGGCAGTGTCGCTCGCTGAGCCTGCACGGCGAGCCTGCGTGCTGCCAACGGCGAGCCCGAACAGGACGGTCAGCGAAAGCGACGACAAACCCAGCCCCAGCGACACCGGCAACGCGCTGCCGATCGCCTCCACCACCGGCCGACTGGTGGCGAGGCTGGTCCCCAGATCGCCTTGCGCGATATTTCCCAGCCATCGCAGGTATTGCTGCAGTAACGGGGCATCGAGGCCAAGGTGGGCGCGCAGGCGCGTCAACGTGGCCGCGTCGGCCTCTGGCGGCAGCAGCAGCAACGCCGCATCTCCCGGAGCCGAGTGCACCAGCGCAAAAGTCAGCGTGCAGACCAGCCAGAGCAGCGCGACCGCGGTGCCGGTGCGACGGAGCAGGTAGTTCACGAGTCAATGATCACCCGTGTACGCACCGGCGCCAAGCATCTCGTGCTGGCGCTCCTGCTCGCGGCCTGTGCCGGTTCCACCCGAAGTGCCGACACGATCGTGATCGCATCGGGCACCGATCTGGAAGGGATGCAGCCGCTCACCACGGTGCATCCGCTCTCGCGCCAGGTGCAGCGCTATCTCGTCTTCACCCCGCTGGTGCGGTTGACGGCAGCGCTCGAGCCTGAACCCTGGGCCGCGGTCGGCTGGCGGTGGAATACATCGCGCACGCAACTCACGTTCAACGTCGACACCACACTACGCTGGCACGATGGCGTGCCGCTTACGGCGGATGACGCACGCTTCACGCTGACGCTCGCACGTGAGCGTGCCACCGGCTACGCGCGCCGCGGTGATCTCGAAGCGATCGACAGTGTCGCCGTGCCCGCGCCTGACACGCTGGTGCTGCACTTCGCGCGACCGCAGGCAGGCGTGCCGCTGGTGCTGGCGGAACTGCCGCTGTTGCCGATGCACCGGCTGCGCGGTGTGGCACCGTCGGCGTTGCGACGTGACGCGTTCACCTCTGCGCCGGTGGGCTCCGGCCCCTATCGCGTCGTGTCGCGCGAAGCAGGGCAGCGCTGGATCCTCGAACGGATGCGAACATTCCCCGCGCGGCTCGGCGGTGTGGCTGCGACGCGCACTCTCGTCATTGCCGTCGTGGACGAGGCGACCACGAAGGTGGCAGGGCTCGTGAGCGGTGCGGTGGACATCGCTGGCGTGAACCCGGCCACGGCAGCGCTGGTCCGACGTGATCCGACCCTGCGCGTGCTCGACTATCCGACCTTCTTCACGAATTGGCTGGTCTTCAATCCCGCTTGCGAAGCTGTGCAGGACGTCCGCGTCCGACGCGCGATTGCGCTGGCCATTGATCGGCGGCGTGTCGTCGACGCTGGCGTCGGTGGCTTCGGTGTGCCGAGTGCCGCACCAAGCGCGGATGCTGCACGTGACACCACGCCGGCCGACACCCTGCGTGCCGATTCGCTCCTCGATGCCGCAGGGTGGCGCCGCGATGGCGCCGGGTTCCGCACACGCAATGACGTGCCCCTGGTGGTCATCATGCTGACGGTCGGATCCGGCGACAACCCGGTCGAGCAACTGCTGCAGTCGGATCTTCGCGCCCGCGGCATCGATCTGCGCATTGCAACCCGCGACATGGGTTCGCTGCTGAGCAGCACCCGAAGCAATGCCTCCGACCATTGCGCCACCTATACTGGTGTCGCCGGCGATCCGGCGCGCAGCCAGCTCGCCGCGCTCTTCGATCCGGCGGCGCCCGGCGGTGCGCTCGACCTCGGCGCAGGCAGACCGGTGAATCTCCGCTCTCGCTTTGCCGCGCTGCGCACGCTCACCGACACGACCGATCGCCACGCCGCCTGGCGCGCGGTGTTTGAAATCCTCGACGACAGCGTGCCCGCGACGGCGATCTTTTCTTCGCGAGGCGTGCAGGGTATCACGCGCCGGCTGCAGCACGTCACCATCGACCTGCGCGGCGAGCTGTTCTCCGCCGCACGCTGGACGCTCGCTCCCTCGAGCGCGCCATGACGCTGCTCCTCTCTCGGGTCGCGCTCGAAGCACGACGGACCGCACTGCAGGATCCTGTCGCTCTGGGTGGACTCGTCGGTTCGCTGCAGCGCGAGCTGCATGCGGCGCTCGACGTTCCCGTGCCGGACGGGAAGTCGCGGCTCACCCGCATTGGTGGACGCTGCGCATCGTGTACGGTGCTGCTCACCTTCGATCCGCGTCAGCCGCACGCGCACTCGTGCCCGAAATGCGGCACCGTGTACACCGACCGCGCGCATCACGAATGGTGGCTGATGAACGGCCATCTCTGGACCGCCGAGCAGTGCACCCGTGCGGCGAGTCTCGCATTCGTCGTCGACGATCATGTCGCCGGGCAGCGGGCTGACGACATTCTCGCGACCTACGCCGCACGCTATCTCGACTGGCCGAACCGCGACAATGCGCTCGGCCCTACGCGTCCCTTCTTCAGCACCTACCTCGAGTCGATCTGGCTGCTGCATCTCTGCGTCGCACTCGACTTGCGCGAGGTGGCGGCGGGCAACGCGATGCGATCGCTCGGTGGTGTGGTGCGCGAGCAGCTGGTCGAGCCCTCGGCCCGACTGATCGCTTCGTTCGACGAAGGTCGCAGCAATCGCGAAGTGTGGCACTGCGCGGCCCGCCTTGCCGCCGCGACGTTGCTCGACGACACCGCGATGCGCGATCGTGCCGCCGAATCACTGCGTACCCTGCTGCGCACCGGGCTGCACACCGACGGCAGCTGGTACGAGGGTGAGAACTACCACCTCTTCGCGCATCGCGGGCTGCTCACCACCGTCACACTTGCGGAGCGCGCCGGCGTGGAATTAGCGAGTGAGCTCGTGCGCCGGTTCGACGCTGGATTCGCCGCGCCGTTCCGCACCGTGCTGCCCGACGGTACGATTCCCGCACGACGCGACAGCCAGTACGGCATCTCGCTTCGACAATACCGCACCGCCGACTGGCTGGAATGCGGCATCGCCCGTCACGACACACCTGAACTGCGGGCGGCGCTCGCGACGATGTACAGTCTGGAGGCGCTCTCCGGCGACACCGGGCGTGCCTGCTCCACAGCCGATGCGGAACGGAATCTGCCCGGAGTTCGCCTCACGCGCGCCGACTGCAGCTGGCGCGCGCTGTTGCTCGCGCGGCTCGATCTGCCGCCGCTCCACGACGCGATCGCGCACTCCGAGCTGCTCGAAGGGCAGGGACTCGCCGTCTTCCGCCGCGACAGGGGCCAGTTCTGGCTCGGGCTCGACTACGGCGATCCGGGGGATGGACATGGGCACCCCGATCGCCTGAATCTCGTCATCGCAACCCGCGACGCGCGCCTCCTCGATGATGTCGGTACGGGGAGCTACACCTCGCCCACACTGCGCTGGTACCGCAGCTCCATGGCCCACAATGCGCCGATGGTCAATGGCAACGATCAGGGAGCAGCGGCAGGACGCCTGCGGGCGTACGACGAGCGTGACGACATCGGATGGGCGTCCGCCGAGTTCATCGATCCGGTGAGTGGCGTCCGCTTCGTGCGCTCCGTGCTCGTGCTGACGGACGTCGTCGTGGACGATCTGGAATGGACGTCGGATCGTGATGTATTCGTGGATCTGCCGATGCAGACCACGGTCGACGTCACGCACGACGTCGAGTGGCAACCCTTTACGCCGGGCACCACCCAGGATGACATGCTGCACGACGTTCGCATGCGGACCGTGGTCGCAAACGCGCGCCACGCGATGCGACTCGGCCGCCGACCGTCGCCCGCTGCTGAGCTTGAGGCGCCAACCTCGGACAGCTTCGATTGTGTGCTCTGGACTGACACCGACGCCCAACTCTGGACTGCCTCGACCATCGGCCCCCCCGCTGGACAACCTTGGGGAGTCACCTCCCTTCGGCAACACGGGCAGCGTGGCGGAAGTCGGCGTCTCTTCGACTGGGCCGGAAGGGTGACTGACGTTGTCTCCGACTCCTGTCTCGGGTCGCTCCGCATCGCGACCTCCGACGCCACACGATGGGAGTGCCTCCGCACGGGCGAGGGGTGGACGATAGGGCGGACGCTGCAGGACACGCTGACGGTCGCGCGGCTCGTGGGCCAGCAGGCTGCGCCGAAGCCAGGGCCGCCTGTCACATCGCATCCACCCACGCCGGTCGCCGTCGCCGTGGATCCATTCACGTCGCGAGTTCTCGAGGCGGCGCACTACCGTGGCACCGAGGCCACTTGGCTCGATGCCGGACAACCGCGCGTCGAGGTCGGCGTGTCCTCGTCTCGACACCCGGACCCGCACCTCGTGATCACTGCCTGCGTGTCCCTCGGACGCGAGCCGCACTTCGCGCATCGGCTCGCGGAAAACCCGCTCGACAACGAGCTCCCCGATGTCAATAGTGACGGCGTGCAGTTGCATTGGCGCTCCGGTGTGGCCGGCGCCTGGAATTCGGTCATCGCGGTCCCCGATGGCGTGGCTGTCCGGATGACCGTCGCATCGGGTTCGGATGACGGCCTCACCGCGCGGTGGACCGCCAGGCCCGGCGGCTACGACCTGTGCTTCGTGCTCCCATGGCCTGATCACTGGCCAGCGTTCGCCTTCGATCTCTGCGTCAACGAGATGCCGGCCGGCCGCGAACGCCGTCGCGGGCAGCTCGTCCTCAGCGGCGCGAACGGTGAGTCCGCATATCTTCGTGGGGCGCGTCAGGGTCCGGATCGCGCCGTCACCATCCTCTTCCAGCACCCGACGTCGTGAGCCTGCTCCGCAACATTCGTGTCGTCCTCTACGAACCGCAGGACCCCGTCAACATCGGGGGCACAGTCCGCGTCATGAAGAACATGGGACTCGACGACCTCGTGCTGGTTCGGCCGATGCGCTACGACCCGGAGAAGCTCGAGCGCATCGCACACAACACTCGCGACCTCGCGGGCCGGATCCGGCATGAGGACGAGCTGTCCGACGCGCTCAAGGACTGTGTGGCGGTCTAC
>JBBSCZ010000172.1:0-6913 GCA_038249795.1 Gemmatimonadales bacterium | reverse complement strand
CGATACCGACGACTTCGTCGCCGCGCTCGAGCAGCGTGATGGCCACGTGCGACCCGATGAAGCCGGCCGCGCCGGTGAGCAGAAATCTCGTCATGTCGTGAGGTCGGCCGGCCCGGAGGCCGAACGGGTGTATGTCAGCGCGCTTCCCTTTCGGCGAGCGCGAGGTCGGCGTCGCACATCATCTGCACGAGGCCCCGGAACGAAACCTTCGGCTCCCAGCCAAGGACGCGCTTCGCCTTCGAGGGGTCACCCAGCAGCAGATCCACCTCGGCCGGCCGTAAATGCCGCGGGTCCTGCGTGACCACGGAGCGCCAGTCGATGGCGAGGTACTCCGCTGCCATCTCAAGAAACTCCTGCACCGAGTGCGTCTCGCCGGTAGCGATCACGTAATCGTCGGCCACCTCCTGTTGCAGCATCAGCCACATCGCTTCGACATAGTCACCGGCAAAGCCCCAGTCGCGTTTGGCGTCGAGGTTGCCCAGCGCGAGCGTCTTCTGCGTGCCGACCTTGATGCGCGTGAGGCCTCGCGTGATCTTGCGCGTCACGAAGTTCTCGCCCCGCCGCGGACTCTCATGGTTGAACAAAATGCCGCAGCTGGCCGGGAATCCGTAGCTCTCGCGGTAGTTCACCGTCAGCATGTGTGCGAACACCTTCGCACACGCATACGGCGACCGGGGATAGAACGGAGTGCTCTCCGACTGCGGCACGGCCTGCACCAGCCCGTATTGCTCACTGGAACTCGCCTGATAGAACTTCGGCGCAATGCCAAGGCTTCGCATCGCCTCCAGCAGCCGCAACGTGCCGGTGCCGACGACATCGGTGGTGTACTCCGGCACATCGAAGCTCACGCGCACATGACTCTGCGCACCGAGATTGTACACTTCGTCCGGCACCACCGAGGCCAGCACACGTTGCAGTGACGAACTGTCGCTCAAGTCACCGTAGTGAAGCTGCAGGTGCGAGCCCGACGAAATGTTCGGCAGCTCGTAGAGCGGATCGATGCGCTCGGTGTTGAACGTGCTCGCCCGACGGACGATCCCGTGCACCTCATAGCCCTTCGCGAGCAGGAACTCCGCGAGATACGAGCCATCCTGGCCCGTAATGCCGGTGATGAGCGCCTTGCGTGGTGACATTGGTATTCAGCTGTGACGAGATCAGAAGCGGACGAACCGCAAAATAGCAGAAGAAGAAAAAAACTACGTCATGACGGCTGTCTCAGCCACCCAAGTGAATGTGCTGTGGCGAGTTAGCTGCCCTTACGCGCGGACGATGACGCCGTCCCGCTCGAGGCGACCGCGCAGCACCGCATCCACCCGCACGCGCACCAGCAGATCCTCGCCATCGCCCTCCTGCTCCAGCACCTCGCCCTGACGGTACAGCGTCGAAAGCAGCTTGCCATCCGACACCGGCACCCGCACCCGGATGATGGGGCGCACGGCGCGCACACCATCACGCAGCCGTTCGCGCAGCGGTTCGAGCGCTCCTTCCTGCTCGGCCGAGACGAACAACGAATCCGGAATCAGATTCCCCACCCGCGTCCGCACCGCCTCGTCCACCTCGGGACTGAGCAAGTCCATCTTGTTGAACACATGCACCAGCGGCGTGTCGATGGCGCCAATCTCGGTCAGCACCTCGTCCACCACGAAGCGATGCTCCTCCCAGCTCGGATGACTGGCGTCGATGACGTGCAGCAGCAGGTCGGCCTCGCGCACTTCATCGAGCGTGGCACGGAAACTCGCCACCAGGTGATGGGGCAGCTTCCGGATGAAGCCGACGGTGTCGGTGAGCAGGCAGTGATAGCCTTCGCCCAGATCGACGTCGCGCGTCAGCGGATCGAGCGTCGCAAAGAGGCGGTCCTCGACGTAGACCTCATCGCTGTGGCTCAGCGAGCGCAGAATCGAACTCTTGCCCGCGTTGGTGTAGCCGACCAGCGACACACGGAAGGTGCCTTCGCGGTTCGCACGCAGCGTAGCGCGATGCCGAGACACATCATGCAGGCGCTCCCGCAGCACACGGATGCGATGGCCGATGAGTCGACGGTCGGTCTCGAGCTGCGTTTCACCCGGTCCGCGCATGCCGATGCCGCCGCGAAACTTCTCGAGATGGGTCCACATCTTCGTGAGCCGCGGCAGCATGTAGTTCAGCTGCGCCAGCTCCACCTGCATGCGCGCTTCGCTGCTCCGCGCCCTCGTGGCGAAGATGTCGAGAATCAGTTCGGCACGATCCATCACGCGCCTGCCAACGATCTGCTCGATGTTCTTGCCCTGCGTGGGACTCAGCTCATCGTCGAAGATGACCAGCGTGGCCTCGAGCTCGCCCGCGCGCTCGCGCAGTTCATCCAGCTTGCCGCTGCCGAGATAGGTGCCGGAGTGCGGCTTGTCGATCTGCTGCGTGAACGTGCCCACGATTTCCGCACCGGCGGTATCGGCCAGCCGCGCCAGCTCGGCGAGATGCTCGTCGACCTGATGCCGGGCTGCCGTACGCTTGCGCGGGGCACCTACCAGCAGCGCCCGCTCCGTGGGGGGCGTCAGTGTGATCTGATCACGCGCGATGATACACCTCGTCTACGGTCGGAACGTCTTCGAAGCGTCGAACCGGCCCGCTTCGTTGAACTGTCGGGCAAAGGTGCCCACGAATGATTTCAAGGTAACGTCGCCCATCAGACGATACGGGATCTCACCACCACGCAGCAGTTGCGGGCCGAGCCGTTGCAGGGCACGAAAGCCAAGCCGCACCGGCAGCCGCACGATCGCCGAGTCGCGCTTCGGCACCGAGAAGGCGCTGTCGATCGCACCCGAGCCCAGTTCGAGGCTGTCCACCAGCAGACGGTAGCGCAGCTGCGATGCCCCCAGCGAATAGCCGTTCGGATTGTAGATGTTCAGCAGCACCTCGAGGTCGGCACCGTCCAGCCCGATCGCGCGGATGCCGACGCCGCGAAAGGCGACATCGGGCTGCGTGAACACGGCCTTCGCGGCCGTGGCACAGCCACTGATCCCAGCCGCCGCCGCGATTACGCCCGCCACCAGCATCCGTCTCCATCGCCTCAGATGCATCCCTGCTCCATGTAATGTGTCCGTGCTGCGCTGCCGGCTTGTTCGCCCGTCATCCATCCGTCGTTTCCTCACTGCGCCGCTCCGAAATGCGCGCGGCCCACCACTCAAGCCGCTTCGCGATCTCCTTCTCGTACCCCAGAGGGCCGGGTTCGTAGAACACCGCGTCGGCCAGTTCGTCGGGAAGGTGCGAATGCGTCGGCACTCCGCCGGGTTGCGCATGCGCGTACTCGTACGTCGCACCGTATCCGAGTGACTTGTGCAGCTTCGTCGGCGCATTGCGCAGGTGCAGCGGCACCGGGGCGTTCGGCGTTTCGCGCGCACGAGCCATGGCCGCATCGAGCGCCGCTTTCACCCGGTTCGACTTGGGCGCCGTCGCGAGGTAGATGGTCATCTCCGCCAGCGGAATCAGTCCTTCGGGCGCACCGAGCATGTGGAATGCATCGCGCGCCGCGACTGCCATCTGCAGCGCCCGCGGATCGGCCACCCCGATATCCTCCGCCGCCATCGCCATCGCTCGCCGGAACAGCGTCATGGGATCCTCACCGGCATTGATCATCCGAGCCATCCAGTACAGCGCACCCTGCACGTCACTGCCACGCAGCGACTTGTGATAGGCCGAGAGCAGGTCGAAGTGCTGCTCACCGCTCTTGTCGTGTCGCGGAAGGCGCTGCTGCAACGCACGCTCCAGCAGCTCGACGGTGAGCGTCGCGCCATCGTCGAGCGCCGCGACGGCCGCTTCCAGCGTACCGAGCGCGCGCCGAGCATCACCGTCGGCCCAGCGGGCCAGCGCCGGCAGTGCATCGTCGTCGGCGACGATGTTGCGCGCACCGAGTCCGCGATCGCCATCACGCAACGCCCGTTCGAGCAGCGTGCGCAGATCCTCCTCCGACAGCGGCTGCAGTACCACGACCCGTGCGCGGCTGAGCAGTGCCGCATTGATCTCGAAGCTGGGCGCCTCAGTCGTCGCGCCGATCAGCGTGACTGTCCCATCCTCGACGATCGGCAGCAGCGCATCCTGTTGCGCCGCATTCATGCGATGGATCTCGTCGACGAACAGCAGCGTGCGGGCACCGCTCGCGAGCAGACGCTGACGGGCCTGCTCGGCGATCACGCGCAAGCGTGGCACACCATCGCTGACGGCACTGAACGGCTCGAACGCCCATCCCACGCGCTGCGCGACGAGTCGTGCCAGCGTGGTCTTGCCGGTGCCCGGCGGACCCCAGAGAATCATCGAACCCAACACGCCGCGTTCGATTGCGTCGTACACCGGCGTGCCGGGTGTGAAGAGCTGCCGCTGCCCGACGTACTCGTCGAGTGTGCGCGGGCGCAGCCGGTGCGCCAGTGGCGCGGTGCTCACCGTGTTGGTGAACAATCCCGGCGCCGCATTCATGCCACTTGAGCCGCTCACGCCACTGCCACGTCGAGCCATCAGTCCCGCTGCAGCGCGAGCGAGTCGGCCAGTGTGCGCACTCCAGCCGACAACACGTTGGCCGAAGGAAACGCGCCACGATCGGGCCGCCAGAGTCGGCCGCGCACGCGCGGGCGCTCGCGCAATCCGGCACGATCGAGCAGGTACGGCCAGCGATCGGTACGCGACCAGATCACCACTTCGAGATGCGCAGAGAGTGAAAGCTGATCACCATCCGCCTCGAGCGTGAATTCCACTCCGCCCGCACCGATCAGCGGCACGCGCATCGTGTACATCGCTTCGAGCAGCGCGGATTGTGTCACGCTCTCGCCACGCCAGACGAGCTGCTGCCGCCAATCGTCCACCACCAGCGTGAAGATGTTCGGAAACTCGGGCACGAGCTCCAGAAACAGCTCGACCATCGACTCGGCATTTCCGAGCGCACGTGTGCCGACCAAACCGTCACGACGAATGATCTGATAGGTATCGGTCGCATCACGAAAGCGACGCCACACCGACACTTCCGGCACCGGCCCACGAAAGAACGCCACTCAGCTCTCCTCGACCAGCTGCCGCGCCATGCGCAGCAGGTCGTCGTGCGTGTTCAGGGTCGGATCGACGAGCACCTGTGCCAGCAGCCGCTGCAATATCCGTCCCAGCTGCGGACCCGGTCGCAGGCCGACGGCGCGCAGATCGTCGCCAGTGACGGCAAGATCACCGAGCGCGATGGGATCGCGAAATGCCATCCGCAACAGGACGCGGCTGAAATGCCCGACCTGCTGCGCAGAGGGCGCCGGCTGGCCGGCAGTGCGGCGCGCGGCCCACACCGCGGCAAATGTGCGCAGCGTCGCATGCACCCGTGTCCGACCGATCTGCGAAACGATTCGCCGGAGCGTCGTTAAATCGTGATGCGGCTGCCCGGCGGCCGCTGCCAGTGCGTCACCTGATAGCGCCCACGACTCTGCCACCGCGCTCACGAACGCCACCTCGTTGTTCGACGCACGCAACGCCTGCAGCGCAGCCTTGGCGCCACGCGCACCGAGTGGCAGGAATGGCAGTGCCAGTCGCGACAACGTGCGCAGACCAACGCGATCGATTCGAGCAGTCGCGCTGGGCAAGGGTATTTCGTCCACCGCCGCGAAGAATTCCGAGGGGACGTCGGCCAGTGCGGGCACGAGCACCGCCAGCGCCCCCGACTCGCGCCAGCGCTCGAATGCGTGTGACGGTCGGCGCACCTGCTCCAGCGTCTTCGTCCATTCCTGAAACACACGCTCGATCGACAGGCGCGTCAACGCGGGCGCACTGTCGACGATAGCCGACCAGGTCGCGGGCTCGATCTGGAACCCGAAGCGCGCCGCAAAGCGGATCGCACGCAAGGCGCGCAGCCGATCTTCCGCCATCCGAAGATCGGGATCACCGACGGCCCGGATCATCTGCGCCTCGAGATCGTCGCGTCCGCCGAACGGATCACGCAACTCCTGCCGCGACGGCGACCAGGCGATCGCGTTCATGGTCAGGTCGCGCCGCGCGAGATCCTCGTCGAGCGACACGCCGAACTTCACCACCGCGTGCCGACCATCGGTCTCGACGTCGGCACGGAACGTGGTCACTTCGTAGAGACGCGAGTCGCTGCCGAAGACGCCGATCGTCCCATGCTCGATGCCCACAGGCACGGTGCGCTGGAACAGGCGCTTGACCTCCCCCGGCGTGGCCGCAGTGGCGAGATCCCAATCGAGGTCTGCGCGCCCCAGCAGCGCATCGCGCACCGCCCCGCCGACGCACCAGGTCTCGTGCCCGGCGGCCTCGAGCGCGGCCGCAATGCGCACCACCGCCAGCGGTGGCTCGATCACGATCACGCCAATGCTCATGGCCGCGCCCGCGCCGCCGCCGGCACCTGCTGCGCCAGCGAAACGGAGGACGAGCCGATGCTCGAGGACAGGCGCGGCGGACGGATCATATCCCCCAAGCTAACGGAACCGGACCGATTACCTTTCACCATATGACACTCTCTGATTTCGACGCCCTGCTCGCCGCCTCGGCCGCGACCGCCGACTTCCGCGCGGATCTGGCCGCCTACGCCAACCGCCAGCCGGCTGTGCGCATCGCGGTCGGAACGGGCAGTCCACGCGTGAAGGTGCTCCGCGCGATCGCACAGCTGCTGCACGCTGAACCGTCCCTCGAGATCGAGCGGATCACCCTCCGCGCGGCGAGTGGCTGCGCCGATTTCGTCGGCTCGATGGTCATCACCGACTCGGCAAGCGCAGAGCATCGCTTCGAGTTCGAGTGGAATTGCGAATGGAAGGCACGCCAGCTCGGTTATGTCGACGGGTTCGGGTTCCCCGATCAGATTCGTGCGGCGCAGGAGTTCGGCTGGCAGTGCTTCGAGCGGTGGACGAGAATCGGCACCACGGCCGCACAACCCGCGTGACGCATTCGCCGGCTCACGAGCCGG
>JBBSCZ010000171.1:0-6913 GCA_038249795.1 Gemmatimonadales bacterium | reverse complement strand
TCCGGCGGAGTGACGCGGGGGGCCCCCCCGAACAAATGATCGCACCACCGGCACGAAACCATCGCACCGTTTCCGTGCGGTACGCACCGATATCACGCGTCGTTCGCTGTGGAAAGCTCTGCGCACCTGAGGAGCACGACTCTGTCCCCTTGAACGTTCAAGGACTCTGACCCCTTGAACTGAACGTTCAAGGACTCTGACCCCTTGAACGGACCCCTTGAACGGAACGACCCCTTGAACGGAACGCGACTCTGTCCGTTGCGCGTTCGAGAACTCTGCCCCCTTGAATGAATCGTCGCGATCGCGTCGCCTCGGCCGTCGCGCTGGTGCGCTGCGTCAGGTCACAACTTCTGCACGCGGAAGTTCATAGTGCCGGCGTACTTGTCGGTCGTGAGTTGGATCGTCCAGCTACCGCTGACGCCGACGATGGTGGGCTCATTGAGGCTTGGCGACAGCGCACGCGTGTAAACGACGGTATTGGCTGCGTCGCGAACGGTGAGCAGCGTGCTCCCACCAGTCGTGGTCGTCGAATGGTTGATCGTCGCACGCGTGCCGGTGTTCATCCACCTGTAGCTGACCGTGCTGGTGACATCGGTCACACCGGTCGCCTGCAATTGGAACGAGTCGGTCGCGTTGGTGACTTCGGGCTGAAACGGCGCAAACGGGTCGTCCCCGCAGCCGGTGAGGAGGATCGCGAAGGACGCCATCGCGAAGACCCTCGTAAAGGAACGTAATGAACCCACCATGATCTCTGTTCTCCGGAAAGTATGGTCGAGGACGCCGGCTGGTGATCAAACCAGAGCAGGGTACGCGTCCACGAGTGCAGCGTGCAGCTTCGTGACTACATGGAACACGTTCTACTGAGACAGGTGATGTCGGCGTAAGTGCAGGCAGGCACTCGCAAGCGAGGCAGCTGTGTTCCCGTCGTGCGAACCTCGAAGTGGTTTCGACTTTCGTTGCTCACGCAATTGTCGAACAGAGCCTTCCTCAAATCAGATGCTCCCACGCGAGTGATGTCCTGACCACCGGAAGCCCGTCGGCAACGGTCGACACGAAACCGCCCGCGTCCGCACCCGCCGGCAGCTCCACCCACCACAGCGCATGCCCCCCGCCCGTGCGGAGCGACACCCCGGCGCTACCGAACTGCACCTCGCACCCAGGCACCGCGTCAGAGAACATCGGCGCTTTCACCTGCTCCGACAGCGGCAGCTCCTGCTCGGAAATGAAGAGGCGCAGCAACATCGGCCACGATCGCTTCTGCGGAACGCTCACCAGCCGCGCTGACCCATGCGCCTGCAGCGCCGTCAACAGCCGGCCCACCGACATCGAGACGTTCCGTTCCCAACCCGCGTCTCCAACGCCGAAGTCGGTGAAGCCGGCCGCCGCAAAGCGGGCGTCGTGAGTCACCGGCGTGGGCCAGATCGCGAGCAGCACGCGCGCGTCGCCCGTACGCGCGCGCGCCGTCGCGGTGGAGACGACATCCCAGTGAATCGTGAACGGCGATCGTGCGACGGTGTTCATGCGACGGTGTTCATGCGACGTTGTTCATGCGACGGTGTTCATGCGACGTTGTTCATGCGACGTTCCTCACCCGGCCACTTCCAGCACACTCGGCGACGGCTGCGCACGCCGCTCGCGCCACGAACTGAGCGCACGATACAACATCGGCAGCACGAACAGCGTCAGCAACGTCGACGTGACCAGCCCGCCGATCACCACCGTGGCCAGCGGACGCTGCACCTCGCTGCCCGGCGACGTGCTCACTGCCATCGGTACGAAGCCGAGACTCGCGACCAGTGCAGTCATGATCACCGGTCGCAGACGGTCGCCGGCGCCGAGTCGCACGGCGTCGTCGATGCTCTTGCCGGCGGTGCGCAGTGCATTGATAGCCGAGATCAGCACCACGCCATTCAGCACCGCAATGCCGAACAGGGCGATGAAGCCGATGCTGGCCGACAGACTCAGGTTCAAACCACGCAGCCAGAGCGCCGCCACACCACCGACGAGTGCAAATGGCACGTTGGTGAGAACCAGTGCCGCGAGCCAGGCATCACGGAACGATGCGTAGAGCAGCCCGATGATCAGCACGAGCGCCAGTGGTACCACCAGCTCGAGCCGCTTCATGGCCCGCTGCTGATTCTCGAACTGTCCGCCCCACTCGAGAAAGGTGCCGGCTGGCAGCACCACATCGCGCGCCACACGCTCCTGCACCTCCTTCACGAACCCACCCAGATCACGGCCGCGCACATTCGAGAGCACCAGGGTGCGGCGCTGCGCATCCTCGTGACCGATCAGCTCCGGCCCCGTGCCCGGCTCCACATCGGCCACCGATGACAGTGGCACCAGCGCACCGCCGGGCGCACGGATCGTGAGCCGCGACAGCGCCTGGAGGTCGTTGCGTTCGACTTCCGGAAAGCGCACCGCCACGCCGATACGCCGCGGCCCCCTCACGATCTCCGTTGCCGTTTCGGCGCCAAGCGACAGGTTCACCGCATCGCGCACGTCGGACACCGACAGGCCGAACTGCGCCAGCGCCTCGCGACGGGGATTGATGCGCACCTGTCCGGTGCCTTCGCTGATCTCGACCCCGACGTCGGCACTGCCGGGCACCCCGATCAGCACGCGGCGGATGCGATCAGCGATCACGCCATTCTTCGTGAGGTCCGGGCCGACGACCTTGATACCGAGATCGGTGCGGATGCCACTCTCCGCCTCGTCGAGCCGCATCGCCAGCGGCTGCGTGAACGACACCGACAGCCCCGGCACCTTCCTCAGCGCCGTATCGAATGCCGCGACCAGTTCCTCGTTGCTGCTGACCGTGACCCATTCATCGCGAGGCTTCAGGATCACGTAGAGGTCACCCTCGTACAGACCCATTGCCTCCGTCGCGAGGTCGGGTCGGCCTTCCTTGGTCACCACCGTCACCACCTCGGGAAATTTCAGTACCACCGATTCCGCCAGCAGCGACAATCTCGTGGCCTCTTCGAGTGACACACTCGGAGTTCGACGCGTATTGATTAAAATTGCACCCTCGTCGAGCTTCGGCATGAACTCGCTGCCGATGCGTGTGAGCGAGAACACCGACACCAGGATCATCACCACGGCCGTTCCCACGATCGGCTTGCCATGCTGGAACGTCCACTCCAGTGCCGACTGGTATCGCGAACGCAGCTTCTGCTCGAAGGCGATCGGCTTGCTCGGTGCATGGCGCAGCAGCGCGAACGCCGCCGCCGGTACGTAGACCAGCGCCAGCACCAGCGATCCGAGCACCGCGCAGACGACGGTGAACGCCATCGGCTTGAACATGCGCCCTTCCATCCCTTCCAGCGCGAAGATCGGGATGTACACCGCCACGATGATCGCGATGCCGAACAGGATGGGTCGGCCCACCTCGACCGCGGCATCGCGGAAGAGTGCGAAACGCCCGGCGTCGCTGATCGCGCTTCCATCGCCCTCGTGCTCTGCCAGATCGAGCCGGTGCACGAAGTTCTCGACCATCACGATGGCGCCATCCACGATCAACCCGAAGTCGAGTGCACCAAGCGACATCAGGTTGGCCGAGTAGCCGTAGAGGTACATGCCACCGAAGGCAACCAGCATCGACAGCGGGATCACCGACGCCACGATAAGCGACGCCCGCACGTTCCGCAGAAACGCGAACAGGACGATGATCACCAGCAAGCCACCCTCGATCAGGTTCTTCGTGAGGGTGTGCGTGGTCCGGCCGATCAGTTCCGTCTGATCGTAGAATGGCGTGATCCGGACATGCTGCGGGAGCACCGCGCGTATCTCGTCGAGCCGCTTCGTGACCACATCGATCACCTCCTTCGAATTGGCACCCTGCAGCTTGAGCACCATGCCAGCGACCACCTCGCGCGTTCCGTTCTCGGTGACGGAGCCGAATCGCGGTAACGAGCCAAGACGCACCTGCCCCAGATCGGAGATGCGAACCGGCACACTCCCGGCAATCGGAATGGCGACCTGACTGATCTCGCTGGTGTCGTTCAGACGTCCCGTGCCTCGGACGGTGTAGCGCGTGCCGGCCGACTCGAGGTATGCACCGCCGAACGACATGTTGTTCGCAGCCAGCGCGCGCTGCACATCGTTCAGCGTGAGGTTGCGTGCCGCGAGCTTCGCCGGATCGATCTCGACGTGCACCTGCTCGATGCTGCCACCCCACGAGTTCACATCGCTCACACCAGCCAGCGGGCGAAGCCGTGGACGGATCGTGTAGTCGTGCAGCGCCTTGATCTCGCCCAATGTCATCGAGTCGCTCGACACCGTGTACTGGTACAGTTCTCCCATCGGCGTCGACACGGGGCCCATCTGCGGCTCCACACCCGCCGGCAGCGCGCCTTTCGCCTCCGCCAGGCGCTGCTGCACCAGCGTGCGTGCGAAGTAGATGTCGGTACCGTCGGGGAAGGGCACCGTGATCAGCGACAGCCCCGACTTCGACACCGACCGCACGCCGGTCACACCCGGCAGTCCCATCAGCGACGATTCCAGCGGGTACGTCACCAGCTGTTCCACTTCCTCCGGTGCGAGCCCGGGCGCCGTCGTCGCCACGTCCACTCGCACGCCGGTCAGATCGGGGAATGCGTCGAACGGAATGTGCGACAGCGAGAAGAGTCCGAAGAGGATCACCACGCCGACGCCCAGCGACACCAGACCCCGTTGCCGCAGGGCGAACTCGATCAGTCGTCGCACGCTTATTCCGGCTCGGCCGAACGCGCGTCGCGTTGGCGCAGAATCTCCGCCTTCGCGATCGACGCGCCGCCGTGGATCACCGGTGCACCGGCTGCGAGCCCCGCCTTCACCTCGGACATCCCGGCAGCGCGTCGCCCGATCCGCACGCGCACCGCTTCGAGGAACATGACGCCGTCGCGCTTCACACCGGTGACCACCACCGTATCGCCCTCGAAATCCTGCACGGCACCACTGGGCACCGTCACGACGCTGTCGCTCGCCAGCCCGAAAAGCTCGGCCGAAGCCGTCATCTGACCGCGCAATTCACCGCCGCGATTCTCCACCGACGCAAAGACCTCGACGGTGCGTGACAGCGAGTCGAGCGCCGGCGCCACGCGCAGCACCCGTGCTGAGAAGGCGCGCCCCGGGTACGCCGGCACGGTGAAGCGCACTTCCGATCCCACCTTCGCCGCCGCCAGCGCCGCTTCCGGCACCTGCAGCGAGAGCAGCACCGAGTTGGAGCGGCTCACCGTCACCAGCATCGCACCGGGCGTGACCACGGCGCCGGGCTGCGTCTCGCGCGATACCACCACGCCATCGAACGGAGCGCGCACCAACATGTCTTCCGGATCCACGTCGGCACGCATCGGACCGGGCGGTCGGAGATGATGCACGAACTCCTCCGCACGATGAAACTCGCCCTCGGCGCGCCGCTTCCCCTCGTCGGCCGCCACCTTCGCCGCCCGCGCCCGCTCCAGCTCCGCCAGCGATCCCGCCTGTGCTGCGTACAGTCGTTCGCTGCGCGCCATCGCGGCATCGGCCATCAGTGAACTGCTCGCCGCCTCCGCGCGACCGGCGCGTGCCTGCACCAGCGCGTTCAATGCCGCTGTCAATTCATGCGTGTGAATCGTGACCAGCACCTGACCACTCCGCACGCGATCACCGGGCTGCACGAACACCTGCATCACCCGCCCTTCCACGATCGAACCGAGCGTTTGCGTACTGGTCGGATCGAGCACGAGATGCGCAGGCAGCTGCCAGCTCTCACGCCACGGCATACGCTGCGCCTCCTGCACTGTCACACCCGACACCGCCAGCGCTTCGGCTGACAGAATGGCCGTATCACGTGGTACAGCCGCAGTGGCCATGGTGGCAGCGGCATTCTTGGGCTCGGGTGCGCTGCTGCATGCGCTCAGCACGACGGTCGCGCTGGCAGCGGCGAGGCGCACTGCGACCATCAACCGCAGTGAGGGACGTCGGAGATTGTTCATTGCATCATCAATTGAATTCGTGTGCCATCGATGGGCAGTCCGAGTGCGCGCAGCAGATCGGCGCGTGCCATGTGCACGTCAGCGGCGGCACGCAGTGCAGCATTGCGCACGTCGGCGCGCACCCGCTCGGCATCCAGCAGTTCGAACAGCGGGATCGCACCCTCGCGGTACGCCACGCCCGATATACCAGCCACCTCGGACCCGCGTGCTGCGAGCGTCCCAAAGCCCTCGGCGCCGAACCCGGCATCACCAGTGCGATCATACGCCTCGATCAGCACGCGGTAGGCGCGATAGGCCGACATCACCTGCGCGTCCACGGCGCTCTGCGCGGCGCGCAGGTCGCCTTCCGCGATCAACTGCTCTCCGCGGGCCCGTTCGCGATTGCCGCCGTTGCGATCGAAGAACGGCAACGCGACGCCCACCTGCACGGTGTTGGTCAGCAGCCCGGAGGTCCGCTTGTTGCCGACCTGCACTCCGACGGCGGGCAGGGTACCAAGCCGCTCGGCTCGCCGCCGCCGCGATGTTTCGTCGACACGCGCCCTCGCCGCCAGCAGTTCACTACGTTGCGCCCGGGCGAGCGTCAGCAGGGCATCGAGCTGCGGCAACGCTGTGATAGATGAATCGACCTGCAGTGGTTCCGTGGGACGAGGCACGCTGTCGAACGGAACGGCCATGGCGCGCGCGAGGTCGCCGCGAGCGCGCTCGAGTTCCGCGCGTGCACCCAACTGCGCGAGCCGCGCGCGATCGGCCTCCAGTCGTGCACGCATTGCCGAGACGTTCGGCACCTGCCCCTGCCGAGCGCGATCCGTTTCGATGCGTGCGATCGTGTCGAATGCAAGCCGCTGCGTCACCGTGGCATCGTACAGCGAGAAGGCCAGTGCGGCGCGCCAGTACGCCCGCGCCACGTCGTATTCGACGTCGCGTGCAGTGGTGGAGGAATCAGAGCGTGCACGACT
>JBBSCZ010000170.1:0-6928 GCA_038249795.1 Gemmatimonadales bacterium | reverse complement strand
CGGTGCCGCGCCACATGACGCGACGGATACGGTTGGCACCCGTGTAAACGCCCTCAAACTTCACGCCCCCGCCACGCGCTGTCAACGACGTACACGCTTTCACCACAACAAGTTAGCTCATCCCCACCCTGGCCTTCCCGCATCCGTTCGAAGCGGAACTGTTGAACTGCCTGACGCAGTTCGCAGTCGCATTCGAGCAGTTCAGAAGCGAAGGAAAGCTCAATCGGCGGTCTGACCGAAGATCGCCAGATTCGACGAATGCCCCGGCGCCACCTTCTTCTCCGGGTAGATCCAGTGCACCGCCTGGTTCACCGCCGTTGCCGCTTCACCGAATCCGACCGAGATCAGCTTCAGCTTTCCCGGATAGGTCGTGATGTCGCCGGCCGCGTAGATCCCCGCTCGACCCGCTTCCATCTGCGAGGTCACCGTGACCTCGTCCTTCTCGAGCTGCAGCCCCCACTCGGCGAGGGCGCCCATGTCGCTCACGAAGCCGAGCATCGGCAACACCACGTCGCAGTCGATCGTGCGCGTCGATTTGTCCTTCGTGTTGCGGACCACCACGCCCGACAGCGTCTCGCCGTCGGTCGACATGATCTCCTGCACCTCGTGGAACGTCAGCACCTCCGTCTTGTCACCGTTTGCGGCGGCGGCGAGTACGTCGTCCACCGTGGCCTGGTGCGCGCGGAAACGGTCGCTGCGATGGATCAGCGTCACCGAGAGCGCGCGCGGGCGCAACTGCTGCGCCCAGTCGAAGGCGCTGTCGCCGCCGCCCACGATCAGCACCCGCTTGTTGGTGTAGCGCGCCGGGTCGAGCACCACGTCATCGATCCCGCGGCCGTACCACGGATGCGTGGCCACCTGCGGCAGCTTGCGCGGCGAAAAGGCGCCGATGCCACCGGCGATCAGCACCGACTTCGTCGGAAAATCACCGTCGCTGGTGCGAACCACGAAGTGGCCGTCCTCCTCGTCGAGCCCCGTCACCGTGCGATTCAGGTGCAGCGGATTCCCGAACTGCGCCGCCTGGTCGCTGAGCCCCGTCACCAGATCCTTTGCCAGCACGCGCGGAAAGCCCGCCACGTCGAAGATCAGTTTCTCGGGGTAGAGGGCGGCGAGCTGGCCGCCAGGCTGGGGCAGCGCGTCGATCACCTGCGCCGACACGCCGCGCATGCCCGCGTAGAACAGCGCGTACAGCCCCGTGGGGCCCGCGCCGATGATCGTGATGTCCTTCAATTGGTGTGTCATGGTCAGAAAAAACCTATGCGGCCTGAGCGTGAACAAAAGCCCGCAAAAAAGTTCCCACTCGATGGCATCCTTTCCCTGCGCCCGGACCTGCTAGTTTCCGGACATGGCTTTCAAGATCTACACCCGCACGGGTGACAAGGGCGACACCGGCCTGTTCGGCGGCGGACGCGTGGCAAAGGACAATCCGCGCGTCGAGGCATACGGCGACGTCGACGAACTGAATGCGGTCATCGGCATGGCGCGCGCCGTGGAACTGATGCCTCGCATCGACGAGGTGCTGATGCCGGTGCAGCGAGATCTGTTCGGCATCGGCGCGATCCTCGCCACGCCCGACCGAGAGAAGATGAGCGAGCAGCTCACCAAGGCGCGCATCGACGAGGAACGCATCGAGGAGCTGGAACGTGCCATCGATGCCGGCGACGCCGAACTCGATCCGCTCACCGCTTTCATCGTGCCGGGTGGGACTCCCAAGGCCGCCGCACTGCATGTCGCACGCACCGTCTGCCGCCGCGCCGAGCGTCGCGTGGTCACGCTGCAGCATGACGCCGACGTCCCCGACCTCGTCGTCATCTACCTGAACCGACTCTCCGACCTGCTGTTCACGCTTGCACGGGTCGCCAACAAGCGCGCCGGCGCGGGCGAAGTCACCTGGTAGCGCTGCCAGCGAGTTGCGGATGACACTCACGACGACACACACGACGTGCAGTGTCCTGCCGTACCCGGTGCACGTCGGGCACGGCCTGCTGTCGTCGCTGGCATCGCTGGTGCCCGAACTGCAGCGGGCCCATCGCATCGCGGTCGTCACCGACGACATCGTAGGCCCACTGTACGCCGCCCGACTCGCGTCGCAGCTCGGTGAGGATCGCAGCATCCTGGTGTCGATTCCGCCGGGCGAGGAACACAAGACGCGCATCTCCTGGGCCCGCATCACCGATGCGCTGCTCGATGCGCAATTTGGACGCGACAGCCTGCTCATCGCACTCGGCGGCGGTGTGGTGGGCGACCTCGCCGGCTTCGTCGCCGCCACGTATTTGCGCGGCATCCCATTCGTCCAGGTGCCCACCACACTGCTGGCGATGGTCGACGCCTCGATCGGTGGCAAGACCGGCGTCGACACGCCGCATGGCAAGAATCTCGTCGGCGCGTTTCATCCGCCGGTCGCGGTCGTGGCCGATCTCGATACCATCGGCACGCTGCCGATCCTCGAGCGCGTCAACGGGATCGCCGAAGCGCTGAAGCATGGTGTGATCTGCGACGCCGAGTATTTCACGCAGGTCGCCGCCACCGACCTCACCTCGCCAGACTGGCAGCGCATCGTGATGCGCAGCGTCGAGATCAAGACCGAGGTGGTGGCCGCCGACGAACGGGAGCAGGGGCTGCGCAAGGTGCTCAATCTCGGGCACACCATCGGTCATGCAGTCGAGCAGCTGATGGAATACGCAGTGCCCCACGGCGCCTGCGTCGCATTCGGCATGCTGGCCGAGACGCGCATGGCCATCGCACTCGGCCTCTGTGATCCGGCGCTCGAGCCGCAGGTGCTGGCGGCGCTGGAGCATTTCGGCCTGCCGGTGACCGTGCCCGGCATCCTGACTCCCGAGGCGATCGTCGATGCCACCGTTGGCGACAAGAAGTCGCGCGGCGGCACCGTGGAATACGCGCTGCCGGCCCGCTGCGGGGCCATGGCGGGCGCTGAACGCGGCTATGGCATTCCGGTGCCGCGCGAGATCGCGATCGCGGCGCTGCAGCAGGCGTGAACGACACGCCGACGTCCGGCGCCCGTCAGCGGCGTCGCCGCCGGCGGCAGCGAATCCGCATCGTCACCTATCTGATCGCAGGGGCGGCAGCGGCCTGGTTCATCACCCATCCGTCGCCCTTTCCCGAGCTACCGGGCGACGATGTCACCGCCGCCGACAGCCTGGCCGCCGACAGCCTCGACACTGACAGCCTGCCATCGGACAGCACCGTCGGTACCGATACCGAAGCCGTCCCGGTGCCCTTCGATCGCCTGCCCCGATCGCCGCTGCCGATCAGCATCACTCCCCGAGGGAAGCTCTTTCGCAGCATCGAAGTGCGGGCGCGGGCCGGCGAACGCATTGCCGTCAGCGTCACCGCTTACTGTTTGCAGGGTCGCACCCGACGCGGCAATCCGGTGCGCGACGGCATCATCGCGGTCGACCGCAAACTCTTCCCCCTCGGCCGAGAGGTGGACCTGTTCTTTGGCCGCAAGACATACGGCCGATTCCTCGCGGACGATACAGGCGGCGCGATCAAGGGGGGGCGAATCGATGTCTGGATGTCCGACTGCGACGCCGCCCGCCGGTTCGGTCGGCGACGCGGATACGCCCAGCTGATACGTCGCGAGCCGTAACCTGTGTACGCGCTGCAGACGGTGAAGTCGTTGCAATACGACAACTTGAAACGGACACATCCATTCGCTGTGGTCGGTCTGGTTGACACTCTCTGGGGATGAGCCCGAATCCGCACCGACTGTCACAGAGAAAATGACCGAAAAGTGTCCATGAAAGTTGACACTTGACATGTAATGTGCGCGTGACGGTTATTGTCTCCACGAAATCGGCATGCCTCGGTTTCGAGCATCTCGCCGACCAGCCCTCGACCTGATGAAGACGCAATGGCTGGCACCCCGGCGGGTGCCCACGTACGCGGAGAGACTCATGGAGAAGATTGCGTCAGCGCGAAGCCGTCAGACCACCAGCCGCAGCAGCGGTGGCAGCACGTTCGACCAGTATCTGGCCGACATCAAGCGACTGCCGCTGATCGGCAGCGTCGCGGAGGAACGGGCCCTCGCCCGCCTCGCACAGCAGGGTGACGCCGCCGCCGCCGAGCGCCTCGTCACGGCCAACCTGCGCTTCGTGATCAGCTACGTGAAGAAGTACCAGGGACATGGACTCGACCTCGCCGAACTCGTCGCCATCGGCAACGAGGGCCTCCTCAAGGCGGTCCGCAAGTTCGATCCCGATCAGGGCGTCAAGTTCATCTCGTACGCCGTCTGGTGGGTCCGCCAGGCCGTCCTCAAGGCCCTCGCCGAACAGACCCGCAGCATCCGCGTCCCGCTCAACCAGAACTCGGCCCTGCTCCGCATGGCCAAGGCCGAGCAGATCCTCGCCACCAAGCTGCATCGTGAGCCGACCGATGCCGAGCTCGGGCAGATGATCAACGAAGATGCCGAGACCGTGCGTGCACAGCGTCAGATGACCACCAGCGAAACGTCGCTCGACGCCCCGGTGGACAAGTCGGACCGCGATGCCAGCACCTTCGGCGAGCGCTTCTCCATGAGCGATGGCCGCGACATCGAGGAAGCGACCGACGAGCGCATGATGCGCGTCTTCGTGAAGGACGCGATCCAGAAGCACCTCACCATCCGCGAGCGCCAGATCATCACGATGTACTACGGCCTCGACGACACCGCCGAGCCGATGACACTGGAGCGCATCGGCGACCTCCTCGGCGTGACCCGCGAGCGCATCCGCCAGATCCGTGAGCGCGCCTTCACCAAGCTGCGCGAAAGCGCCGACGGTGGCGCACTGGCCGGGTTCTGGCAGGTCGCGTAAGCACAGTCTCGGACTTGTTCCTGACCGGTCACGAATGCGTACCGCCGGTGAGACGCAGTCCTGAATGCCCCGCAAGCCCCGCCTGCAGATCGCAGGTGGGGCTTGCGCTTATGTGTGAACGGCTTAATGGTTCGTCTCTATCTGCGCCGTTGAGCACGGTGTAGGTTGACGGCTCCTCTCCTCGCGACGCAGCTACGGATGACCAGCTCGAACCAATCTCTCGACGGCAGCACGCCGGCACCGCCGGCACCGCCGGCACAACCTGCGGCGCCATCGCGCACGATCCTCGTCGTGGACGACGAGTCCACCCTTCGGTCGGCGTTGCGGCGGTTCTTCATGCGGCGCGGCTGGCGCGTGGTGGAGGCGGAGGATGGGGAGTATGCGCGCGCCATGCTGCTCGACGGCCCCGCGATCGGCGGCGGCTTCGATGCCGTGCTCAGCGACATCCGCATGCCGCGTCTCAGCGGCGTGGAGCTGCACGCACTGGTCGCCGATGTCGATGCGTCGGTCGCGCGGCGCTTCATCTTCTCGTCGGGCGATACGGGCGACGAGGAAGCGGTGGCCTGTCTGGAGCGCACGCACTGTCCCGTGATCGCGAAGCCGTTCGAGCTCGGCCTGCTGCTGTCGATGGCCGAGCAGGCGGCGTCGCCACCGCCACCGCCACCGCCCGACTGACCGTGCGCGCCACTCGCGCCCGGTGATAGTTTTCCCGTGTGATCACGTCTCCGATTCCGCTCTTTCCGCTGGGCCTCGTGTTGATGCCGGGTGTCCACGTGCCGCTGCACCTGTTCGAGCCGCGCTATCGCGCCATGCTCCGCGACGTGAAGGACACCACGCGTGTGTTTGGTGTCATCATGCCTCCATCGGACTCGACCGAGGATGACCTGCCTCCGGGCCGCATCGGTTGCATCGCGGAGATCACCGCGATCGATGCGCTGCCCGACGGTCGCGCCAACATCATCATCACCGGCGGTGAGCGCTTCCGCTTCGAGACCTACCTCGAGATCGGCACGCCGTACCGCGTGGGACATATCGCGGAACACGTCGACATCGCCGATGACCCGCTGGCCGTCGCACTGGCCGCCGAGCAGGTGCGCACCCTCGCGCGACGCGCGATTGCGGCGTCGATGGTGTTGCAGGATGTGGAGGGCTCACCGCCGCCGCTGCCCGACGAGCCCGAGACGCTGGCATTCCATGTGGCGCACATGCTGCACGCCGACGTCGACATGCAGTACGAAGTGCTGTCCGGCCGCAGCACGCTCGCCCGTCTCGAACTGCTCGATGTGACGATCCGTGCGGGTCTGGCAGACCTCGAGGAAGCGGCTGCCCGTCACCTCCGTGAACGCGACGACGACCCGCCGTTCACCCTGCCGGACAGCTGACGTGACGCCGATCAGCATCGGCAATGCGCTGACGGCGATCGTCGGCGAGCGTCGTGTGCTGCAGCGTGCCAGCGCGCTCGTTGCCTATCAGAGCGATGGGCTGCCCGGATACCTGCAGACGCCATCGCTGGCCGTCTTTCCCGGCACCCGTGAAGAACTGATCGCGGTGGTACGTACCCTGGCGGCGGCCGGCGTGCCGTTCGTCCCACGCGGCGCCGGCACCGGCCTCAGTGGCGGCGCACTGGCCGATGGCACGGTGCTGATCGGATTGAACCGCCTGACGCGCATTCTCGACGTCGATCCGGTGAATCGTATCGCCACGGTCGAACCGGGCGTGGTCAACAGCTCGCTGCAGAAGCTCGCCGCCGTGCATGGGCTGCACTACGCCCCTGATCCGTCGAGCCAGTCGGCGTGCACGATCGGCGGGAACGTGGCCGAGAATGCCGGCGGGCCGCACTGCCTGAAGTACGGCGTGACACTGAATCACACCGTCGCCTGCACCGTCATTCTCCCCGACGGTGAAATCGTGACACTTGGCTCCAAACATGGTGAGGCGCCCGGCTACGACCTGCTCGGTGCCTTCGTCGGATCGGAAGGGTGCTTCGGCATCGCACTCGATTGCACCGTGCGACTGCTGCCGAATCCACCACGCGTGCGCACACTGCTGGCCGATTTCATGTCGCTGCATCAGGCGGCATTGGCGACCAGCGCGATCATCGCCCGCGGCATCCT
>JBBSCZ010000169.1:0-6948 GCA_038249795.1 Gemmatimonadales bacterium | reverse complement strand
CTGCCGTACTTGTCTGCGTTTGGCACATTGGCGTTGTCCACGATCACGGCACCGCGCTCGCGCATGACGCGGATCGCCTCTTCCATGATCGTGTCGACGCGACTGTCGAAGCCGAAGTAATTTCGCGCCACGCCGATGCGCAGTCCCTTGAGCCCCTCGGCGTCGAGTGTGCGCGTGTAGTCGGTGGGGAGCGCCGCTGGTTGGTTGCGCATCGCGCTGTCGGAAGAATCGCGACCGATCATCCCGTTGAGCAGCAGCGCGGCATCGCGTACGGTCCGCGCCATGGGACCGGCAGTGTCCTGGCTGGCGGAGACCGGGATGATGCCGGTACGACTCACCAAGCCGACCGTCGGCTTGAGGCCGACGATGCCGTTCACCGATGACGGGCACACCACCGAGCCATCGGTCTCCGTGCCGACCGCCGCAATGCAGAAGTCTGCGGCCACTGCGGCACCGCTGCCTGAACTCGAGCCGCACGGTGAGCGATCGAGCACATGCGGATTCTTCGTCTGTCCACCGCGTCCGCTCCACCCGCTGCTGGAACGACTGCTGCGGAAGTTTGCCCATTCACTGAGATTCGTCTTCCCGAGCAGCACCGCGCCCGACGCACGCAATCGCGTCACGACGCTCGCGTCACGACTCGCGCGATGCTCGGCCAGTGCCCGTGAGCCGGCGGAGGTGCTCATGCGATCGGCGGTGTCGATGTTGTCCTTGAGCAGGATCGGCATGCCGTGGAGCGGACCTGTGGGGCGTCCGGCGGCGCGGTCGGCATCGGCGGCATCGGCGCGCGCGAGCGCATCGGGATTGACCTGAATGACGCTGTTCACGCGCGGCCCATCCGCATCGAGCATGCGGATACGCATCAGGTAATGCTCGGTCAGCGCCCGTGACGTCAGGCGACCGGCGGCAATCTCCACCTGTGCGGACGCGATGGTGAGGTCATCGAGTGCATCCACGGCGTGCACCAGACGCGGTGCGGGGTGCCCCGGCTCCGCGCGCGGGCGCCGAAGCGGGATGGATGCGGCGAGGGCCAGTCCGGTGGTGACGAAATCCCGGCGTTCCATACGAAGCATCCCGTGCTGTGGGTTGAGCAGATCCGGCGTGCACGAAGGATTGTGCGCCGAAGAACAGGGCGCCACCAGTGGGGAGCGGCGACCCTGCGGCGACGGACCGTCAGGCCGGGAGAATCGTTCCACAAATGCAAAACGCCCCCGCACGAGGCGGAGGCGTTCGGCGGGTCGTACGACCTGCGTCAGTCGGCGGCAATCGCGTCGGCGACAGGCGCCAGCGGCTTCACGCTGACCTTCGTGCGACGCTTGTCCTTCGGCGAAAACTCGACCACGCCATCGATCAGCGAGAAGATCGTGTAATCGCGGCCAAGCCCGACGTTGTGGCCCGGGTGCACCTTCGTGCCGCACTGCCGGATGATGATGCCGCCGGCGCGCACGAACTCGCCGCCGAACTTCTTCACGCCACGGTACTGCGGATTCGAATCGCGACCGTTCCTGGATGAGCCTACGCCCTTTTTATGTGCCATGGTGGTCTCAGCCCAGCGTGATGTCAGTGATCCGGACTTCGGTGAAGCCCTGACGATGGCCCTGCTTCCTGGCGTAGTTCTTACGGCGCTTGAACTTGAAGACGATGATCTTCTCGCCGCGGCCGTGCTTCACGATCTCGGCTGAGACCTTGGCGCCGATCAGCGTCGGGACACCGGTCTTGACGGCGGTGCCGTCGGAGCCGAGCAGGACTTCGTTGAATTCGACAGACGCACCAGCATCGCCGAGCAGGGTCGGAAAGCGGTAGGTCTGGCCAGCACTCACGCGGAACTGCTTGCCGCCGGTGCGAATGATCGCGTAGCTCATAGGTGTACGACGTGTAAGGGTAATTAGCCCACGAAGTTAGGCGAACCGAGCCGACGTGTCAACGGGCGACGTGGAGCCAGGCAATCCGCCGCCAGGTGTCCTGGTGATGGCGGGTCGCCGGAACGGGATCAGGCGAGGGCGTACTGGGCAGTCACGTCCCGCTGAGCGCCCTTGACGACGAGCTTGTACTCATCGGGACGAAGCAGCGGGTCGTCCCGCAATTCGAGGGTAAACGACACGACCTTCTCGAGGCGGGCCAGGACGTCCGGCTCATGCTCGAGGACGTACATGGCCACGTCCGGGTGCAGCTTCACGACCATCGGGTCGCGCCGGCCCTCCACGCCGATCCGTTTCACCGACCGCTCGACGCGCCTGACGATCGTCTCCGGTGTGAAGATGCGCCCGGTGCCGTTGCAGGTCGGGCATGGCTCCGTGGTCGCCTGCAGATGGCTCGCCCGAACCCGCTGGCGGGTCATTTCGATCAAGCCGAGCTCGCTGACCTGGAACGCCTTCGTGCGGGCCCGGTCGCGGCCCAGGTGCGTCCGGAGCTCCTGCAGCACCCGCTCGCGATTGGCGCGCGCCTCCATGTCGATGAAGTCGCAGACGATGATGCCACCCACGTCGCGCAACCGGAGCTGACGCGCCACTTCACGCGCCGCCTCCATGTTGGTCTTCATGATCGTCTTCTCGGGATCCTTCTTGCCGGTGTATCGGCCCGAGTTGATGTCGATCGACACGAGCGCTTCGGTGGGCTCGATGATCAGGTAGCCACCCGAGGGCAAGTCGCAGCGGCGCTTGAAGAGGTCGCGAATTTCCGCCTCGACTTCGTGCTTGTCGAACAGCGGCTGCGTCTCTTCGTACAGGTGCACCCGGTCCACCAACTCCGGGCCAACGCCCTTCAGATATTCCACGATCTCGTTGTACAGCTGCCGCGAATCCACGACCAGCTTGTCCACCTTGGCACTGAACAGGTCGCGGATGATGCTGCGCGCGAGACTCGTCTCCCGATGCACCAGGGCCGGTGCGCGCATGAACTGCCGCTTCCGGTTGATCCGCTTCCAGTTGTTGATCAGCCCCGTGAGCTCGCGCTCGAAGGTCTCTGCCGTCACGTCCTCGCCCACGGTGCGCACGATCACGCCGCCGGCGTCTTTCGGCAGGAACGCATTCACCTGTTCCTTCAGACGCTGACGCTCGGCACGTTCCCCGATCTTCCGGCTCACGCCGACGCGCGACGCGAACGGCATGTACACGAGGAACCGGCCCGCCATCGAAACCTGCGCCGTGACGCGCGGACCCTTCGTGGAAATCGGCTCCTTGCTCACCTGCACGAGCACCGTGTCGCCGCGTTTCAGGACGTCCTGGATCTTCGGCGGTTCCTTCTTCGGCGGACGGCCGGAGGGTGGCCGATCGCTGCCAGCCGCCGCCGCATCCTGCGACGACTGGGCGACGTCTTCGCCCTCGGTGTCATCGTCGTCGTCATCATCATCGTCGTCGGTCTCGTACACGAGATCCGATGCATGAAGAAATGCGCTCTTCTCGGTGCCGATGTCGACGAACGCCGCTTCCAGCCCCGGCTGCACCGCCTCGACGCGTCCGAGATAGATGTCGCCGACCATGCGGCGCGCCTCGGGACGCTCGACGAGCAATTCGACGAGCTGGTCGTCCTCGATGATGGCCACGCGCACTTCCCGTGCGCCGGCATTGATCAGAATGTCACGCTTCATGCACGCCTCGCGACACCGCGTGAGGCGACCCATACTCACGCAGCCCGTGGGCTGACCAACGTGAAAGTTGTCCTGCACGCGGACGCATGCGGAACACCAGCGGCTGCCGCACTGCACGATTCACCCGGTCGACTCAGTGTCACCCGCCCGCATGACGATGCGGTAGCGTACTCGACTGCGACCGGTGGCCAGCATCAAGATGGCCGGTGAAACGAGTACGGCCCGACGAACCCGACGCCGCCACTCCAGCGCCGATCGTCCGTCGGGGTCCAACGCACCGATACAGGGGTCGCTCCGTACCAGCGAACGCGCGCAGCACACTCGGGCGCCGCGCAACATGCGGAAGCCTATCGCCGCGTCACGCCGGACGGCACCCCAGGCCGGCCTCCCAGACGATCTGCCGGGATTGGGTTCAGCTCATTCGACTCAGCGAAACGGGCTGAAAATCAACCAGCCCAAAACCACCAGATAGCCCAGCCCGGCCTGCCACTCTCTGTGCCGCAGATACAATGGAATGCTGAAGCCGCCCGATCGGTCTGCGCCGACCGGACCGTTCCACGCTGTGAGCCGCGGGAGAAATGCGGGGACGTGGGCCTCGTACTCGGCGTAGGCGTCCCCGTAGATCGTGCGCAGGAAAGCGCGCTCCCGGGTGATCGTCGGACCGTAGACGACGATCCAGAACGCGATCACCAGCAGCACCGCTACCCAGTGTGCCGCGATCGCGAACCCGAGCGCCAGCAGGAAGCTGCCGAGGTACAGCGGATTCCGGGTATGCGCGTACGGGCCGGTTGTAGTCAGCTTCTCGTTCTTCACGATATGACCGGTGGACCACGCCCGGAGCAGCACGCCGACCAGCGCGACGACGGCGCCGATGATGAGCGTCCGCGGCGTCGTGTATCGTGGAGCAAGCCACAGAAAGAGCGCCCCGAACAGAAAGCCGAGCGGGACCCGCATCCGCTGGATCAGCGACTGCGAACTGTCGGTCACCCCGTGATCTCCTTGACCAGGTGCCGGGCGATCACGAGCCGCTGGATCTCCGACGTGCCTTCACCGATCTCGCAGATCTTCGCATCACGCATGAAGCGCTCGACGGGATAGTCCTTGGTGTAGCCGTAACCGCCGTGGATCTGGATCGCCTTCAGCGTGGCTCGCATGGCGAGTTCAGAGCAGAAGAGCTTGGCCATCGCCGCTTCCTTGCCGTACGGCTTGCCGGCCTGGGCCAGCATGGCTGCATGATACGTGAGGTGCTTCCCTGCCTCGATCTCGGTGGCCATGTCGGACAGCTGGAACGACACGCCCTGAAAGTTCACGATCGACTGACCGAACTGCTTGCGCTCGATCGAGTAGCGGATCGCTTCCCCGAATGCGCCTTCGGCGATCCCCAGTGACAGCGCCGCAATGCCGATGCGTCCGGCATCGAGCGTCTTCATGAAGTTGATGAAGCCCAGGCCTTCGGCTCCCAGCAGGTTCTCCGCCGGTACCTCGACATTCTCGAAGATCAGTTCACGCGTGTCGCTGGCGCGCCACCCGAGCTTGTCTTCCTTCTTTCCCGCCCGGAAGCCTGACATCGCAACGAGCGAATCGTCGTGGCCCACGCCCACCGCACGCGCTGCCTCGAGATCAGTCGTCTCCTTCGTCATGATGAAGGAGCTGATGCCCTTGGTGCCGGCTGATGGATCAGTGACGGCGGTCACGATGAACACTTCGCCAACGCCGGCGTGCGTGATGAAGCGCTTGGAGCCATTCAGAACATAATGACTGCCCTTCTTCACAGCCGTGGTCTGCGTGCCGCCGGCATCGCTGCCGGCGTTCGGCTCGGTCAGCCCGAAGCCGCCCAGCACCTTCCCGGCAGCGAGCGTCGGCACGTACTGCTTCCGCTGCGCATCATTGCCGAAGTATACGATCGGCGACGTGCCGAGCGTGGTATGCGCGGAGATCGTGATCGAGTGGCTCGCGCAGACCTTGGCCAGCTCGTGGATCGCGATGATGAAGGCCATCGAGTCGAGGCCGGTGCCGCCGAGTTCCTCCGACCAGGGAATGCCGAAAAGGCCGAGGTCGGCCATCTTCGCCACATTTTCCCAGGGGAACGTCGAATTGGCGTCATGCAGGCTCGCAACGGGCCGGATATGATCGGCTGCAAAGGCGCGGACCATCTCGCGCACCTGCAGGTGTTGTTCGTTGAAGTAGAGCGAATCGTCCATGAGACCCGAGTTGGGGGCTGCCGCAGATGGGCGCCCGTAGACTGGCAAAACTAGCGTCGCGACCCACGCCATGCGGGGCATGATCGGCGCATCCGGAATGCCATCGGTGGACGCGCAGCGCGGAACGGATGTATCAGCGCCCGTGCGACCGGATGACGTTCAGAAACGGCTCGGCATACCGCTCCAGTTTCACAGGGCCAACGCCGGGGAGCGCGGCCATGGCGTCGGCGGTCAGCGGCTTGCGCGTGGCAAATGCCGCCAGTGTGGAGTCCGGGAACACGACATAGGCCGGTTTGCCGGCCGCCAGCTGGGCGCGGCAGGCCTTGAGGGCGATCAGCAGTTCGGTGTCGGCTTCGGTGACGGCCCCGCCCTTCTCCTTCGACTTCTGCTGTGCCTCGCGCCGGACGTTCGGATCACGCGGGGTGCGCGCGCGCTCGCCTGGCGTCCAGGTCGCACGAACGCTGGGCGCGCTGCGCGTCTCACCGAGGCAATTGTCACAGGCGCCGCATTCGGCGCGTGCGGCCGGATCACCGAACCACTGCAGCAAGGCCTGACGACGGCAGGTCTTGGCATACGCATAGCGTTGCATCGCCTCGAGCTTGTCGAACTCGCGCTGGCGTCGGCGGTCGACGGCGCGCCAGTCGATCTGCACGCGGTCGAGGGTCATCGCGGGATCGACGAGGCGTAATCCACCGCCGACGCGCTCCACCTGCACGAACTGGCGCGCCTCCAGCCGTTCCAGCATCGGGAAGCTGCCCACGAAGCCACCGAATCCCGGTGGCAGGCCATCGAGGTCGATGATCGCACCGCGCTGCACCTGCCCCTTCGTCGCGCGCCAGCACGCGCGCAGCAGTTCACGCTCCATTTCGAAGCCACTGCCCAGCTCCTTCTTGATGCGTTCCGGTATGGCGAGCAGCCGCAGTGAGACCAGACCCGCCGAATCGGGATCCCATCGCAACACACTCGCATCGGCCAGCATGCGCAGTGCCGAATCCACCGCCTTCGACGACACCTTCCCACCGATGCCGGCGGCCAGTTCGTCCGCGTTGGCCGACACCACGCCGCCGCGATCCGCCTCACGCTGGCACCGCCGGTGCACCTGCTCGATCAGCTGGCGATCAGGGAGCGCCGACTTGATGAAGAACTCGTGCGTGAAGCGAT
>JBBSCZ010000168.1:0-6953 GCA_038249795.1 Gemmatimonadales bacterium | reverse complement strand
TGCGTCGCGTGGGACGCGTCGTGCTTCGTGGTGGACCGGCGGGTGGCCGGCTGCTCGGTGCGATGCCGAGGGCATCGGCGAGCCAGTGGCAGACATCTTCGGCCGGCATCGGCCGGGCATACAGGAAGCCCTGGCCAAACTCGCACCCGAGCTCGCGCAGGATGGCGCGCTGCGCTTCGACCTCGATGCCCTCGGCAATGGTGCGCAGCTGCAGTGATGCGCCCAGTGCGATGATCGTGCGTGCCAGCGCCGCGTCGGTGCCGGTCGAGCGGCCGAGGCCTTCGACGAAGCTCCGATCGATCTTCAGCACGTCCACCGGGAATTGCTGGATGTAGCTCAGGGAGCTGTAGCCGGTGCCGAAGTCGTCGATTGCCAGCGAGATGCCGAGTTCCTTGAGCTGGCAGAGCCGCTCGCGCATCGTCTCGGAATTCTGCACCAGGGCACTCTCGGTGATTTCCAGCGTCAGCCGCGCCGGATCGAGCCCGCTCTCGGCGAGCGCGTCGCGCACATGCGCCACGACGGCGATTTCCTCGAGCTGCCGTCCGGAAACATTCACCGTCAGGCCGATTGGCCCGGTCAGTCCCGGCATCGCATTCCAGCGCACGGCCTGCAGGCAGGCCTGACGCAGGATCGCACAGCCCAGCGGCACGATCATGCCCGTTTCTTCCGCCAACGGCACGAAGGTGCCCGGTGAGACGGACCCGAACTCCGGGTGCGTCCAGCGTGCGAGGGTTTCGAAGCCGCACGGCCGTCCGTCATCGAGCGTGACGATCGGCTGGAATGCCAGCGTGATCTCATTCTGCTCGATAGCCGTTCGCAGGTCGGTCTGCAGACGCAGGCGTTCGACGGCCTTGTCATGCATCCCCGGCTCGAACAGCGAGTGCCGCCCCTTGCCGCGCTGCTTGGCGCTGTACATCGCCACGTCGGCATTGCGCAGGATGTCGTCGGCCGTTTCGCTGCCGGCATCACGCACGATGCCGATGCTCGAGCTCACCGTCACGTCGGCGCCCTCGAGGTGCACCGATTGCTGCATCGACTCGAGGATCCGCTCCGCCACGCGAATGCAGTCACCCGATCCGCGCACGTTGTCGATCAGAATGGCGAATTCGTCGCCACCAAGCCGTGCCACCGTGTCGCAACCGCGGGTGGCGTTCAGCAGGCGCCGGCCCACCTCGAACAGCAGCTGGTCACCGACGGCATGCCCCATCGAGTCGTTGATGGTCTTGAAGTTGTCGAGATCGAGGAACAGGACGGCCACACTCCCGGGCGCACCGGTGCGGTGGCTCAGCGCACGGTCCACGCGCTCACGGAAGAGGGCACGGTTGGCGAGGTTCGTCAGCGGATCGTGGAACGCCTGCCAGGTGAGCTGAGCTTCGAGCGCGCGTCGCTCGGTGATGTCCTGCAGCATCGCAATCAGTCCCGCCGACCCGGCAGGTTTGTCCACGCGCGAGATCGTCAGCAGCGTCCAGAGCACGCGTCCGTCGTGGCGTACGAAGCGCTGCTCGACGGTCACGTTTTCACATTCCTGCGAGCGCAGCGAGGCGATCATGCGCGTGGTTTCGTCCTTGTCCTCGGGCGGTGCAAAGGCGTTCCAGGCCCGGCCGATCAGCGAGGCACTGTCGTAACCGAGCAGGCGCTCGACGGCGGGATTGACCTCGGTATAGAAGCCGTCGAGGTCGAGCAGCGCGATCGCGATCGCGGCCTGATTGAACACCGCGCGCAGTCGTGCCTCACTGTGGCGCACCGTGTCGGCGGCAAGGCGATCGTCGGTGACGTCACGGAAGATCGCGAGCAGGTCAGTGGTCGGCAGGCCCGGCATCATCGGTGCGACGGTGCAGGACAGCCAGCGAATACCATGGAAGGCATTCGCGCGGAGCATCAGGGTATGCGTCTCACCGCCCAGCGCACGCTGGACCCGGTTGCGGAAGAAGGCGACGTCCTCGGTCACGAGCAGGCGGCCGATCCCTTCGCGCAGCATCTCCTTCCGCTCGCAGCGCGCCATCGCCAGTGCCGCGCGATTCACGTGCGTCACCTGCCCGTCATGCGTCAGCACCAGCACCAGATCCGATGCCGTGTCCATCAGCGCCCGGTACCGCATGGCGCGCACCCGCAGCATGTGTGTGAGATCGCGCTGCATCAGGCCGATGCCCAGCATCACGAGGCTGATGATCACCAGCCCGGCAAGGCTGACGGTCCATGCGCCACGCATGCTCGGCACGCCGAGGAAGTGGCTGTCCGGGAGTACGCCGGTCACCTGCAAGCCGATCACCAGCGTGAGCCACGCCAGCGCCGTCATGCCAAGAATCACCAGACTGCGCTGGTCGAGCAACGCGGCTGCGGCGACGGCGGTGAATGCGTACAGAACCGGGCCGCACCACCAGACGCTCCCGGTGAATGCCACCACCCCCGCCAGCATCAGCGCGTCGGCGAGGAGAAACCCGAACGCGAGCACCTCCAGCCGGTGCTCCGACCCAGCGCGCACCAGCAAGCGGTCGTGCAGCACCGCCAGTGACAGCCAGACGCACAGGAGCGCGATGGCCCACGGCGAGAGACCCAGCTCCATCACCAGCGCCGCAACGCCGAGCAACAGCAGCGTCGAGACACATGTCAGCCGCTCGCGGCTGAGCGTGCGCACCGAGTGGCGATCGAGGCGATGGGTGTGGGAGGGATGCAGCATCTCTCACGGGTATCGACCGGGGAGAGTGACGTCTCAAGCGACGTCACTCGCGTTGGGCACCCCGCGCGGCGCGCTGTACGCGCCTTCAGGGCAGTCCGATCAGAACTCGCGGCGCTTCATTTCCTTGAAGATTTCCGTGGCGTCCTCACCGGGGCCATCCTCCCCACCGGGCTTCTTGGTCGCTTCCAATGTCGCGTCGAACGACGGGCGCGGACGGGAGGCCTTCTCGGCGGCTTTCGCCTGCGTCTTCTTGAGCAGCTTCTGCAACTGGTTGTCCTTCACTGTTCCTGACTCCGCGTGGGGTGTTGTAGTAATCTGCACGCAGGTTCACATCATCTGTCAACACGCCGTCACACCCGCCGGCACATTTCGTCATCAATGCACCCTCTCGTCGCCCTGAGCTCCCATCGCCACGCCCTGATCTCCCGCCGCTTCGCACCTACGGCTGGCGCACTGGTGCTGCTGCTGCTCACCGCCTGCGACGGTGGGAAGGAAGCACCTGCGGTTCAGACGGCTGATTCCGCATCGTTACCGGCGGCGCCGGTCGTGGCCGCCATGCCGGAGGTGCGCACCTCCTTGGCCGTGCGGCCCGGAGCGCGTGCCCGGCGGATCGACGTGCGCCGCGATACCAGCACCTTCGGCACGGGTCGGGCGGTCGTGACGCTGCTGTCGGGTGACACCGTCGTGGTGAGCGACAGCGCCGTGCGCGCGTGGACGCTGGGCGACGGGGCGATGGTGGCGGTATCGGGGCTCGACGGCGCCGGCGGCTACGAGAACGAGGGGCAGTCGCTCACGGTCATCGATCTCGCCACCGGCAGCCGTCGGCGCGTGGTGGCGGACTATTACCAGATCGTGAAGGTCGAGTTGGCGGAGGCCGGCGGAAAGACCGCGCTGCTGGTTCACATGCGCGACGGCGGGCTGGGATCGCTGCACGTGGCGGTCGCCGACCCGCAGCGAGGGGCCGTATTTCGCAGTCGCAACGCGCTCGGCCGGATCGTGAATGGCCGCGTGCTCGTGGCCGGCTACGGCGACAGTGAGACGCCGGTCGATTTTGGTGAGAAGCGGACGCCGCTGCGCGTCGACACGCTGACGACCGCCGTGGTTGACACACTCTCGCTGATGGTGGTTCCGCGCGCGCCGATCTGAGTGGCGGCTCTGCGGACGCTGCCGTCATTCTGACAGCAGTCGCTCGATGTAGGCGGGCGTACCAGCGAGAAATGCCGGACCCCACGCCTGCAGATCGGGACGGGGCCAGCTGAGCACCCAGCCGGCATAGTCGAAACGGCGAAACGCGAGCATCACGCGCAGGTCGCGCCGGTGCGATGCGGGCAGTGGTCTGATACGGTCGTATCCATCCAGCATCGACTCGAGCAGCCCCTGCGCATCACGTCGCCCCTCGACGCGGCCCCAGAGGCAGGCAAGGTCGAACATGAAGCGACCGTTCGCAAAATCCTCGAAATCCACCAGTCCGATGCGGTGCGGTGTGAATCGCAGATTCTGCCAATGCGCATCGGTGTGAATGAGGCCCACGTGCGCTGCATCCTGCGGCAGCGCATCGTGTTGCGCCTGCAGTGATGCGACGGCACGCGCGAGTCCATCTGCCAGCGGCTGCGTCACACCCGCTGGCCGCTCGATGCTGCCGGCCACGAGATCGCGCAGCGTGGTTGCGAGTGAGAATAGTCGCGGGATCCACCACGTCGGACGGGACTCGGCAATGCCCGGCGGCGCATCGGCCGTCGCGCGGTGCAACCGCGCCAGCAGTGCGCCGGCGCCGGCGAAGTGCGCCCGTCGCAACCCGCGATCGAGGTGAGCACCAGAGACCCAGCTGCAGGCGATGGCCAGCCACTGCGACCCGTCGCTCGGCGACATCAGCGGCGAGACGAGTGTGCCATCATGCCATGGCTGCGGCACAGGCACCGCGAGCCGGTGCGTGTGCGCCAGATGTGTGAGCCAGCGCGTTTCACTGCTCAGTCGCACCGATGTGTCTGGCTGCACCTGCACCAGTCGCAACTGCGTCCGTCTGCCGCTGCCATCGCGGTGTGCAAGGCAGACCTTGCCGAAGCGCGTGCTCAACAGACGCACTGAGCCCCGTGACAGACCGAATCCGCGTCGCGCGGCGCGCAGCACCTCGGTGGGCAGCGCCATTCAGCGCGAATCCGCGGCGACTTGGGCGCGCGCGAATGCCGTCGCGATCACGTCACGCACCTGCGTGCGTTCGAGCAGGAATGCATCGTGCCCGTGGATCGAGGTGACGGCGGTGTACGCGGCACCGACGCTTTCCGCCCAGTGCGCGACGATGTCGGCACTGTAGAGCGTATCGCCGATCACACCGGCGGCACTCAGTCGGCCGGCATGTGCACTGAGCGCCTCGCGCCAGCCGCCGCGCTCACGACCCACATCATGCGTGTCCATCGCGCGCACGCGACGTTCGTATTCGAGCGGGTCGAACCGCGCGATCAGCTTGTCGCCATGGTGCCGGAGATAGCCTTGCATGGTCCGCCCATCGAGACCGGCTGCGTCGATGCCGAAGCGACGCTCGAATTCGAGTTCGGTGCGGTAGGTCATCATGCCGACGGCGCGTGCGAGCGCGAACCCCTGCGCACCACCGAGTTCCAGCGCCTGCAGCTGGATCATGTTCCAGCCCGCTCCCCACGCCGTCTGCACCGCCGGTGCGGCGAGCACGAGGCCGTGTGTGGACGCGCCACTCTCGATGGTCGCCTCGAGTGCGATCATGCCGCCCAGTGACCCTCCGATCACGAAGGTCGCCTGCGGCAGCGCGAGTGCGCGCACCAGCGCCACGATACCGCGAGCCAGATCGCGGATCGTCGGTGGCCGATGGCGCTCCAGCGTGGCGATCGTGCTCGCCGTGAAGGCATGCGGATACAACGCGGTGCAATGCTGCAATGCGCGTGGCGGACCGATGTCCTGCCACCAGTCACGCATGATGGCCGGTGTGCCGGTAAGCGAGGGGCAGACGATCACCAGTCCGTCACTGGGCTCTGCCGGCACGCTCAGGTCATAGCTGAACGCCGCATCGTCCACGACGGTCCCGTCGTCGAAGGTGAATTGGCCGATCGACGCCTGGCGGACGGTCTCGATTGAAGCAAGCATGCAAACACAGCGCGCCTGGGCGAACAGGGGCCGCCAGGCGCGTCCATTTTAGCGAGTTGTTTAGCGTGGCTGCAATCAGGCGGCAAATCACCACGTCGACGGTTGTCTGCGCACGCTACGGCACTCGGCGGGGAGAGTCAAGCGGCTCGCGGTGCTGTCAATCGCACCGCCTACTTTTTCTTCGTCCCGCGCACGCTGGGTCGGCGGGAGCGCGTTTTCCCGGGCTTCTTCGCTGGCGTCGGGGGCAGGCTGCGCACGAACAGAAACTTCTTGCCGATCGACAGTTCGGAGCGTGAGATGGCGCGATAGCGCCAGATCTTCTCCGGAAACACGTCGATCGACGCCTGCACGAATCCGGCGCCAAGGAACAGCGTATCGGCGAGCGAGACCGCAAACAGTTGCGGATACCCGCGCCGGTTGGCGAGATCGACCGCCGCGGCTATCAGGTGCCGGCCGAGGCCCTTGCCCTGTGCCGCCGGCGCCACCGCCAGCGACACCAGTTCGCAGAGCGACGGTGAATACTCGTCGAGGGCCACCTGCCCCCAGATGCTGCCATCGGGACCGCGCACGATTCGATAGTCGCTGATCTTCTGCGCCACGAACTCCTCGGTGCGAGGCAGCGTCAGGCCGTCGCCGGCAAACTGATTGTTCAACGCGACGATTTCCGCCACGTCCTCGTCGGTGGCATGGACAGCGGCGGGCAGCGGCGGGCGTTCGCGAACGAGTGGGGTCATGCGGCGGTCCGGGCCAGGTCGGTCAAGGGGGCACCGGTGAGGCGGAAAGTCGTCCAGTCGTCGAGGGCACGCGCACCGAGCGATTCGTAAAAGCCGATCGACGGGGTGTTCCAGTCCAGCACCGCCCATTCCACGCGACCGCAGCCCCGTTCGACGGCCAGGCCGGCGAGATGTGCGAGCAGGGTCCGACCGATACCGCGCCCGCGAAGCGTGGGGCGGACGAACAGATCCTCGAGCCAGATTCCGGGCTGGGCGAGGAACGTCGAGTAGTTGCTGCAGAACAGGGCAAATCCGGCCACCACACCATCACTGCCTTCGGCCAGCACCACCTCGGCACCAGGACGGGGGCCGAAGAGCGACGACCGAAGTTTTGCCTCCGTCGCAACGCAGTCGTCAGACATACGCTCGTACTCCGCCAGCGCCTTGATCAG
>JBBSCZ010000167.1:0-6962 GCA_038249795.1 Gemmatimonadales bacterium | reverse complement strand
TCCGCGCGTCGGCGTGGGCCGCCGTCGCGGCGCGGGTGCGGAGGTGCGCAAGGATCTGGTCGATCACCGACGGTTGCGTGATGAACGCCACGATCCGCATGGCGCCGTGGCAGGCTGGGCACGCGAGGGGGTCGACCTCAACTGACGCCCAGGGCCAAGCCGTGGTCATCGGCGGGCCGCCATGGCCGATGACGCGTGCGTCGTCGAAGGCGGCGTTGGGAGTGACGGTCGGCGCAACAACGCTTGGCGCGTATAACTGGTCCCGCGACGGGCGCTGGTTGTCCGGGGCGATGAGCGAGCAATCCGGTTTCATGGGCCACGCGTTGTACGACATCGCCGCGGGTACGCTGCGACAACTGAACACCGATGCCGGCTCCGGCGAACTCGCGTTCCTGCCGGGCTATCGGCAGGTCGTGTACTTCACCAACCGTGGTGCGTTGATGATGCAGGATATCGCATCGCTGCAGCGGTGGGTGATTGCCGATTCGCTGCCGTATCCGGCGGACGTGCCGAAGAGCATCGTCGCCTCGCCGGATGGGCGCACGTTGTACTACGGGGCGCAGCAGGTGGAGTCGAATATCTGGATCGTGCGGCGGGCGGCGGCGAAGGGGCGGTAGCATGAGGTAAGCAGCGGAGGGAGGGCGACGGCAGGGGCGACGGCACGAGCAACACGCCGAGCAATTAGATTGCCAGCTCGTCGCCCATGCCGTCGTGCCTCACCGCAATCAACAGTCGCGTGCACTCGCACACCGCAGCGCCGTCGATTTACGACACCCGGATCGCCCAGCTCACTTCAGGTGAGTGCTTCCTGCGCGCGCTGGCGCTGTCGGCCATGGCGGGGAGCACCAATGACTGACACTCGCGACGTGCTCGCGCGGTTAGCGACAACTCTGGCCGATCGCTATCGCGTTGATCGCGAGATTGGGCAGGGCGGCATGGCCACCGTGTACCTCGCGCACGACCTCAAGCACGAACGCGACGTCGCGATCAAGGTGCTGCACCCGGACCTCGGCGCCGCACTCGGCGGCGAACGGTTCCTGACCGAGATCCGCACGACGGCGCGGTTGCAGCATCCGCATATTCTCCCGCTTCTCGACAGCGGTGACGCCGACGGCCTGCTGTACTACGTGATGCCACTGGTGACCGGCGAAACGCTACGCGCGCGGCTGGAACGTGAACGCCAGCTGCCGATCGATGACGCGGTCCTGATCGCCCGCGAAGTCGCCGACGCCCTCGGCTACGCGCACGGTCTCGGCATCATCCACCGCGACATCAAGCCCGAGAACATCCTCCTGCAGAACGGCCACGCGCTCGTGGCGGATTTCGGGATCGCGCTGGCCGTGCAAAGCGCCGGCGGGCAGCGCATGACGCAAACGGGACTCTCGCTCGGCACGCCGCAGTACATGAGCCCCGAGCAGGCGATGGGGGAACGCACCATCGATGCGCGCAGTGACATCTATGCGCTCGGGGCAGTGACGTACGAGATGCTGACCGGTGACCCGCCGTTCACGGGTTCCACGGTGCAGGCGATCGTCGCCAAGGTGTTGACCGAAAAGCCGGCGCCCATCAGTACCACGCGTGACACCGTTGCCTGGCCAATCGAGCGCGCGGTGCTCAAGGCCCTGGCAAAGCTGCCCGCCGACCGCCCTGGATCGGCGGCAGTCTTTGCTGCGGCGCTGGTCTCGCGCGAGGACATGGGCGCACCGAGTGACGCACAGACACCATCGCGCCTCACTGGGCGAGCGCGCCTGGATTGGCGTGTTGCGGCCACGGTCGGTGCACTCGTCGGGGCCGCCGTGACCGCCGCCCTGTATCACAAGTTACAGCCGACCAACGCCGTATCGGCCGATTTGAGCCGCACGCAGGTCACCTTCGACGGCGTGGCAGGCTATCCCGCCATCTCGCCGCGCGGCGATTTTTTGGCCTACGTCAAGGCGCCGTGCGAGCAGTCGGGACTCGCGGGGTTTCTCGCGCCGGATATCGACGACGACAGTACCGTGCCGTGCCACGCGTCGCTCATTGTGCAGGACAGCGCCACCACCACGCCGGTCACGTTGCTCTCCAATGTCCCGTACATCAGGAGTCCGCGATTCACGCATGACGGCGCCTCGGTGGTCTTCCTCGCGCGGCTCGATTCGCTTCGCGAAGGCACCTTTGTCTTGCCGCGGTTGGGAGGGGTGGCTCGGCAAATCGGGACCGTCGGGATCTTCGACACCCACGCGGCCGGTGACAGTGTGGTGTTCATCGCCGGGCGATGGCGTCGTCCGAAATCGCCATATGCCCGTATTCTGAATGCAGCCACTGGCGCCGTCGTCGACAGCATTGTCATGCCGTCGGGCGTCATCGATGACATCGCGTGGTCACCCAACGGGCAATACTTCGCCGTGCGTGTCCGCAGATTCGGTATCATCATCATCGGGCGCGACGGCACGGTGATCGATTCGATGACAATCAGCGGGCGACCAACCGTGCGTTGGACACCAGCCGGCGACGGCGTGCTGATCGTCCGTCCGGCTCCCGTGAAGGACGACGAACTCGTGTTGATCTCGGTCGCCCGAAACGGTCGGTTTGCCGGGGTGCCCACGCTCGTGATGCCGCGCCTCCAGATGCTCTATCGCGGCGAGTTCGATGTGGCACGCGCCACCGGACGCGTGATGCTGGTGAGCGGCGACGCCATTCAGGATCTCTGGACGTTCGATGTCTCCTCGAGCGGCGCCCGGGATGCGCGTCAACGGACACGCAGCACCACCTGGTATGGCATGCCATCCATTTCGCCCGACGGACGAGCGCTCTACTATATGCGAGGCGACGCGATCGGCGATAATCTGTACCGGCTGTCGATTGGCGCGGACACCGCGAGCGAAGTGGCGCTCTCCAGCACTCGCGGATCGGCGAACTTCAATACGGGCATGTCGGCGGATGGTCGTCGCGTCGCGTTTGCGAAAAGTTACGCGAACGTGGCTGAAGTGGGCGTGCTGGATGTTGGTTCTCAACGTATCGACATCCGGCAACAGCGGACCGTGAACGTTGGACTGCCGTACGGCGCAAACCGAATCCTGGATATGCTCCCGACTGGCAGGGGATTGGTCGTCTTCGATTCAACGGGTCGCGTCGCCCGTGAAATCAACGCGCCAGATTCCGTCACCATTACACGTTTCACGACCAGTCCCGATGAAACGCAGGTGGCCATGCTGCTCTCCACTGGTGGCCAGATCGTACTCGGCGTCACACCGATCGATCGTTGGGAATGGCGCGAACTGAAAGCCTTTGGGATGGCGATCAATCCCGCGCCCCTCAATTGGTCGAGAGACGGTGGAATCTATTTTGCTCGTTGGATGCCCGGAGATCAGGGGCCGACACTCTGGCGCCAGTCGTCGTCGGGGGGTGCGGAGACGCTGGCCATGAGACTCCCGCCACGCTGTTGGATCGAGTCCGTCGTGATAGCCACGGCTGCGCCCATGGGCGCCTGTCTGACAAACGATCTCCGAAGTGATATCTGGCTGGCGAGTGTACCGGGGGTTTCACGATGAGCGACGTGTTCGCGCGCCTCGCCGCCGCCCTTGACCGCAGCTACCGCCGTGAGGCGGACCGCGACTTGCCCGATATGGCTTTACTACCCATACTAATACATATGAAAACGACACTCAACATCGACGACCACCTGCTCGAAGAGGCCCGTCGTCTTACGCGCATCGACGAGAAAACCGCGCTCGTGCGCGCGGGACTCGAAGCGCTCATTGCCCGCGAAAGCGCGCGCCGCCTCGCCGCGCTCGCCGGATCGGAGCCCGAGCTGGTCGCGGGTCGTCGCCGCCGAGCGTCGGCGCGCGCAGCCGGGTGATTCTCGTCGACACGTCCGTGTGGATCGACCACCTGAGGCGCGGTGACGCGACGCTGGCGGCGCTCCTGGAATCCGCGAATGTCGTCACGCACCCCTTCGTCGTGGGGGAACTGGCGTGCGGGTCGTTGCGACCACGCAGCGAGGTGCTCCGTCTGCTCAACGACTTGCCAAAGGCCACCACGGCGACGCACGACGAAGTGATGCATTTCATCGCGGCGCAGAGCCTCGGCAGTCGCGGTATCGGGTACGTGGATGTCCATCTGCTGGCATCGGCGGCAATCGATAAGTGCAAACTCTGGACCCGCGACAAGGCCTTGGGTGTGCAGTGTGCACGACTCGGCGTCGCATTCGCCCCGGTCGATCATGGCTGAGACCATGTCGCGTTTGACCGCCGCGCTTCGCACGAGTTACCGCGCCGAACGCGAACTTGGACAGAGTGGCATGGCACCGTGCACCTCGCGCACGACCGTGGCGCCGGGCGCAGCACCGGCGCATACCTGCGCGTGATTCCGAATTGGGTGGCTACCATGAAGCGTGCCGTCAACGCGGCGGGGAAGTGACGCATCGCGACGTGTGCGCCCTGCGGCTAGCTTCTACCTATGACCGCGCACCCCGACAACCAGCCGCTTCGCGTCACCCTCGACGATCTGTATGGCGAGGAAACCGCGGCATGGATGCGCCTCTCGCCACAACAGCGATGGGCCGAATCCATGCGGCTTGCGGCGTGGCACCACGCGCTCGGAGGCACCAGTGATCCCGACCCAGATCCTGCGAGTCCTTTCTACGATCCGGGCGTACGACGTGCGCGCCCTGTTGATGGGGGGTCAGGCCTGCGTGTTGTACGGCGCGGCCGAGTATAGTCGCGATCTGGATCTGGCGGTGCTGGCGACGCCGGAGGCGCTGCCGGCGTTGCGCGTCGCACTCGAGTCGTTGAACGCCACCGTGATCGCGGTGCCATCGTTTGACGTACGCTATCTCGATCGCGGGCACGCCGTGCACTTCAGCATTCCCGACGGCTCGACGTCACCGTTGCGGGTGGACATCATGAGTCGCATGCGTGGCGTCGACCCGTTCCCCGCGCTCTGGGAGCGTCGCACCACCATCGCGCTGCCCACAGGCGATGGCGATGCGGAAGTTCTGGTGGAGGTGATGGCGCTCGAAGATCTGGTCGCCGCGAAGAAAACTCAGCGTGACAAGGATTGGCCGATGCTGCGCCGTTTGGTCGACGCGTCGTACGTGGCCGCCCGCGACGATGTCGCGACGGATGCGCAGGTCACCTTTTGGCTCGATGAACTGCGCTCGCCGGCTTTTCTCGCGGAGTTGATCGCGCGATACCCGGAGGCCGCCGCACGCTCATCACGGCCTGTGGTGCGGGCGGCACCGAACCACGACGACATGGACGTATCATTGGCCGCAGAGCAAGCGCAGATCATGGTGGAGGACCGGGCGTATTGGGCGCCGCTCCGCCGCGAACTCGAAGCACTTCGTTTTGAAGCACGGAGAACGCGTGAGTGACACGTCTGAGCGGTTGCGAGTGGCGTTGGCTGACCGCTACACCGTTACGCGTGAACTCGGGGCCGGTGGCATGGCCACCGTGTACCTCGCGCACGACCTCAAGCACGACCGCGATGTCGCCATCAAGGTGCTGCATCCCGACCTGGGCGGCGCACTCGGCAGCGAGCGGTTCCTGAGCGAGATCCGCACTACCGCACGCCTACAGCACCCGCACATCCTCCCGCTGCTCGACAGCGGTGATGCCTACGGCCTGCTGTACTACGTGATGCCACTGGTGACCGGCGAGACGTTACGCGCGCGACTCGAGCGCGAACGCCAGCTCCCAATCGCCGACGCGCTGCGCATCGCGCGCGAAGTGGCCAGTGCGCTCGACTACGCGCACCGCCAGGGCGTGATCCATCGCGACATCAAGCCCGAGAACATCCTGCTGCACGACGGCAGTGCGCTGGTGGCCGACTTCGGCATCGCGCTCGCCGTGCAGACGGCCGGCGGCGCACGCATGACGCAAACGGGGCTCTCGCTCGGCACACCACAGTACATGTCGCCCGAACAGGCGATGGGCGAACGCATCATCGATGCGCGCAGCGATGTGTATGCGCTGGGCGCCGTGCTGTACGAAATGCTGGCCGGTGACGCGCCGTTCATCGGCAGCAGCGTGCAGGCGATTGTCGCGAAGGTGTTGAGCGAGAAGCCGACGCCCATTCACACGCTGCGCGATACCGTGCCGTTGGGCGTAGAGCAGGCGGTAGGCACGGCGCTGGCCAAGTTGCCGGCGGACCGGTTTGCCAGTGCGGCGGAGTTTGCGACGGCGCTGAGCAACACGAGTGCCGCGACATTCTCGGCGACCGTCGCGCCGATGCCCGCCCGGCCGCGCTGGCGTGATGCACGTACGTGGGTCGCGGACGGCGCCGGTGCCGTGGCGCTCGCCCTGACCGGAGTGCTGCTCACGCGGCCAGCAGCGAGTGAGTCGAGCGTGAGTCGTCAGCAGGTACACTTGTGGAACCACACGCTCGAACCTTCGCTCTCGCCGGGCTCGCGCGCTGTTGCGACGCAAGCCGCGATCGCGCCCGATGGCTCCAGTATCGTGTTCGTGGACTCCACGCCAGGCGGCTACATCCTGATGCGAAAGCTTCGGGATGCGCGCGACGCGACGGTCATGGCCGGCACCGACGGCGCGCTGTCGCCCGCCTTCTCACCCGACGGTCGCTGGATTGCATACGTCACTTCCGACGGAAAACTGAAGAAGACGCCGGTGGCGGGTGGTGGGTCGATCACCGTCGCTGCCGATGTGGAATATTTCTACGGCAGCCTGACGTGGATTGACGATCAAACCCTCGTCTACCTGTCGACCAAGCTGACGTTGAATCGGGTGCCGGTTGATGGGGGCGTCGCGACACCGCTGAAAGGGTGGAATGCCCCGAACTCCACCGCGTCACTGTGGGGATTGCCGAAACAACGGGGCATCCTGCGGGATAGGAAATTCAATCGGGGTCGGTCGAGTATCCGGCGAACGTACGGCGCGATCGCGGACCCCGCGAGGGCCGCCGGGCGCGCGGCGGCCTGACCTCCGCCCGCCGCCGCGCCTCGGTGGCCGTCCGGACGGCGTTTT
>JBBSCZ010000166.1:0-6982 GCA_038249795.1 Gemmatimonadales bacterium | reverse complement strand
TCGAGCTCACCCCGGTTCTTGATCAGCTCTCGGGCCGGTCCCTTCGTACTACCCCAGATGATCGACGTCGCCTGCACATCCTCGGATCGGATCGACGCGAGGAACTGCTCCGCCGCCTGGCGGGGCCCCACCGCACCCACGACGCCAGCCGCCGGTTTCGCTCCACCGGATGCGCAGGCACACAGCACCAACAGCATCACTGCCACAACGGTCCGTCGCATCACGTTTCCACTCCATGAGTCCGATTGAACATGTCGAGCGAAGGTAGTTCGGGGTCAGCACACCCACCACGCACGGTCCGCAATCAGCGGCTGTATGTAAACATCGACCACGTCGCGACCCTTCGACAGGCGCGCCGCGGATCCCTGCCGGATCCGGTCGAGGCCGCCCGGTGGTGCGAAGACGCCGGTGCCGACGGAATCACCGTCCATCTGCGGGAGGATCGCCGTCACATTCAGGATGCCGACGTGGAAACCCTCTCCCGCACGGTCCGTTCCTGCCTGAACCTGGAAATGGCCTGTACCGACGAGATGCTGGCCATCGCGCTCCGGCTTCGACCGCATCAGGTGACGATCGTGCCTGAGCGGCGCGAGGAGATCACCACCGAGGGAGGCCTGGACGTACGCCGCGATCCGGCAGCGCTGCGGCGCACGCTCGACGCGCTGAATGCCGTCGGCATTCGGACCGCGCTGTTCATCGACCCCGACGTGGAGGTCGTTCGCGCCTCGCAAGCGCTCGGCGCCACGGCCATCGAGCTCCACACCGGGCAGTTCTCCCACCATCCCGACGATCCGCGGCCGCTGGCAGCACTGGCGCGAGCCGCCGAGGAGGGCCTGCGCATCGGGCTCGGGGTGCATGCCGGACATGGGCTTTCGGTGGCGAACGTGGCGCCGGTAGCCGCGCTGGAGCCGATCGAGGAACTCAACATCGGCCACGCCCTGATCGGGCGCAGCATCCTGATCGGCATTGCCGGCGCAGTCCACGAGCTCCGCGCCGTCATGAACGCCGCCCGCCGCGGATTGGTGAGCACGCAGCCGATGCCCTGACAGCAAGAATGGAGCGGCACGCCCGCGCGATGTAGCTTGCAGCGTCCGCAGATCGTCCCGGTTCGATGCCGTCTCATTCTTCCGCGCCCATGTCCGTCGGCCTGCTCGATTTCTTCGTCCTCGAAGCCAGCGATTACGTCGACCGCCTGCAGCGACTGGTGGCCACCGACGAACCGCAGGGCCCCGATGCCGCCACGCTCCTCAAGCTGGCGCGGGGGCTACGCGGGAGCGCCGTCATGGCCCGGCTCACCAGCTTTGCCGACGCGGCGTCGGGCGTCGAACGCGGCGCCCTGCTCCTGCACGAAGGCAGCATCGCCTGGACGCCGGAGCTGGCGTCGGTGATTTCCGACGCGTCGGCTGAACTGCGCGCGCTCATCCCGATGGCCCGGCTGTGGGGTGAGAGTCACGATCAGCGCGCCCGATCGGCCGGCGGACGACTGAGCGCCGTCCTGGACTCCGCCGAGCGCCATGGCAAACGCATGCAGAGTGGTGCGTCCGAAACGCCAGTCACCGAACCGGTGGCTGAACCGCCCAACCGGGCCGTGTCGGCCTTCTTCAACTCGCTCGACCACGGCGCTGCGGCGCCCGCAGTCCCTTCGCCAATGAATGCACCAAGGTCACCGACGCCAGTGGCAATGCCTTCGGCGAGGCCCGCGTCGATCTCGACCCCGTTCGGTGGCGTGGCCGCCATGTCGGAGACGCAGAGCCCAGTCGTCCCGATCGCGTCCCTCGCGCCGAACGGCAGCGTGGATGCCATCGTATTTCGCGCGCCGAGCCCGTCGATCACTTTCGCGCAGCGCTTCATTGCCGACGTCGCGCCGCTGGTGGGCTCGCTGCGCGCTCGTCTCGCGCCGCTCCGTCAAGGCGCAACGGAGGAGGCCAGCGCCGACGTGGTGGTGGCGTTCCGGCCGGTGCTGCTGTCGCTGCGTGACGCGGCGGCCAGCTACGGGTACGCCGATGTGCGGGAGTTCTGCAATGCCATGCTGACGGCGCGCGCGCCGCTGACCGCCGCCGCCGCCGGTGCACTCGACACCGCCCTGACGGTGATCCTGCAGCCGGACGCGGCACCGCAAGTGCGCGCCCAGCGTCTGGCAGAGCTGCGGCGCGTTGCGGTTGCGGCCACGCCACCCAGCGCCGGCGGGCGGTCGGCGCCTTCGTCACCGCTCGGCGTGCTCCCCATGTCGCGCAATCGCACCCCGCTCGGTGCCGCGCGAATCGGCACGCCGACGCCCGCCGTGACGCCCACGGTGTCCCGTCCGACACCGGCAGCGCCCAGCGGCCGCGAACTCAGTTCGCTGCTCAGTCAGAGCCTCGAGAATGTGCAGGAACTGACGGCCACGCCGCTCGACCTGATCACAGTGCCGTCCACGCCGATGCCGCCCGCCAGCATCGGGCCGGATGGTGAGCCCGACGTGATCCCGATCGACGCGCTGCTCTATCGCGGTCCACGGGCGCTGTCGCGGGCTCGCCTGATCGTGGGGCAGCTGCGCGTCGCCGGCGAAACACATGATTCGGCACTGGTCAGTGAGCTGCTCGATCTCGTCGAACTCGCCGGCAGCGCCAGTTGAACGGCTGCGCACGATGACCGGTGGACGCTGGAAGGCAATAGTCGGCGCCGTGTTGACGCTGCTGCTATTGGGGTGGACACTGCGCGATGTCGATCCCGCCACGCTGTGGACCCAGATCCGCGGCGCCAACGTCTGGCTCCTCCTGCTCTCGGCGGTCGTCGCGACGCTCATCTTCCCGCTCCGCGCCATCCGCTGGATCGCGCTGCTCGAGCCCATTGCGCCGAACGTGACGCTGATGCAGGCGTGGCGCGCGGTGGCCATCGGCATGATGGTGAACAACGTGCTGCCGGCGCGCGCCGGTGAAGTGGCGCGGGCGTACGCGATCTCGCGAGAGACGCGCGAGGTGCCGTTCACGAGTGCCCTCGCCACCATCGCGCTCGACCGCGTGTTCGACGCCGTCGTGGTGTTCGCGCTGATGTTCGGTGCGATGGTGGCACCGGGTTTTCCGGCGGGCGCCACCATCGGTGGTCGCCCAGCCACGGCACTGATCGGGACCTGGGGGGTGGCGGCACTGCTGCTGGTGATGGGCGGAGCCGTGATGGTAGCATTTCAGCCCGAATTGATGCGTCGGCTGGCGACGCGCATCGTGCGCGCCACGGTGCCGCGCTGGGAACCGCGCGTGGCGACCCTGGTGGATCAGGCCACGGCCGGACTCGCCGTGCTGCGCAGCCCGTCCCGTTTCGCGCGCGTCGTATTCTGGACGGTGCTGCACTGGCTCTGCAACGCCCTTGCCTTCTGGATCGCGTTTCGCGCTGTCGGAATCACGGCGCCGTTCACTGGTGCGCTCTTTCTCCAGGGACTGATCGCGATCGGCGTGGCCATTCCATCGTCGCCGGGCTTCTTCGGTCCGTTCGAAGCGTTCGCGAAGACCGGACTGCAGATCTATGGCGTACCGGTGACGCTCGCGGTGACCTGGGCGGTCGGCTTTCACCTGCTCGCGTTCATCCCGATCACGGCGATCGGCGCGTTCTATTTTTCGCGGCTCGGCCTGTCACTCCGTGAAATGCGGGCGACGTCGGCGCAGCAGCCGGCGCACTGAACGCATGCACACATTGCGCGCCACCGTGCAGGCGTGGGCGAAGGTCAATCTCGATCTCCGCATCCTGGCGCGTGAGAAATCCGGTTTTCATCAGCTCGAGACGATCTTCCAGCGCATCTCGCTGGCCGATCAGGTCGAGGTGCACGTTGCCCCGGGTTCAGGATTATTCCTGCGATGCACGCCACCCGTCGACGTGCCCGACGATCGCAATCTCGCGTGGCGCGCAGCTGCAGCCTACCGAATCGCAACGCAGTGGCCGGACGACGCGCACGCCATCACGATCACGATCGACAAGCGTATTCCGACCGGCGGCGGACTCGGTGGCGGCAGCGCCGATGCCGGTGCCGTCCTGCGCGCCCTGAACGCTCTCAACCCGCACCCGCTCACGCAGCAGGCGCTGCTCACGATCTCGGCCACACTCGGTGCCGACGTGCCGTTCCTCACCAGCGACGATGCGTGCGCGCTGGCATGGGGCCGCGGCGAACGCATGCTGGCCCTGCCGCCGCCTCCACCGCGCGCATTGCACCTCGCGACGTTCGCGCGCGGCGTGAACACGGCCGAAGCGTACGGCGCACTCGCTGCCGCGCGCGCCGAGGGGCGTGTCGTCGCACAGGGCGCGACGATGCATACGATCGCAGCGCTGACGGACTGGCCGACGCTCGCCCGCGCGTCCGTCAACGATTTCGAGGTGCCGGTGTTCGCGATGCGCGCCGACGTGGCTTGCGTCCATGCCGAGTGGTGCGCAGCGGCACCGGGGGCGCTCGTCCGCATGTCGGGATCGGGCGCGACGGTGTTCGCCGCTGCCGACGCGTCGGAGGTAGGCGCCCTGACGAAGGTCGCCTCGCAATGGTCGCCATCAGCAGGCGTCCGGCATCTCCGGGCCGAGTCGCTGGCAGCGGTGCCGCCCGTCTCGATCTTGGCGCCGGCATCCGGGCCCCGTTAGCCTTCGGTCTGCTCCCCGATCGTCTAATGGCAGGACAGCGGCCTTTGGAGCCGTGAATCGTGGTTCGAATCCACGTCGGGGAATGCTCGCTTCACCATCGACCGCAGCGTGACCTTGCAACGCGCCCCGCGCCGCACCACCGACATGCCGGCGCAGCAGGCTTCCCGGCGTACGATCAGTCTCGCCATCCTCGCGCAGCGGTACGCCACACCGCTGCGCTTCGCATATCTGGTCTGCATCGGCATTGCGACGCTGCTGCACCCGGGCTTCGATCCGTCGTGGGCGCATGTGGGCGAACGGCTGCGTCGCGCCGTCAGTCCGGAGCTCCACTTCAAGGATGTGGTGGACGCCGCCCGCAACCTGGCGCTCTTCTTCGGCTGGGGCGCAACGTACGTGCTCACGGCGCGCACGCCCACCACTCGGCGTGATGTGGCATTGGCCACGGTCATCGGCCTGATCGCGAGCTTCAGCGTGGAGTCGGCGCAGCTCTTTGCGGAACGCCGGCAGGCGAGCGTGGTGGACGTCTGGACCAACACCGTCGGGGCATTGATGGGAGCCCTCACCATGGCCGCCGTCGAGCACCGCGCAATCGGCTCGATGCGCCGCGGCACGATGATCGGCGTACCCGGGTGGATTCCTGCCGGCGCGCTGCTGCTGGCGGCGGCCGGGCTGGCGTTCGCCCCATCCACGCGCCCGACCAGGGTGATCAGCTGGGCGTCGTCTCCGATGGAGCGGCTGCGGATGGCCGACGCAGCAGCGGCGGCGGCGGCGGTCCCATGGTCGGGGCTCGTCGTCGACGTGCTTGCCTGGCTGACGGTCGGGCTGGCGGTTGCGATCACCATCAGCGACCGGACCGGCCGAGTGCGCGCTCGGCAGCTGGTGGCATGGCTGCTGATCGCCCCGGGCATTCTCTGGTTGACGCATGTGGGCCGCCAGATGGTGGGGCTGCAGCGCGAGACCGGCGTGCTCGAAGCGCAGGGGGCGGCGCTCGCCATCGGCCTCGCCTGCGGGCTGGCGTTGGTGCCGACGTGGCGCGCGACGGTCACCGCGCGCTCGACCCGCGCGGCGCAGTTCGGCCTGCTGATCGCAGCCTTGGGGGCGGTGATGGCGTGGACGCCGGCGTCGTGGATCACCGTGGCCCCCGATGCCCCGCTTTTCCGCTGGCAGCAGCTGGTGCCGATGCTGTCGCTGTTCGAGCGACAGGACATGGCGAGCGTCTTCCTGGTACTGCAGCGCGCAGGGCTCGGCGCTGCGATCGGCGCCTGTCTGGCGGCGCGGAAGCGGGTGGGTGCCCCGGTCCCGGGCCTCTGGAGCGCGATTGGCTACGCCGCGCTGATCGAGCTGGGGCAATACGTCGTGCCGGGTCGCTATCCGGATGTGACGGACGTGCTCATCACCGGTGCCGCGGCGGGGTTGGCACTGACGCTGGTGGAGCGCGCGGACCGCGGGCCCGATGAGGTGCTGGTACCAGCCTCGGCGTCGGCCTTGAACGCGAGGCCCTCGGCTGGTATGTTCTGAGGCTCTGCCATATGGACACGCTGCCGCTGGCGCCAGGCGCCAAGATCATCTCGGGAACTTCGAATCCCGCCTTGGCCGACGAGGTCGCCCGCCATCTTGGCGTCGATCTCGCGCGGACCACGGCCACGCGTTTCAGCGACGGTGAAATCTTCGTCCGGATCGATGAGAACATCCGCGGGTCGGATTTGTACATCATCCAGTCGACCAATCCGCCGGCGGACAACATCATCGAGATGCTGCTGCTCATCGACGCGGCCCGCCGCGCCAGTGCGACGCGCATCACCTGTGTGTTGCCGTACTTCGGATATGCCCGCCAGGACCGCAAGGACCAGCCCCGCGTGGCGATCGCCGCGAAGCTGATGGCGAACATGATCCAGGCGGCCGGCGCCGATCGCGTGCTCGGCCTGGATTTTCATCAGCATCAGCTGCAGGGCTTTTTCGATGTGCCGGTGGATCACCTGTATGCGGCGCCCGTGCTCACGGCGCACTACCGGAAGAAGAATCTGAAGGACCTGGTGGTGGTGGCGCCGGACGTCGGTGCCGCCAAGATGGCCCGCGGGTTCGCCAAGCGGCTCGACGCATCGCTCGCGATCGTCGACAAGCGGCGCCCCAAGGCCAACGTGGCCGAAGTGCTGAATGTGGTCGGTGATGTGGAGGGGCGTGACTGCCTCATCGCCGACGACATGATCGACACGGCCGGCACGATGACGGAAGCGGCCCGCGCGCTCAAGGCGCTCGGAGCTGCCGACATCTACGTGTGCGCGACCCACGCATTGTTGAGCGGACCTGCCAAGCAGCGGTTCGACGATGCGCCGATCAAGGAAGTGACGGTGACCGACTCGGTCGCCATCCCCGAGTCCCGCCGCCC
>JBBSCZ010000165.1:0-7004 GCA_038249795.1 Gemmatimonadales bacterium | reverse complement strand
CGGGCGGGGGCCACCCACCCCCGGCCGCCCGGGGCCGGGCCCCGGGCAAAACAGTGCACCGCAACCCCCCACCACCCCCCCCCCCCCCCCCCCCCCCACCCCCCCCCCCCCCCCCCCCCGCCCCCGGGCCCCCCCCCCCCCCCCCCCCCCCCCCCCCCCCCCCCCCCCCCCCGCCCCCCCCCCACACCAACGACTCTGACCCCTTGATCGGACCCCTTGATCGACCCCTTGACCGCAGATCCCTTGATGCGCCCGCTGCCGCCTGACTCGGATCATTAGCTTTCGACATGCCACCGTCCGACGTCACGACACGTATAAACCTCTACAGCCTCACCCGCACCGAACTGCAGCAGCAGCTCGTGGACTGGGGCATCAAGCCCGTGCATGCCGCGCGGCTCTGGAAGTATCTGTACATCGAGCTCGTGTCATCTCTCCATGACATGCCGGAGCTGCTGCCCAGGCTCGCCGATCGCCTGCAGGCAGAGGCCACAATCGGTGTGCTCCCGACGGCACTCGAGACCGCGTCCAGCGATGGATTCACTCGCAAGTATCTGTTGTCACTGCCGGACGCCGAGCGGATCGAGACGGTGCTGATGCGTTTCACCGGCCGAGTGACCGCCTGCGTGAGTTCGCAGGTGGGCTGTGCCATGGGGTGTGTGTTCTGTGCGACCGGACAGATGGGCTACACGCGGCATCTCACGCCTGGCGAGATCGTGGCGCAGGTGGTGCACGTGGCGCGCGTGCTGCGCCACGAGGCGCCGAAGGGTGCGACCGCGCGCGCCACGCGCCATGCGCTCGGCACGCGCCTGCGGAACGTGGTGTTGATGGGGATGGGTGAACCGCTCCACAACTACGATGCGGTCATGCACGCCATCGACATCATGCTCGACCCGAGCGGGCCCTCGCTGGCGGCGAGCCGCATCACGCTCAGCACCGTTGGCGTCGTACCGGGGATCCTTCGCCTGGCCGCTGAACAGCGCCCCATTCATCTGGCCGTCTCGCTGCACGCGGCCACGCAGGTCGAGCGCGCCGCCCTGGTGCCTGCCGCACGCAAGTGGCCGCTGGATGAGCTCATGGCGGCGTGCCGTACGTATAGCGAGAGCACCGGGCGCCGCATCTTCTACGAGTGGACCCTCATTGACGGCAAGAACGACAGCGAGGAGCAGGCGCGCGCGGTGGGCGAACTGCTGCGCGGACTTCCCGCGCATGTGAACCTCATTCCTCTCAACCCCACCACCGGCTACGACGGCGCCCCCACGCACAGCGACGCGGGCAACCGCTTTCGGGAGATTCTGCAACAGGAGTTTGCGTTGCCGAGTACGATGCGGCAACGACGCGGGATCGATATCGCGGCAGGCTGCGGGCAACTGGCGGTCGTGGCACCCTGATCGGCTGGTGCGTGCCCACGAAGCGACTCGCAACAGCTCCCTAACTCGCGAACCTGTCGGGCATCAGTGCATCGCCCTCACTCACGCCGAATCGTGCGACCACCTCGGCCGCGTTCGGATACCGCGCCTGCAGCTGTTCCGTACGCCCCGCCTCGAAACAGGTGCCAGTGAACCCCGGCGCCATAGTGCACCCGAAGAGAGCGTAGCGCCCACCCGGCACCATCGACCCAGACTGCCAGGTGCCAGCCGGCACGACGTACTGCACCTGCTGCCCACGGGTCACATCGCTGCCCATCAACACCGACTCCGCCCGTCCATCCTCGTGCAACAGGTGCAGCAAGAACGGATCGCCACCGTACACATGCCACACCTCGTCATGCGTGAGCCGATGAAACAGCGAGACGCTCGGCGGGCTCTCGGTGTACAGTCCGATCATCGCCGTACCCACCGGTGCACCCGTCGGCAGCTCGGCCGCTGACCGCCACATGCTGCGGTACAGCGTGCCCTCGACCGGCAGGCGGTCGAAGCGAAAGTGCCGCAGCATCGCCATGGTGTCAGCGTGCACGGCGACCCCGTCGAACTGCGCGAGGTCGATCACATCCACGATCGCCGCGAGGTCGATTGCACCGTAACAGTGCGGGTAGAGCCCGTCGCTGGCGGGCTTGGGCGCGTCCGACGGCAGTGGTGCCGGCGGCTCGTAGACCAATCGTGCCGTCAGCAGCGTCGGATCGATCACCAGGAGCACAAGATCCGGTACGCCACCGTAGTACGCCTGCGCCGTGGGCACCACCTGATGCGCACGCGACAGGTGGATGAACCCCTCCGTGTCGAGACTCGTGGCGCGATATTCACCCTTCGCATGCGCGTCGTGTATCTCCTGTCTGCCACAGATGTGGAAGACAGCGATGTCTACTGGAATCGTCATGCGAAATCTCGGAGCCGGTATGAGAAGATGATGCGCAGGATCAGACGCGCAGCATGAAAAACAAATGTGGTGGTCAGGTCGCCAGACAGATCGCCGATGCCGCGCCGTCAGAGCCGCGCAGTGAACGGCGCTGTGATCTCGACCGGCAACGGCGGCGTCCCACCCGTGTTCGACGCCACGAACGCCGCCACCCGATTCGCCTGCGCGTTCACGTCGTCGAGCGCCCACCCTGACAGCAGGCCGATCGTCATCGCGGCCGTGAAAGCGTCGCCCGCCCCGATGGTATCAACGACCGTGACGCGCACCCCGGGATGCTCCGACCAGCCATGTTCCGTGAGCAGTGCACTGCCCTGTGCTCCTCGCGTCAGTGCCACGGCGCGCAGCTGCCAGCGCTCGGCGAGCTGCACCATCTGCGCATGCACACTGCCGGTGAGCCCGAACATCACGGCCAGCTGTGGTAGCTCCTGATCATTCACCTTGAGTACGGTCGCCAGCAGCAGCGATTCCTCGATCAGCGCCGGCGAGAAGTACTGCAGCCGCAGGTTCACGTCGAGGATGCGCAACGCCTCCGATGGCGAAGCCGCGACGAGAGCACGAATCGATTCGCGCGCAACCGCATCACGTTGCGCGAGCGTCCCGAAACAGAGTGCGTCGGCCGATGACACGGCGATCAACGCGTCGGGTGTGACCTGCAGGTGATCCCACGCCACGCCCGGCGTGATCTGGAAGCAGGGTTGTCCGCCGGCGTCGATGTCGACCCCGACGGTCCCCGTTGGCAGCGATTCGTCGACCTGCACGCAGCCGGTGCTCACATCGAGCGCGGTCAGCTGTGACAGCAGCTCGCGGCCGAGCGTGTCGTTCCCGACCCGGGAAATGGTGCGCGCGTTGGCGCCAAGCGCACCGGCGTGGTACGAATAGTTCGCGGGTGCTCCACCGATCTGCGCGCCCGTCGGCAGCAGGTCCCAGAGCAGTTCGCCGATGCCCACGACGCGGAACATCAGGCGAGCCCCAGCTGCGTCTGGATCGCCTCGAGCGTGCGCCCCTTCGTCTCCGGAACCATCGTCTTCACCCAGAGCAGCTGCAGACACATCATGACGGCGAAGAACGCAAACACATACCCCGGCGCGAACGCTGTGACCATCACGGGGAAGAAGGTCGTGATCAGTGCCGCGAAGATCCAGTGCGTGGAGCTGCCCAGCGCCTGACCGGCAGCGCGATGCTTGTTGGGGAAGATCTCGGAGATGAACACCCAGATCACGGCCCCCTGCCCGATCGCGTGCGCTGCGATGAATGCGAAGATGCAGACCGGCACGATGCTGAAGTGCTCGGTGAAGAACGCCCACGACACCATGCCCAGCGACGCGATGTAGCCGACGCTGCCGATGTACAGCAGCGTGCGCCGGCCAAGCCGGTCGATGAGCCAGAGCCCGACGAAGGTGAAGACGAGGTTCGTGACGCCGATGCCGATCGACTGCAGCAGCGCCGCCTCGTCACCCAGCCCCGTGAGCTCGAAGATCCTGGGCGCGAAGTAGAGAATCGCGTTGATGCCGGACATCTGATTGAAGAACGCGATCAGGAATGCGAGCATGATTGGCACGCGCAGTTCTCGCGTCCAGAACCGTCCACCCGATGACGAGGGCGTAACGACGGCCGTGATCTCGTTGGCCGTGGCCTCGATCTGCGCGTCGCTGTGGGTGGGCTCGATCAGGCGCAGCACCTGCAGACCTTTCGCCCGATCGCCGGCGCGCGCCAGCAGCCACCGCGGACTTTCAGGAATCAGCAGGCAGCACATCGCGTAGATCGCCGACGGAACCGCGGCCACGCCCAGCATCCAGCGCCAGGCGTGCTCGCCGGTGCCCGCCAGCAGCGCATTCGAGAGGAATGCGATCAGAATGCCGAAGACGATGTTGAACTGAAACATCCCCGTCAGCAGTCCGCGGCGGTTGGCCGGCGCGATCTCGGAGATGTAGAGCGGCGCCGCAATCGTCGAGGCGCCGATGCCGAGGCCACCGATGGCACGCGCGAGGATGAAGGAGTACACATCGTTGGCGAGTGCCGACCAGATCGCGCCCACGAGGTACAGCAGCCCGATCGCGAACAGTGTCGGCTTGCGGCCCCACTTGTCGGCAGGCCAGCCACCGAACATCGCACCGACCACGGTGCCGTACAGCGCCGCCGCCATCGCGATCCCATGCATCCCTGCACCAAGCCCCCAGAGCGCCTGAATCTTCTGCTCGGCACCGGAGATCACCACCGTGTCGAAGCCGAACAGAAAGCCGGCGAGCGCCGATGTGATGGACCAGAAGACGATGCGCGGATTCATGGGAGCCGGAGGTGCCGGGTAAAGGACAGCGCGGCCGCCACACTCGAAACCGCGCACACCATCACTGCAAACGCAGACGTGATCAGCGGAAGCGGAGCCGCTTCAGATACGCCATGCTCTGCGTGATCGAGACCCACGGGTCAGGCGGGTTGTCGTGCTCCACGTAGAAGTGCTGGATTCCGGCGAGCTTTCGCTGCTCGAAGAGCGCCGCCCAGTTGATCGTGCCACCGCCCACCGGACGCATCTCGTTCGTCGGCGGCCCCGCGTTGTCCTTCACGTGCACCATTGGAAACTGCCCCGGGAACCGTGTCCAGTACGCCACCGGATCCTTCCCCGCCACGCTCATCCAGTACAGATCCATCTCGAACTGCACACCGCTGCCACGCGTGCGCTCGAGCAGAATCTCATAGCCATCGGTGGCACCGAGCTTGTCGAACTCGAAGTCGTGGTTGTGATAGCCGACCGTCAGGCCAGCGGCACTCGCCACCTTCTGCGCGGCCAGCAGCACCGTGGCATGCGACTCGTACTTTCCCACCGAGCCACGGTCGGGCGGTGCCAGCCAGGCCAGGTTGATCCACTGGTGGCCGATGGTTGCCGCATCGTCCACGAACTTCGGGAAGTTCGGTGCCGTGAGTTGCTGCAGCGGCACGTGCACCGACGGCGAGGTGAGGCCATTGGACTTGAGCGTGTCGCGGATCTGCGTCGCCGTGCGGCCGAAGTATCCCGCGAACTCCACCTCTCGGTAACCGAGCCGTGCCACGCGGGCGAGCGTTGCCTCGACGCCCTCCTTTTCCATCGAGCCACGAACGGAGTAGAGTTGCACGCCGATGCGGCGGAGCGAAGCAGCAGTTACCGACTCGTCTGCCGCAGAGGCGAAGGCGGTCGTTGGCAGAAAGGCGCCGGCGGCGGCCGTGGCGCCCAACAGGCGGAGAAATTCGCGTCGGTCAGTCATGACGGAACAGTGACGACCGTACCACCCCGCGTAAAGTGCGCGTCGGCTCGTCCCGCGTCGTCGTCGACTGGACGCACCACCCAGTCGCGACAGACGGCCCGCGTGCCGTCGTCCACACGCGTCAGGGCACGGATCGCGGAATGGCGGGCGTGCCAGTCGGTGTGGCCGGCGCGGCGGCAGGCGCCGCAAACTTCACCGGCTTGCCGAACGACCACTGCGAGCCTGCGCGTTGCGCCTGCGGAATCATGAGCATCTCCTTGAGTAATGCCACCAGATCGCGCTGCGTGGGCGTGACCAGCGCCGCCGCGATCTCCGGCTGCTCCCAGAAGAGTTTCCAGTACGCCTTCTTTGCCATTGCAGTGCTGTCGAGGGCCGCCTTCGTCGCTGCGCCGCCAGCGAACTGCGCCAGATAGCTGCCGAGCGACGAGTAGATCTGTCGAACCCGCAACGAATATGCCTCGTCCGCCTTGCGTAACCCGGCCACCTGTTCGGCACCGAGGAACAGGGAATCACTTTCCGCCAGCAACACCGCGTGAATGTTGGACGTCTCGCTCAGATACAGCGCCGTCAGCGAGTCGGCCGAGCGAGGCTGCCAGGCACGGTTGACACGGATCGGCTCCAGCGCGCGCCGCAGCTCCTGGAGATCGTAGTCGGTGGAAAGCCGCAGGGAGAAGTCGAGCGTCACGCGAAAGGGTGATCGCAACGTCGTGCGCGATGGCCGCGTCTCGGCGAAACGTGGGTTGACGTCGTAACGGAAGGCGCGCGTGCCCGCATCGAAGCCGCGCGGTACCAGCAGCACCGGATCGGGTCGTGCCGCACCGCCCCAGCCGCGCAGCCCATTGGTTCCGTGCAGCGCCTGGTCCACGCCACCGAGCACGTTCTCGAAGTAGATGTTTGCCCCCAACCGCTGCAGCGCCTTCGGCATCTGGATTCGGAGCTGTGCGTTCATCGTCGCCGTCCAGGGACCACGGCAGCCGTTCCGAGGCGCCACCTGCCCGGTGAAGGCGTCGAGACATTGCTGTGCACTCGGTGATCCTGCGGTGCGCAGCGCCTGCACCTGCGAGGCCAGCACGGGATCGCTGCCAGCAGCGACCGACGGGATGAACGCCCGATCCCCGCTCCGCCCATCACCGTTGATGTCGCCCTGCACCTGCGGCGTGAACGGCAGCCCCGACTGCGCGCGGCCGAACAGCGTCATGGTGCCGACGCGCTTCACCGTGAACGCGCCTTGCACCAGCAGGATGTGCCGCGCATCGCTGCCGGATGCCGCCCACTCTTTGAGGCGGGGATCGCCGGCCGTGGCACCGTCGAATCCGAGGTACTGACGGCGCGACTGCTGCAGCGTGTACGACACCGACCCGTAGAGCTGCAACGGCACGCGACGCATGCGGAACAGATCCGGCGCGAGCGTGATCG
>JBBSCZ010000164.1:0-7092 GCA_038249795.1 Gemmatimonadales bacterium | reverse complement strand
GGTGATGCCGTCCATCTTGCCGTTGTTGATGGGGCCTGGAGTCACGCGTCCGATGCGGAAGTTGACGCCGGCATCGCGTCCGAGTGCGACGGCAGCCTGCACCGAGTCGCGCGCACGTGCCACGCCGGCGTCAGGTTCATAGAGCACCACGTCGTAGCCGGCGGAATTGATCTGCGGCCACCGCTTCATCGCGTCGTCGTTCGTCAGCACCTCGAACTTCACGCCCTGCGCCGTCCACAGTTCCTGCGTGCGGGTGGTGAACGCTTCCGGCTTTTCGCGAAAGATGGCGTCGCCAGTGGTGAAGAAATAGCGGGTGCCGAATCGCTTTGCATGTTCGGCGTCGAATTCGCGCCACTTCTGGATGCTCTTCCGCGCCCACGTGGTCCAGAGCTCGGGGGTCAGTGTGCGATCGCCGTACGACGAGCGGATGCCGCGCGTCTCGTCGCCGCTGGTGGCGCGGGAGTTCGCGGCGCCGTACTGGTCGATCAGCGTGACCTTGTGACCGGCCTTGCGCAGGTTGAGCGATGTGAACGCACCCCATGAACCGGCACCGATCACGATGACGTGCATCGAGGGGCGCGCGCGGCCGGTGTTCTGTGGCTCGTTCCGATCTGCGGGAGCAGCCGCGGCGGTGGAGGGGAGTGCGCCGGCGAGCAGGGCCCCGGTGCCGAGTCCGGCGATGCGCAGGAAGTCGCGGCGGGGGACGGTGGTGTCGAGTGGGTCGTGGGCGTCCGACATCGCAGGCTGGGCAGGGGCTGGAGTGCGCGGTACGGTGGATGATGGACCTGCGGGCGCAAGGTCGCCTGCGCTGACGAGGTTGGCAATTGACGCGCGGCTGCCGGTGGCGCGCGCGCCAGCCGTGCTGATGATGGCGGGCGCACTTGCCCGCCGCCGCTGGCCTCTCCAGCTTGCGCCCGATGCCGTCGCCCCGCCGCACTTCTGCCGTCCTGGTCGCGCTGCTGTTCACCGTCGCACCGGTGAGCCTGCAGGCGCAGCCTGCCGCTACGTCCGCCGATTCGCCGGCCGCTGCGGTGGCGCGTCAGCTCGACGTGGGTGAGCAGTGGTTTCGCTCGGCGTGCATGGAATGTCATGCCATCGGCACCCTGACCAACCCTGACTTCCGACTGCAGTGGAGTGGCAGGAGTGCGCTCGACCTGTTCGAGCGGATCCGGTCGACGATGCCGGCGAACAAACCGGGGACGCTGTCACAGGGGACGTATGCGTCGATCGTGGCGTACCTGATGAAGGTGAACGGCATGCCGGCCAGCACCCGGCGGCTATCGTCGGACAGCAGCGCGCTGGCCTCCATCCGCCTGACCTTCCCGGCGGCCGCTGCCGCCTCCACTCGCTGACCCCCCTCCGGAGCCTCATGCGCCGTTTGACTTCTTTCTCAGCCGTTCGTATTGCTGGTGTCGCCGCCGTCCTCACTCTCACCGCTTCGCCGGTGTTGGCGCAGGCACGAGAGGTGATTGGGTCGCCATCACCGATCCTCTCTCCGGCCATCCGCGTCGGCAACATGGTGTTCGCGTCCGGCCAGCTGCCCTCTCGTGGCGCCAACGCCGACACCACCATTCAGGGCCAGACGCGGAGCACGCTGGAAAACATCAAGCGGGTGTTCGAGATAGCGGGGACGACGATGGCGAACGCGACGAAGTGCACGGTGTTCATCCTCGACGGCGCCGATTACTCTGGAATGAACGAGGTCTACCGGACATACTGGGAGTCGGCACCGCCGGCGCGGACGACGGTGATCGTGAAGGGGCTGGTGGTGCCGGGGGCGAAACTGGAGATCGAGTGCAATGCGGTGATGCCGGCGAAGTAGCTTGCTTTAACGCGTCTTCAACAAGGCACGAACGAGACAGTTGCTGTTTGAGGCCCGTTCCGATCATCGGGGCGGGCCGTTTTGCATACTTTTGAAAAACTCCCATCACACGGAGCCACGGATTCGCAGAGGAACGGCAACGGCGGTAGGAACGGCGACCCGCGAGCGCAGTTCCTACCGTATTTTCGACGCCTGTCGGGGGGTGGAAGATTTTCTCGCGAGCGCAGTTCCTACCACATTCTCGATGCTTGTCACGGCATTGGAGATTGCCTGTCGCTCCGAGCCCTCTGTGTCCTCTGCGTCCTCTGTGCGATGCGCAGTGCAGAAAGCGCAGACGTCTCCGTGTATCCGTGGCTCCGTGTGAGGGGAGTTGCCGTTGCAGTTGCCGTTGCCGTCAGGGTCTCCGGATTGACCCAACTGCGCCGATGGTGAGCAGGCGTCGATACTTGGCAGGATTGCGACAGACGGCGGGTGAGAACCACTCGCCTCGCCTGCCTGCAGCCCTCTTGACTCCGCGGTCACCGCATGTCGGATCTGCTGAAATTCTTCGGACGCAGCGGGACTGAGCGAAAAGGCTCGAGTCCAGTCGCCATTTCCACTGAGGCAGCGGCCGGACCGGCGCCCGATGCCGTCACACCGGTGCTGGATTGTCTCGGGGCGGTGCTGCAGTGCTGGTCGCGTCATCCGGTGCTGCTGGCGGATGAAGGTCGAGCCGATGCGGAGCGGACGGTCATGGAATGGCAGCGCCATGCGACGGTCGGGACGCCGATACCTGGGGTGCATCCGGTCGATGCGGTGGCGGGTCCGGTACACGCGCGCGATTGGACTGCGCTGGTGTCGCTGACGGGCGCCAGGCGCCGAGCGGAGGCAGAGTCGGTGGGGGCAAATGTCGCCGATCTGCAGCGTGTCGTCTGGGATACTGTGTCGTCGCTGGCTCGAGCAGCAGGCGATGATGTCGCAACTGACGACGCGGTTCGTCACCAGCTCGATCATCTCTGGACGACGATGCAGCGTGGAGATTCCGCCGCGGTGATGCGAGAACTCCCAATCGCGCTCAGTACGCTCACCGACGCACTGGCATCGCGCCAGCGTAGCGCCATTAAAGAGCGTATGGCGATGGCAGAGCGTGTGGAATCGCTCGGTCGGGCGTTGTCGGATGCGGAAGACACCGCTCGGACCGACGCGCTGACAGGGGCCGGCAACAGGCTGCGCTACACCGAGGCGTGCGAGCGCGCGCTGGCGCTGATGACGCTCTCCGGCACGACGTCGGCACTGCTGACGATCGATCTGGACGGCCTCAAGCTCATCAACGACAGCTTCGGTCATGCAGCCGGCGACGTTGCGATCGCATGGGTGGCGAAGGCGTGCTGGACCGTGTGCACGCGCGGCACGGATGTGGTCTGCCGGACCGGAGGGGACGAGTTCGCGGTGGTGATGACGAACACCAATGCGGTCGCTGCTGCAGCGCTGGCCGACCGGCTCGAGCAGCGCATACAGGAACGTCCGGTGAAGCTCGCCGACGGCGTGCAGCGTGTTGTGACTGCGTCGATCGGCTTCGCAGCGGCTCAGCCCGGTGAAGGGGTCGAGGCGTGGGCGGCCCGCGCGGACAAGCGGCTCTACGACGTCAAGCGGTCGCGCGCCGCCTGAGCAGACCGCCATCGGACTCGGCCATCGCAACTGCGACTGCGACTGCTGTTGCTGTTCCGCACCGCGCCGTCAGACCTTGTGGGTAGAGAGCAGCAGGCTGGTCTCCGAGTTGGCGATGCCCTTGATGGTGCGGATGCTGCGCAGGGCGGCATCGAAGGACTCGAGTGTGTCGGTGCCGATTTCGGCGACGATGTCCCAGCGACCGTTGGTGGTGTGGAGGGCGCGCACTTCCGGGTAGCCGCGCAGCGCCTTGATGATGGCATCGGAGCGGTCACCGTCCACGGAGATCATCATCGTCGCGCGCACACGGTGCGCGGCCGCCTCGGAGGTGGTGCGGACGGTGAAGCCGAGCAGGACACGCTGGTCGACCAGGCGGTCGATGCGGTGCTGGACGGTGGCGCGTGACACGGTCAGCTCCTTGGCCAGTTGGGCAACGGAGATCCGGGCGTTGTCGCGGAGGAGCGAGATCAGGCGGTGGTCGAGGGCGTCCATGGGGTGATCATGGGATGGGGTCAGATGCGTTGAACGATCGAGGGGTCGAACGTTCAGGGGTCTTCGATCAAGGGGTCAGAGTCCTTGACCTCTCCGATCAAGGGGTCCGATCAAGGGGTCAGAACTTCATGGGGTCAGAGTCCTTGACCGTTCATGGGGGCAGAGTCCTTGACCGTTCATGGGGTCAGAGTCCTTGACCGTTCATGGAGTCAGAGTCCTTGACCTCCGATCAAGGGGTCAGAGTCCTTGACCTCTCGGGAGGACAACTGGCGCCGACCGTCACCAACGCTCCAAAGATCGATGCAGTACAACATGCTAAACGAACTATGATAAAATGACGTAGATCTGATCAAATATCACACTTTTGTACGCTTGTTGCTAACTGCACGATGGTCGAGATTCCGGTATGCCTTACCAGACCGGTTCTTCTGCCCTGCTCGACCGCCATCGCGCTCCCGCCACCGGCACCGTTCAGCTCATCGGCGTACCGATGGACCTCGGCGCCAGCCGACGTGGCGTGGATATGGGCCCGTCGGCGATGCGCCTCTCCGCACTCACCGCCCATCTCCAGAGACTTGGCCTCGTCGTCGAGGACGCCGGCGATGTGCGCGTGCCCGATCGCACCGCCATCGGCGAATCGCTGGCGGCTCGACTGGACGCGATTCGTGAGGTGTGCGCACAGATTGCGGTCCGGACCGCCGATGCGATCCGTAATGGACAGCGCCCGCTCGTCCTGGGCGGCGACCACTCGCTGGCCGCCGGCTCGGTGGCCGGCACCGCCACCGCGCTGAGCGAGCGGGGCGAGCGCACGGGGCTGATCTGGCTCGATGCGCACGCCGACCTGAACACACCCGCGACGAGCCTCACCGGCAACGTGCACGGCATGCCGGTGGCGCACCTGCTTGGATGGGGTGACCCGCAGATGGCACGACTGTCGGCGGCGTTCCCGGCAATCCGCGTGGAGCATCTGGTCTACGTCGGCCTGCGCGACGTGGACGATGCCGAGAAGAAGGCCATCGCCGAGCGTGGGATTCATGCGTTTACGATGCGCGACATCGATGAGCGTGGGTTGCGCAGCGTGATGGAGCAGGCGGTCGAGATTGCGACACGCGGCACCGGTGGCGTGCACGTGTCGTGTGACGCCGACTGGATCGATCCGGGTGAGGCGCCGGGCGTGGGCACGCCGGTGCGGGGCGGTGCCACGCTGCGCGAGGCGCACCTGGCGATGGAGATCATCCACGACTCGGGCGCGATGGTCGCCATGGATCTGGTCGAAATCAATCCAATCCTCGATCGGCAGAACGGCACGGCCGAACTCGCGGCAGAACTCATCGCGAGCGCCTTCGGGCGTCGCATCCTCTGATCGGAGCCAGACCATGATTGCCACCGCCACGCTGCCAACCGTCACGGACGCCATCATCGAGCAGGAGAACGAGTGGGGTGCGCACAACTATCACCCACTCGATCTGGTGGTGGCGCATGCGCGCGGTGCGTGGGTGACCGATGTGGAAGGCAACCGTTACCTCGATTGCCTGAGCGCATATTCGGCCGTCAATCAGGGGCACTGTCATCCGCGATTGCTGGCGACGTTCATCGAGCAGGCGTCGCGCGTGACGCTCACTTCCCGCGCCTTCCGTAACGAGCAACTCGGCGCATTCTGCGAGGAATTGGCGACGCTCTGCGGCATGGAGATGGTGCTGCCGATGAACACCGGGGCTGAAGCGGTGGAGACGGCGATCAAGGCGGCGCGGCGTTGGGGGTACACGAAGAAGGGCATCGCCGAGGGGCAGGCTCAGATCATCGCGTTCGAGAACAACTTTCACGGGCGTACGACCACGATCGTCGGCTTCTCGTCGGAGCCATCCTACAAGGCGAATTTTGGTCCTTTTGCGCCCGGCTTCACGCTGGTGCCGTTCGGGGACATCGAGGCGGTGCGGGCGGCGATGACGAGTGAAACCTGCGCGGTGCTGTTCGAGCCGATTCAGTGCGAGGCCGGCGTCCTGATGCCGCCCGACGGCTTTCTGCGTCAGCTCGCCGACCTCTGTCGCGAGCAGGACGTGCTGATGATCGCCGACGAGATCCAGACGGGCCTCGGTCGCACCGGCACCCTGTTCGCCTGCGATCACGAGGGCGTGACGCCGGACATGTACATCCTCGGGAAGGCGTTGTCGGGAGGGTTCTACCCGGTGTCGGCCGTGGTATCGCGACGCGATGTGCTCGACGTGTTCGGCCCCGGGTCACATGGCAGCACCTTCGGCGGCAACCCGCTCGGCTGTGCGGTGGCGCGCGAGGCGATGCGTGTGACCCAGGACGAGCGCCTGGTGGAGCGATCGGCGGAGCTGGGCGCGTGGCTGCTGGCGCAGGTGCGCACGATCCGTGACGACCGGATCAAGGCTGTGCGCGGGCGCGGGCTGATGGTGGCGATCGAGCTGCGCGAGCCGGCGCGGCAATACTGCGAAGCGCTCAAGCGGCGCGGAATGTTGTGCAAGGAAACGCACGACTTCGTGATCCGCCTCTCGCCACCGCTGGTGGTGTCGCAGGAGGATCTGGGCTGGGCCGTGGAACAGCTTCGCGCGGTGTTCGGTGCTGGCTGACGGAAACAGCAACCCCAACGGCAACGGCAAACTGCATTATCGCAGAACTGGACTGCCGCAGAACGGCACAACGGCTGAACAGCTGGGTGGTGATGGCACGCTCGCAGGGTAAACGCCGGCGCGGTATCGACGCTCCAAATTTTTGATGGGAACTGCTTTTGCGGTTGCAGTTCCCCACAGTTTCCGGAGCCTCTACCGCGTGGGAGTTTCCCTTGTGAGGTGCTGACTCCCGCATCGCCCTTCTACGGTGAGGCAGTTCTGCGGCAGCATGGTTCTGCGTTTACGCCGTCGTCGGTGGGGTCGATGGCGAAGCCGCGCGGCGGGGACATTTGCGGGGGCAGAAGTGGGGGCGCGGCATGCCCTGATGTTGCATTTGATACGCGAATGTTGCGCAGCGAGGCGTGGTCGAAGGATGCAACATGGGTTGCAACATGAGCGATCACACATGTGACGTACTTCCGGACACTGTGGAGAGGTCAGTCCCCATGTGGGGACGTGAGACCGTTCCCATCATCCGGAGTCACCGCCATGCGCGTC
>JBBSCZ010000163.1:0-7094 GCA_038249795.1 Gemmatimonadales bacterium | reverse complement strand
GCGAAGAACTGCCCGGGCTGGCGTCCGCCGTCACCGAACTGCGTGAGAATCTCGAGGCTTTCGCGGTCCATGATGTACACCCGCTCGTTCTTGCCGTCGGCGAGGTAGAGATACTTCTGTTGCGGATCGCGGCTGAAGGCGATGTCCCAGACCGCGCCGTCGCCCATCGTCTTCGGCGCCACGCGGACCTCCTTCACGAACGTGCCGTTCTTGCGGAACACCTGAATGCGGTTGTTCACGCGATCACACACATACACGAGCCCATCGGCGGTGGGCTCGGCGCAATGCACCGGGGTGCGGAACTGCGGGATCAGTGGACGCTCGGGGATGTAGGGGCCGTAGTTCGAGTCGCTCGGTACGTTGCCGTACGCACCCCAGAACCGCTTGATGGCGCCGGTGTTCATGTCCAGGACCGCCACGCGACGGTTGCCGTAGCCATCGGCCACATACGCTTCGTTGGCCTTGGTATCGAAGCTCACCTTCGCCACACGTCCGAACGAGTCCATCGACTTCGAGTCGGCGCGGCGTCCGGGCACGCCGATCTGCTGCAGAAACTTGCCGGCCTTCGTGAACTTGAGAATGTGCGAGTCGAAGCCGATGCCGCGTGTGGAGTCGGGCGTTCCGTTGCCCCCGATCCAGACGTTGTCGAGATGATCGATCGCAATGCCGTGATTGCTGCCCGGCCAGGTGTATCCCTCAGCCGGTCCGCCCCACGAATTGACGAGATTCCCCTCGGGATCGAACTCCAGCACCGGCGGTGCCGATGCGCAGCAGGGACCGACCAGCGGGTATCCCGCTTCGGTGCGCGTGTTGAGCGTGGAGCCGCCACGGTGGACGATGAACACGTGATCGCGTGAGTCGATGCCAAGGCCGATCACCATGCCGAGCAGCCAGCCATTGGGCAGCGGCTTGGGCCAGAGTGGATCGACCTCGAACGATGGCGCAACGACGGCCTTCCGCTCGAGCGCCGATGCCAACTGCCGCTGGCCGAGCGCGAGCGAGATGATGACTGCGCCGAGCACCGGCACCGCCCATGGGACACGCTTGCGCTGCATGCGATTCTCCGATCCTGTCGTGAAGGACTGCCAGTGCCATCCGCCTCGCGCCGGTCCGCTGTCTTGCTTGCGGCGGGGTGCGAAACTGCGGGCAATGCTATATCTCAGCGCAATGATGCACCAGAGATGGCGGCGGCCAGCCGCGCAGGCGCTGACGGCAGCGTGGCATGTGATGCGGCGCGTGGCGCTGGCGATGGTCGTGCTGCTGAGCGTCGCCAGCGAAGCACGTGCCCACGAAATTCCCGAACGCGTCGCGATCCGCGGGTACGCGCAGCAGGACGGCACCACGCTGCGCCTGCTGCTGCGCGTGCCGCTCGAGGCGATGCGCGACGTCGACTTTCCGTTGCGCGACGATGGATCGCTGGATCTCGTGCGCGTGCGCGCACTGCTCCCCGAGGCCGCGCAGGTCTGGCTGGTGAACGCCATCCGCATCACGGCCGGAGACGGCACGCTTCCCGCGCCCCGGATCACGGGAACGCGCGTGGCGCTGCCCAACGATCGCGCCTTCGACACGTTCACCAGCGCGCGCGCTGCATTCACGCTGGCGCCACTGGAGCGGGAGATGATTCCGTGGCAGCAGGTGCTGTTCGACGTGGCGCTGGAATACTCGCTCCCCTCGGCCGATGCGCGACCGGTGCTGCACCCCGCGCTCGCCACGCTCGGCATTCGCACCACCAGCGTGCTGCAGGTCGTCAAGCCGGATGGCAGTGAACGGCTGCTGACGTACGACGGCAATCCGGGCGCGGTGGATCTCGATCCGGCCTGGTACCAGACGCTCGTCCGCTTCGTGGGCGTCGGGTACGAACACATACTTGGCGGATACGATCATCTTCTGTTCGTGCTCTGCCTGGTGCTGGGCGTGCGGCAGTGGCAGTCGCTGGTGGCGATCGTGTCGGCCTTCACACTGGCACATTCGCTGACGCTGGCGGCGGCGGCGCTCGGCGTCACGCCCGACGCGCTCTGGTTTCCGCCGCTGGTGGAAGTCCTGATCGCGGCGTCGATCGTCTGGCTGGCAATCGAGAACGTGGTGCTGCCCGAGGAACGCCTCGCCGCCCGCTGGCCAGTGGCCTTCGGCTTTGGCCTGATACACGGCTTCGGGTTCTCGTTCGAGTTGGCGAACACCCTGCAGTTTGCCGGCGGCAACCTCGCCAGCGCGCTGCTGGCGTTCAATGTGGGGGTGGAGCTGGGCCAGCTCACGGCACTGGCGGCGGCGTTGCCGCTACTCTGGCTCCTGCGGCGCCACGCGGGGGCGGAGCGGGAGCGATGGGTGACCATCGCGGTCTCGGCGCTGGTGGCCCACTCGGCCTGGCATTGGCTCACCGAACGCTGGACGGCGCTGGCCGACTACCGCGGCAGCTTCACATGGCCCGTTCCCGATGCCATGTTCGCCCTCGTGATGATGCGGATGGCTTTGTTGGCCGCAGTGGCAGTCGCCGCGGCGCTTGCACTCCGGCAGATTCTCCGCGTCACGCGCCGGTCCTGATGCAGGGCCCGGCGACCGGTTCGTCAATTCGCAAGTGAGTACCGTGCCTTCGTTTCTTCGCTTCGCCATCCCGCTCGTCGCGGTCCTCGCCGGATCCATCGTTCCGAGTACGGCACCGCCGGTGCGCGCCAACGAGTCGCTGGCGATGCGTCGCGTCGTGACGATCGCCGACACCGGTCGCACCACGATGGATGGCGTGTACACGCTGGCGCAGGCCACCCGCGGTCGCGATGTGTTCGCGAGCAGCTGCCAGAGCTGTCACACACCGACGCAGCATTCAGGGCCGCCCTTCCGAAACAAGTGGTTCGGCCGCCCGCTGGGCGAGTTGTACGAATACATTCGTCGCGAAATGCCCCAGAATGAACCTGGGTCGATGAGCGATGAGGACTACGTTCGCGCACTCGCCTACCTGCTGCGCATGAATGGCATGCCGACCGGCAGCACTCCGCTGGTCGCCGATTCTGCCGCGTTGGCCCGTATCCGTCTCGATTCCGTCCCTGCCGTTCCTTCCACCGAGAATCCCCGCTGATGCAGACGCGTTTCCTCGCCATCGCTGTCACGATTGCCGTCAGTGCAGTCGCGCCGGCACCGTTCATCGCGTCCGATGCGATCGCGCAAGGCCCACATCCCGCCAGTGCACCGGGGGGCGGTACGCCGGTGATCTCGTCACTGGTGCGCGGCAACGCGCCGGGCGAGTGGCGCTACTGGGGCGGTGATGCGCACAGCTCGCGCTACTCCCCGCTCGACCAGATCAATGCATCGAACTTCGGCACGTTGCAGCAGGCGTGGCAGTGGAACGCCGGTACCTTCGGCCCCGACGAGTACTATCGCACCACGCCGCTGTACGCGAATGGCCGCCTGTTCACCGTGGCCACCACGCGACGCTCGGTAATGGCGATCGATCCGGAAACGGGCGAGACGCTCTGGATGCACCGCCTGGACGAGGGAATCCGTTGGCAGAAGGCGCCGCGCCAGTTCGCCGGTCGCGGCCCCACCTACTGGACCGATGGCAGCGAGGAGCGCGTGATCGTGGTCACGCCGGGCTACCACATGGTGTCGCTGGATGCGAAGACCGGACGGCCCGATCCGAAGTTCGGCACGAATGGCGTGGTGGATCTGCAGGATGGACTCGGCTACCCGATGGTGCCGCTGGCGGTGGACGACTCGGGCTCGCTGGTGATCTCCGACGCCGCCCCGGCACGCAAGGCAAAGCCCGGCGAGCGCTGGGACCCGGTGAAGAAGATCGGCGCCGACGGCACGGTCGGCATCGATCCGGTGAATGGGCAGATCGGCGCCAGTTCGCCGGCGATCATGGTGGGTGAGATGATCGTGGTCGGCAACTCGTCGATCCACGGCTACTACCCGATCCGCGTGCGCAACATTCCCGGCACCATCCGCGGTTTCGACGTGCGCACGGGCCGACAGGTGTGGAAGTTCAATCTCGTGCCGCAGCCCGGTGAGTTCGGCGCCGAGTCGTGGACGAATGGTTCGGCGGTGAACACCGAAGGCGTCGGCAAGAACGATGCGTGGGCGACCTACTCCGCCGATCCCGAGCTGGGCCTCGTGTACATCCCCGTCGGCATGCCGCTGATGGACGAATACGGTGGGCATCGTCCCGGCGATAACCTGTTCGGCAACTCGCTGGTCGCGCTCGATGCGAAGACCGGACTGCGGAAGTGGCACTTCCAGATGGTGCACCACGACATCTGGGATTACGACGCGCCGATGGCGCCGAACCTGATCGACATCACGGTGAATGGTGTTCGTCGCCAGGCAATCACGCAGAGCACCAAGCAGGGGTGGCTGTACACGTTCGATCGTGTCACGGGTCAGCCGATCTGGCCGATCGTCGAGACGAAGGTGCTGCAGAGCGACGTGCCCGGCGAGCGTACCGCGCCCACGCAGCCGATCCCCAGCAAGCCGGCGCCGTACGCGCAGCAGGGCCTCCTGGCGACGGATCTGATCGACTACACGCCAGCCATCCGCGACTCGGCGCTCAAGCTCGCGCAGCGCTGCCGCATGGGTCCGTACTACATCCCTGCTGTCACCACCGACGGTACCGCGAAGTCGGGACTGCGCTGCGCGTGGTATGCGCCCGGCGCATCGGGTGGCGTGAACATCGACGGTGGCGCGGCCTTCGATCCCGAAACGGGAATGATCTACGTCGCGGCACTGAGCGGCCTCTCGACGATCGCTCTGCAGAAGGATCCGTGCAGCGAATTCCGCTACAGCTCCCCGCGTGACAACTGCGGCCTGATCGGCGCATTGGAGCCGCCGCCGGGCTACGTCGCACCAACGTCGCGCGGTGGCGGATTCGAGGGACGTGGCAGCATGTCGCTGCTCGGTGGCGTCTCGATCCTCAAGCCGAAGCAGCTCGGCGGCATCACGGCGTACGACATGAACAACGGCGACAAGAAGTGGTGGATCCCGAACGGCGGCTTCGTCCCGGTGACGAGCAAGGATCCGCTCTTCGACGGCGTGACCTTGCCGCCGCGCGCGGCCGGCGGTCAGGCACAGATCATGATCACGAAGTCGCTGCTGGTCTACGGCACGGGACGCTCCGGTGGCATCCCGAACGCCAAGCCGAAGTTGTTCGCCGTGGACAAGGCCACGGGACGTGAGGTAGGCTCGGTCGAGATTCCATCACGCACGACCGCCGTGCCGATGACCTTCCTGCACAAGGGAAAGCAATACATCGTCTTCGCCACCGGCGGCGGCAGCAGCACATCGCTCGTGGCACTAACACTGCCGTGACGCGTTGAGCGCTGCGGCATACAAAAGCACGGCGGCCGGATCGCTCCGTGCTGCCCCTCTCGTAGCCGGCTTGTACGACGGCAACAACAAAACACGGGGGCTCGGGGGCTCGGAGGCTTGGCTCGTTGAAGCTGATGCCTGGAGTGGATCTGCTGTAGGAGAGACGAGACCAACCACTTTCCTCAATGGCTGTGTTGCCACCGCTCTTCCCAAGCCTTCACCGCGTCCCCGAGCCTCCGAGTCCCTGCGATATGCTGTTAGGAACTTCAGCAATCATGGCGTTCGTTCGTAGCGCTTGAGGGCACGGGGGCCGACTTCGGCGCCGTAGATCACGCCGCTGCGCGAGACGGCGACGCCTTCGGCGGCGCTGGTGTTGCGCGTCTGCGTGATGGGGTCGGGGATGAACATCGTCACTTCGCCGGTGCGTGCGCTGCCGATGCGAATGCCGCGCTGCCACTCGGGGCGCGCGGGTTCGATCGAGCCTGACTCCGAGTCGGCGGCGTAGAGCACGTCGTTGCGATCGATGAACAGGCCGCTGATGCGCGAGAACTGCAGCCAGGTGTCGAGCAGCGTGCCGTTTTGCGAGTAGATCTGCAGGCGGTTGTTGCCGCGATCGGCCACGAAGAGACGGCCGCGCGAATCCATTGCCAGTGCGTGCGGCTGGTCGAACTCGGCGACACCGGACCCCTTCTTGCCCCAGCTGGTGAGGAACTTGCCCGTCTTGTCGAACTTGAGCACGCGCGCGGTGGCGTCAGGTCCGGAGGCGTGTCCTTCGCAGACGAAGATGTCGCCATTCGGCGCCACGAGCACTGCGTTCGGCTGGAAGAAGTAGCCGGGGTCTCGCGAACCGGCGTCGGTGCCAAGCCGCATCAGCAACTCACCACGCGGAGAGAACTTGAGCACCTGATGTCCGTAGATTCGCGACGGCATCTCCGGTGCGGGTGTGCCAGCGGGTGCATTACGCGCCACCTGCGGCTTGTTGTCGCGACCATCCACCACCCACACGTTGCCGTCGCGATCGACGTGGATGCCATGCGGCCAGTTCACCAGGCCTTTGCCGAACGAGCGCACCAGTGCGCCGTTCCTGTCGAATAACAGCACCGGATCGAGGTCCGAACCGACGCAGCTGTTCTGCCCGCACCGCTCGGCCACCCACACACTCTCGCCATCCTTGTCGATGGCGACGGCGCTGGTGCTGCCCCACACGCGGCCGGTCGGCAGTTTCGCCCAGCCTTCGACGGTACGAAATGGATTGGGACGGTCGTTCACCGGGGCCATGGTGGCTTGTGCACCGGCGACGTGTGGGGCGGCGGATGCCAGAAGCAGCAACGCACCGAGTATTTGACGATTCATCTGCATCACTCCCACTCCCGGCGCGGTGCGCCTGGCGGTGTCGGCTCGTATTCCTTCTCGGGATAGCTGAATGCTTCCGCGATGGCGGGATCGCCGGCGTCACCGGTCACACGCTTCGCGATGTACTCGCCGAGCACGATCGAGAACTTGAAGCCCTCGGCCTGACCGAGTCCCGCGATCCATGCGTTGTCGGCACCAGGAACGTGATCGACGATGAAGTTGCGATTGACGCTGCTTTCGTAGTGGCATGAGCGCGTCGAGAGCAACGGCGCATCGGCGAGCGCAGGGAAGAACTTCTTCAGTACGTTGCGTGAGCCTTCGACGCGTTCCTGATTCGACCAGCGCGCACTGAGGTCGGGGTCCTGTTGACGCGGATCGATGGGCGCCTGCTGTTGCGTGGGTGGTGGTGGCGGCGTGTCCTCGTCGTCAGCAGTGCCGGCGGCGCGCGG
>JBBSCZ010000162.1:0-7114 GCA_038249795.1 Gemmatimonadales bacterium | reverse complement strand
GGTGTGCTCACGTGGATAGCGTCGTGGCTGCGCGGCGTCGTGGTGCAGTGGCTGATGTTCGCGCTCGCTGCCGCACTGCTGCTGCGCACAGGCCAGCAGTTCGGTGTCACCTACGCCATGCTCGTATTCCTGCTGCTGCAGCTCGTGCTGCTCAGCCGACAGGGACTGATCGCGTGGATGACGGGTGGCATCACGCTGCACGATCCGACGCCGGAACTCGAGGAAGCCGCGCGTGACGCGGGCATCGCACCCGCGTCGCTGCGCATTGCAGACGGCGCCGATCCCGCCTTCATCGGCGGCTGGATGGGCACATCGGCGCAGCAGCTCTGGCTGCCCGCGCGTTGGGTGGAGGAACTGAGCGCCGCACAGTTGGCGGTGGTGCTCACCCGTCGCGCCGCCGTGCGTGCGCTCGGACTGCGCCGTCGCGGCATGCTCGTCGCGCTGGCCTGGAACACCACCGGTTTCGTGCTCGCCACGTCGGCACCGCGTGCAGATCTGGTGACCGCCGCCGGTTTTGTCACGATGATGTGCTGGTTCACGCTCTGGTCGTTCATCGGCGTGCTGGTGCTGCCATCGCTGTCGCGCCCGGCGGTGTTCACGGCCGATGCCGTGGCGGCGCGCACGCATGATGCGAGCGTGATCGGCACCACCATCACGCAGCTCGATGGCTGGCAGGACGATGAGCCCGAACGTGGCGAGCGTGTCGAGACCGTCTTCCATCCCGTGCCGTCGCGCGGGGCACGTATGCGCGCGCTCGACGCGCGTGAGGCCAACATGCCCATCGAAGCAGCCGGCGCCTGGCAGGCCACACGTCTGATGCTCTATCTCAGTTGGGCGGGGCTCGGCGGGCTGTCGCGCGCGGTGCACTGCAACGTCGGCCGACCGCCGCTCTGGGTCATGCTGCCCGGCGACTGACACCGCAGGGCACCTGACGGGCCGGAGTACATTGGGCGGATGATTTCCGCCGCGCGGGTTCGACAGGGTGCCGAGGCACCGCTGCAGGGTGCAGTGCTGATGTTGCTCATTCTGGCCACCTGCTGGATGATCGGCCTGTTGGAAGCGTTCGGCGTGAATCGTCCGCTCGCCATCCCAGCATCGATCGTCGTCGGATTGCTGCTCGGGACATGGACGCTGCGCTGGATGTACGTCGTGCTGGCGGTGCTCATGACGGCGGCCGCGATCGGCATCTGGTCGCCACTCGTTCCGATGCTCGCGGCGCCGTTCGTGCGCAGCGAAACGCCGAACCTCGCGAACGTCGACGCCGTGTTCGTGTTCTCGGGGAGCATCACATCGCGCGGCCTCGTCTCGGGCGAGGCGATCGACCGGCTCCTCACCGGTATCGCACTGCGGGCGAAGCGTCCGGAGCTTCCGCTGATCGTGAGCGTGCAGCGCTCCGCGGACCGACCGCAGCGACTGTCGTCGATGCCCGATCAGCAGGCGCTGATCGGCCTGGTGCCGGCGTCAGGAGGGGTGGAATGGATCGACTCCGTCGCCTCGACCCGCGATGAAGCCGTCCGACTGACCCGGCGAGCCTTTCAGGCACGCTGGAAGCGCGTCGCACTGGTGACGTCGCCGATGCACACGCGCCGCGCCTGCGCGACGGTGGAGGCCATGGGCCTGGCCGTTACCTGCGTCATGGCTCCGTGGCGCGTCGCCGGCTGGCCGCCGCGGACTGCGAGCGACCGCATTTTTCTGATGCGGCGGCTGCTGTACGAGTCGCTCGCCTGGGCGCAGTACCGGATCACCGGCTGGGCCAGCTGGTCCTGAACGGCGAACAATGTCCCGAGTGGGATTCGAACCCACGACCTACGGATTAAAAGTCCGCTGCTCTACCAGCTGAGCTATCGGGACGACACGATCACACAATGTATCCCCGAGCCCCCATATCGGGCATGACGCGCACCTGCAATTCACGCCGCCGCAACAGCCGTCCCAGTGCCATCGCACTCGCCAGCGCCAGCACGCACTCCAGCACGCCCACCAGCGTGAAGATCTGGTTGTACTGTACGCGGCCCGCATCGTCACGCAGCACCGATACCAGCACACCACCCAGCGCCGGCCCGATCAGGAAACCCACCGATCCGGCGATCTGAAAAGCGCCGAAGATTCCATCGCCGGCGCGGCGTGCGACTTCACTGGTCAGCATCAGGTTCGGTGCGAACATCAGTGCGCTGAGTACGCCGCTCAGCACCATCATCGCCGGCAACGCTTCCATCGACACCCGTCCATACATCGCGAACACCAGGCCGAACAGCACGTTGCTGATCACCAGCGGCCGATACCACCCGATACGGTCCGCCAGCTTGCCGGCGGGCCAGCAGAGCAACGCAAACGGAATCAGGAAGAGCGCCATCAGCGTACCGCGCTGCGCGCCCGTCGCGTTGTGCACATCGGCCAGAAACAGCGTGAACGTCGTGACGAACACGCCGATCACGAAGCGATCCATGAATGCGTACGCCAGCGGCACCCACGCCAGCTTGATGTCGGTGTTCCACGCGTAGCTGCGACTCGGTGTGCGCACCTGCTCCTCGCGCGGCAGCGCAATGCCCAGCGCGACGACCGCCGCCAGCATGAAGAGCGCGGCACCCACGAGGTACACGAGCCCGGCCGAGCGATCCACCAGCTGTCCACCGAGCGGTGAGCCGATCGCCACGCCGATCATCAGGCTCGAGCCAAGCAAGCCCAGCGAGCCGCCGCGGCGCTGTCCGGCCAGCCGGTTCGCCGCCACCATCAGCAGCGTGATCGCCGGCAGGTGCAGCGCACCGTCGATGATACGCAATACAAAGAGCGCCTCGAGTGACGGTGCCGAACGCATGCCGAGAAAGACCACCGCATTCAGCGCGAGCAGCGCCGAAACCCACTGGCGCACCGAGCCGGCCCGGCGCTGCCAGCGCATCACCAGCGGCACGGCAAGAATGCCGCTGACCATGTTCACGGTCATGAATGCATGCGCCGCCGAGGCGGAACCGCCGTGTGCGACCTGCACCAGTTCCCGCAACCCGGGCACGAGCAGCGTGACGGGGATGAGGGTCAGGATGGTGGCGAGCGCGATCAGGAGCCGGTGCATCTGAGCGAATTTAAGGGATCACGTACGAAGGCAAGGCAGGGCGTGCCACGCGGCCTCGGTCCACTCGGCCCGGGCCGTCTCGACCAGGGCAGGATTCACCGGCGAACCGAGCAGGGCAAGGCGCAGCAGCGCCGCCTCGCGTGACAGGCCGGTGGTGTCGGTGACGCGCGCCCAGCGCCGCATCGTCCGCTCCACCCTCGGCACCAGAAAGCCGGCCGCAACGGAACGGGCGGTCGAGTGCATCGGCGCGAGCCGGAGGCGGGCCACCGGTGAGCAACTGAGCCCGGCCGACACCGGGACCATCGCGTCGTCACGTCCGAAGACCGCGGAATCGCTCTGCGGAATCGGTGAGAACCACGCCGCCCGTGCAACGGTGCCCAAATCCGGCTCGCGCTCCGCATCGCTGCGCGGCGACACCGGCGTGCGCACCGCCAGCGTCGGCATGGCATCGAACAGTGCATTCAGGGCAGCCGCATGGTCAGCGAAGGCCGCCGGGCCGGCGGCGGAGGCGTAGCCACGGATCCAGCCGTCCTGCACCGCGCTCAGTGCGCCGTTGATCCGCCCCTGCCGCGCCAGCGCATTGGCCAGGAACCAGTCGGCGCCACGCGCCAGCAACTCGGCCGGACGGCGGGCCTCCGTGTTGTACGCGTTGCCCACGGGTGCTGCCGGAACGAACTCGGCCAGCCGAGCCAGCGGCGCAGCGATCGGCTGGTCGCCGGCACCGCGCCGCGAATTGTCGGTGGCGTAGGTGCCAAGCCGGCCAGCGTGATCCCGCGCCGCCTGCCAGTCCAGATCGTGCATCAATTCGTGGCCAACCGCTCCGAAACCAGTCGCCAGCGGCAGCATCAGTCGACGCGTGCGCGGGTCGTGCACGGCCAGTGCGCCAGACAGGACCGAGTCGCCGATGTGCACATTGAGACCGGTGAAACGGGCTCGCGGAAAGACTTCGCGCACGGCATCCACCGCCGTCGCGAACTCGCGCGCGTAGAACGGACGCCATGATGCCGGCACGTCGCGGCCAAATGTCAGCGAACCGAGGCCCAGCCGCTCCGCCACCTGCTCGGGTCGCATCGTCAGCATACCGGGATGAAACGCGGCCTCCTGTGCCAGCGTGCGCATGCCCTGCGCCGCAAGCAGCGCCGCAGTGGCAGCGATCGGCGCCAGCGCCGTGTCACCGGCCACCGTCGCCAGCGTCATCACCAGCGTCTCCTCGTTGGTGGCACCGAGCAGCATCCGATTCGCTGCCGGCGCCTGCACACGGCCGCGGTCCACCGCTACGACCCGAGTATCGAGCACACTCAGACGCACCTGCGGCTGCGCCGGGCGCGTACGTACACTGATGAGCAGCGACAGGGCTCGTGCCGCATTGCCTGGCAGTGGCGCTGCCGACACCACCAGCGCCGATGAAGGTGTCAGCGTGTCACGCACGGCGAGCGCCGAGCGGATCGCATCCAGCAGTGCCGGAACGCGCGCCGCCACGCGGCGCGACGATGGCGCCACCTCGGCCAGCAACGGACGCTCCACGCTGAATCGCCGCTCCCGACGCCAGTTCGACACCAGCTGGAGCAGGTCGCCATCACCCCGCGAGGCGGCGGTGACGGCACGGTCCAGATCACGCGACGCACGGGTGCGGTCATACGCCAGCAGCGCGGCAGCATCGAGCAGTGGCACGGCACCGGAGCGCAGCAACCCATGCGCACTTGCCTGAGCCGCTGCGATCCGGAACGATTCGAGCACCAGCGGCGAATCTCCTTCCGGCGTCATCACACTGTCGATCATGCGGAGCAGCGCCACGCCGGACCCGCTGTCGGTCGCCAGCGCGATGCTCAGTGCATTCGGAAGTGGGTGCATGGCGAGGCTGTCGCCTTGCAGCCGCGCGAGAATGGCCAACGCCACGCGTGGTCGCCAGGCGATCGGCAGACGCGGGTCGGAGCGCGCGAGATCGGCCAGCCGGAACGGGCTGCCGAGGCCGATCTGCGTCCGCGCGAGGTATTCGAGCGCGACTGCGGCAGGAAACGGCATCGTGGCGGCGGGCGCCGCGCGAGCCGATGATGCCAGCGAGTCAGCAAAGTGACGCCCGTCCCCCAGCCCATCCCGCACCGCCCGGCGGGAATCCGCTCTCTCGGTCAGCCGAACGCCCGCCACCGTCAGCAGCACGAGGCCCGCAACGAGCATCAGTGGCTTCAGCAGTGAGGGGCGAAGGCTGAGCAGGGCGAACGACACGGGCTCACCAGGGAGGGAGAGGAAGTGCAATCAGGAAACGAAACGACTGGAGCACCGGCTTCGCACAGAGTGATGGCGATCCGATCCATCTCACGGCCCCTTCGAGTGGCCGGACGCTGGATGCGGAACATACCCCGAACCGCGCTCGGCGGTGCCCATCGCCGATCTGAAGCTCAGTCGCCGGCCGGAGAATGGTGTCGGCGTGCGAGAGGCATCGCTGAAACGGCTGAAGGCCGACGCTTGGAAGCGTCGGCCTTCAGTGGAGCTGGTCTCAGGTGTAGTGGAATCTGTCGATCTCCACGCCCCGCTGCAGACCCGTTGTGCTGAACTACTGACTGTTCGTCGCGGACTCGACCGTGCGAGCCTCGGCGCTCTCGATCACGAACACCACGCGGCGATTGCGATCTGCACCCGGATCATCCTTCTGTGCGCCCGGTACCACCTGGCGCATCGAACCGAAGCCCATGGTGCGGATCATCGATGCATCCATGCCCTTCGTGGCCAACTCGCGCTTGACGTTCTCGGCACGGGCCAGCGACAGACGCTGGTTGTACTGCGATGAACCGGACGGATCAGCGAATCCTTCCACGGTGATCACTGCACCCGGGTAGTACTTGTTGGCAATCTGCGAGAAGCGCTCCAGTGCGGCGCGATCAGCGTCCTTCACCATCGCATCGTCGAACGCAAAGCTCACCGGCAACATCACCTTCATGCCATTTCCGGCCGCCACGATCTTGGCATCGAATTCGGTCCGCAGGTCTGCCAGTTCTTTCTTCAGCTCTGTGCGCAGGCCAACCAGGTCGGCGCCGAGAATGCTGTCGGCACGAAGCCGCTCGGTACGTTCCGTCGAAATTTCGGCACGCGTGGCCGTCATTTCGCGCTTGAAGGTCTTGCTGGTGACGCAGCCGGTCATCACCAGGCCGGTCAGCAGGAGTGCCGAGGCACGAAGCGCCGGACCCGAACGGAAAGAGATGTTCATCGCAGAATACTCCGGGAAAAGTAATGGACGAGTAGGGTGGCTCTCGTCTCGTACCTTTTACCCTCCGCGAAATTCGTGCCACGACGGGCAGCTAGCTCTTCTGTTTCGGCTTGGCGAGCCACTCCCCGCCGTCCACCACGAAGGTGCTGCCGGTGATCCAGTCACCGGCCGGGCTGGCCAGATACGCGACCATCTGGCCGATGTCCTCCGGCGTCCCCCATCGCTTCAGCGGAATCGCTGACTTCGCGTAGGAGGCCATCGCCTTCTCGACACTGAAGAAATCGGGTACCGGCGCGCCGGGTGGCGGCATGAATGCCTTGCGCACGCCCTCCGTGGGAATCGGGCCCGGGGCGATGACGTTCATGCGAATGCCGTGATCGGCCCACTCCACCGCCAGCGTCTTCGTCAGCGCATCGATCCCAGCCTTCGCTGCCGTCGCATGCGCCATCATCGGCCACCCGCGGTAGTGCAGCGTCATCGACGTGCTGACCACCCGTCCCCCGCCCTGCGCCTTCATGTACGGGAAGACGGCCTGCGTGCAATAGAAGGTGCCGTACAGGTCGATCTCGATCACACTCTTCCACGCGTTCGCGCTGAGTGTCTCCGACGGGGCGTAGAAGTTGCCCGCCGCGTTGTTCACCAGCAGGTCGATCCGGCCGTGCGCGTCGTGCACCTCTTTCGCCATGGCCTGCACCCGCTCCTGGTCACGCACATCGACCTGCACCGCGCTTGCCTTGCCGCCGGCGGCAATGATGCCGGCCACTGCGGGCTCCAGATGCTCCGGCTTCCGGCTCGCCAGCACCACGTGCATGCCGAGCTGCGCCAGCGTCGAGCTGATGCCCAGC
>JBBSCZ010000161.1:0-7288 GCA_038249795.1 Gemmatimonadales bacterium | reverse complement strand
CCAGCAGTGACTGAGCCACACGATACAACGCGTCCGCACGATCCGAAGGTCCGAGCGCGACCACGGCGCGGCGTGCGCGCACCGCCGTGCTCCAGGCCCCGCGTGCGTGAGCCATGTCGCCGAAGTGCGCCTGCACCGTGGCGTCGAACGGATCGATCAGGGTGGCGCGTTCGTAAGACGTCAGGGCGCCCGCGCTGTCGCCACGAGCCTCCAGCAGACGTGCCAGTAACAGGTTTTCATCGACGGCATCACCATTGCGCGTCGTGATCGCTTGCAGCGCACCGATTGCGCCCGTGGTATCGCCAATGGCCATGTATGTCGTCACCAGCAGATGATACGCACTTCCCCGCTCCACGAAGCCCGGGAAGAGATTCGTTGCGGTACGAGCCGCTTGCAGCGCCTGTGGCCACGACTTGCGCTCCACTGCCGACGTCGCGGCCGCCATCGCGTCAGCCAGCGGACCACGCAGCCGGGGCCCCGCCTCCGCTGATCGCGCGGCGTCACCGCCAACGCGCTCACCGACGACCGCAGCAAACTCGCGCTGGTGCTTCGCCCTGAACCAGGCATCGAAGGTGGAGTCCATTGCCGGCAGTGCCAACTCATACACCTGCTGCATCACATTCGCCGTAGAGGCGCCCGCCCGGTAGCCGGCCAGCAGCGCCCGGATGCCCTCGATCCCGTTCCGCTCCTCGAGCATCTCGAACACGAACGCTGCCAGCGAATACGAGAGGATCACCTCGTCGTCGAAGCGGGGGTGCACGAAGCCATCGTTCAGTCGACTCACGGGCCGCAGGCGCCCGGCGCCATAGGCCGCGATCAGCGACGGTGTCGCCCCGCCGCCCCACCACGCGCGTGCACGCCGCTCCTCGTGCACCGACAACCCCTCCGACACCCAGCGCGGCACACGGTTGTCAGTGGCGCCGAGTGTGATGGTGTGCGCGAACTCGTGCCAGAGCACGGCGTTCCAGTTGAAGTCACCGCGCGCACGCGCCGGCGGCTGATCGATCGCCAGAACATTGCCGAACGCCACGCCCAGCGCGCCCAGTCCGGCCAACCCCACCGCGCGCACACTGAAATCAGCGTGGCTGCGGAAGTACTCGATGCGCACCTTCTCCGATGGCGCGAAGCCATAGCGGGATGTCAGCGCAGCGTATGCCTCTTCCGCCAGTGGTGCCGCATACAACGCGATCAGGTCGGCGTCCTTCGGCTCGACGACGATGTCGAAATGCTCGGTGGATGTGGTTCGCGCATCAGCGTATGCATCGAGCAGGTCGAGCGTGTTCTTCACCCAGACGTCATACGGATCGATCTCGAACGCGCGCAGCAACGCGACGCGTGCCGAAGCCTGCTGCCCGAGACGCATTTCATTGATGCCGAGCAGCGCGAGGGCGCGGGCATCGAGCGAATCGCGCTCCACACCGCGGCGCGCGAAAACGACGGCATCGCGATACAGCCGGTTGCGCGCCGCCACCTCAGCCAGTGCCACCTCGGCGCGCGCCGAACCAGGCAAGCGGCCATGCGCGCGCTCCAACGCCATGCGATGGCCCGCCGTGTCACGCGCCAACCATCGCGCGGCCGCGATCTCGATCCATGGCAGCGGTGCCGTGCTGTCGGTCACCAGCCCACGCCGCGCGGCGACTACCGCCGCGTCGTATTGCTCGGCCTCGATCAATCGCCGGGCAGCGATGGCGTGACCCATGTCGCTGTTCGGATTCCGCTGCAGCAGCGCCGGCAGCAGATCTGGCGCATTTCCCTCCGCCGCGCCCAGCCGGATCATCGCGGCCATCGCTCGCTGCACTGCGGGCTTCCGATTCAGCACCTGCACCAGCGTGGTGCGCGCGTCAGCGTAGTTGAACTTCTCGAGAAACATCTCTCCCAGCTCGGCTTTCACCTCGAATGCCAGCGAGTCCATGGCAATCGCGCGATCATAGAGCTGCAGCGCCTGCTTGAAGCGCGCTGGATCGGTGCGCCCGAGCAGGCGCGCGGCCATCGCCACGGCATACGCATCGCGCGCGGTCCGTGCGCCCCCACGCGCCTCGACGGTATTGACGATGAAGGCCAGGCCACGCATGGCGCTGTCGGCGGCACCACGATCGCGCTGCAGCCGCAGTCGCTCCACGCGTGCGCGCAGCGAATCCGGGCCCGGCAGCGCATCGCGCCACGATGCATCCGCGGCGTCGAGGTGACCAAGCGCTTCGTGCGCCATCGCGATGGCCGGAGCAGACAGGGGATGTGCGCCGAATGGACCGGCGCGCGCAATGCCGTCGGCTGGCCTGCCCATTTCAGTGAGCACCGTCGTCAGATACCGTGCACCCGTCGGTGTCTGAGCCGTTTCGTCTGGTCCAGTTCCGGCAAGGCGGATCACCAACTCGTACTTCCCGCCGTCGTACGCAGATGCGAGCTCTCTGGCCGAGACGGACGCCTTCTGACTGACGGCGCGTGACGGCATCACAGCGGTCAGCAGCATCGAGATGGCGAGCGCACGCCAGCCAGAACGACGCGTCATGGCTTGAGCACTCCTGCATTGCTCCGCAGCGCCCGCATGCGTTCCGCCAGCTCCACCATCAAGGGCTCGAGTGCTTCCAGATATGCGTCCTCGCTGATGGTGGAACGGCGTGCACGCAGCGCATCGATCCGCAACTGCACGGCCGCCAGCGCCACCTGTGCCACTGCACTCTGCGCACCACCGGACGACGATGCCGACGTGGCCAGCTGGAAGCTGCGCGCGCGGCCGCCGTCGGCACCGTCCCACAGCACCGCATGCTCCGTGGGCAACAGGTTCCCCTGCGTGAACACCTGCTCCACCTCCTGCTTCGCGAAGGTGAACGCCTCGAGCAGCGACACGCGTCCATTCTTGTCGGCATCGCCGGCGTCGGTGGTCAGCGCGCGGACGAACGGCCCCGGGAAGATCGTTTCGTTCTGCTCGCGGGCGCTCCTGGTGGCTGTGATGACGACGCGGCGCGGACCGGCCAGCGCGGTCGCGAAATCACCGCTGGCGCTGCCGGTCTGCACGAACGCGATCGTCGGCTGAATCGCGGGGCCGAGCACCCGCGCGAAGTCGGCAGCGGTCATGTCGGGGCCGGGCAGGTTGACGCGTGCGGCGCCGCTCAGCGATGAGCCATGCGCGATCACGATCACCAGCAGCCGGTCGGCAGCGGTGAGCGAACGGGCCAGCCCGCCCAGCACCCGCTCGATCGTCACCTTGGTCGAACGTCCGCTCACACGCGGCGCATCACGCGTCGAGTCTTCTGCCAGCACGATCACATTGTCGGACGCGATAGCAAAGCGATCCGCAGCTGCCGTCGCCAGTGCCATCGCCATGCCGTGCCATTGCGTGCCGATACGCGGCTCGCCACTGACCCCGGTGATGATCACGAGATGTGTGGATCCAGCGCTTTGCGACAAAAGCGGTGCCGCACCCAGTACGAGCCACGCGGCAGCTGTCATGCACATCATGACTGCGCGCTTCACGCCAAACCTCGTTGCCGGCGCAATGTCCACTCCAACCCCAGCATCGAGAGCAGCAGGATCAGCACCAGCGGCGCATCCCACAGATCGAGACGTCGCACGGTGGTGGACCCGCTCGGGCTGTACGTGAGATCGCGCACCACGTCGAGCACCTGTGCCGGCGTGTAGGTGCGCCCCCCCGTACCACGCGCGAGCTGCTCCAACAGTCCATCGCGACGCTCCGCACCAAAGAACTCCTCGACGGGTTTGACCACGCGAAAGAATGCTGGCGCCGACGCTGAACTCTCGCCGTTGCCTTCAGCGCGGATCTGCACCTGATGCAGTCCGCTGCCGGTCGGCACGAACGACGCCGCATACTCACCGTCACGATCCACGGCCCAGCTCAGCGCGACGTCCTGCGGAATCCCATCGGGTGCTGTCACCGTCGCCGATACCGTTGCGCCGTTGCGACGCAGGAAGCCACTGTCGCGCACGATCGCGCGCAGCGCCACCGCCTCTCCCGGCGAAGATTCGGCATCGATCATCACCTCCACCCGATCAGGCACGTCGTTCACGAGCCAGCGCAGCATCTGCCGCCAGAGCAGTTCATGCGTGGAGTCGTTCACGGCGATGTCGGCGTGCATCTGCCACAGCCAGTCATCCTGCGCACCGAATACCATCACCCTGCCACTCCCGAATCGCTGAGACACCAGCAACGGCCGCGTCAGTCCCTGTTCGCCTGACCGCCCCTGCAGCAGCACCGAAGCGGCCGGCTTGGCGCGCGCGAGAAGATTTACCGTCGTCAGTGGAGGAAGCGTACGCCAGCGCTGCGCCACCAGCGAGTCGTTCGCTGCCACCTGCAACGCCGGGTGCCGCAGCCCCTCGGCCGTCGGCACCGCCGTGACGGTCATCAATCGCTCATCTTCGCTACGTGTGCTGACCTCCATGTCGACCGGCATCAGATCGGACAGCGCGGTGCCCACGTACCCACCCTCGGCAAACGCACTTCTTCCGCCCAGGAGCAGCATGCCCCCGCCCCGCTCCGATACGAAATCAGACAACATCCGCAGCTGATCGCCGGTGAAAAACGATGCCTCGATCGAGCCGAGGACGATCGCTCGATAGTTGAACAGTTCCGCGCGCGTGGTCGGAAAGCCCTTCATCAGCTCGAGCGAATCGTCAACCCCGAGCCGCAGGTACTTGTCCTTCGCCGAGCGCAGCAGCGCCACGAGCTGCAACTGTTCATCGCCATCCACGGCACGCCGTGCGAATTTGAACTCGGGACGCGGCTCGCCCTCCACGTACAGCACCTTCTCGCGACGGTCGCGCACCGTGAGCAGTGAGCGTCGCGCGTTGTTCTCGGCGAGCAACTCACCGGGCTGCACGGGCACTCGCACGCTCAACAGTCGCGCACCCGCTTCCGGCGTCGGCACCCGCAGCCTCACCGGCGTGGACTCCGCCCCGCGTGCGAGTCGAACGGTGGTCGACGAGATGATGCGTCCGGAGTCTTCCACTACCACCGGCACCTGCGCTCCACTGAAGCCACGGTGCCGGATCACCACATCCAGCAGCACCGTCGCGTTGCGTAACGCAGTGCGTGGACCGGCAGGCATGGAGACCTCGATGTCACGCTCGAAGCGCGCGCTGCCGATGCCGATCGGATACACCGGCACCCCTCGTGCGCGCAGCGTCGCCAACTGCTCACTCAGCGAGGCGGCACCATCGCTGTCATTGCCGTTCTCGGCGCCATCAGTCAGCACCACCACACCGCTCAGCGGCGCACCGGCCAGCTCGTCCTGCACACGGGCGATCGCGCCGAGCAATTGCGTGCGGCCACCATCGAAGGCAAGCGCGCTGACCTCGGGCACGCGACCGGCGGCGCTGGTGCGATACGTCCGCACTAGAAAGCGACTGGCCAGTGATTTCAGCAATGCGCTGTCCGAGCCACCGGCGAGCGTCCGCACAACCGTTGCGCGTTCCGCCCCGGCGACATCCGGCACCCGCATCGAACGCGAGTCATCCACCAGCACCGCCACCACGTTGCGCTGTGCCTGCGCCTCGGCAACGACCAGCACCGGGCGGCAAATGCACCATGCCAGCAACCCGACCACTCCGATACGCAGCGAACCCAGCAGTACTTTCCCGCCTGAACTGAGCCCAGTACCGGAGCGGATCACGCTCCATGCGGCAAGGACGCACGCCAGCAGCGCCAGTGCGACCACCAGCCACACTGGCACGACCGGGTCGAACGCGATTGAACCGCGTGCAAAGGCCGCCGGTCGAAATTTGAGCAGAAACTCGACGACCGCGTCCACGCTGATGGGCTGTCCTGATGAGGGGCGTCCGACTCGCTTTCCTTATAACGCTCTGGACTGTAATCCCGTTCACGGCAACAATGCGATCCAGCTCGGCGGTTTACGATCCGGCCAGCGATATGAGCCTTGAGGCAAATTGTTCACAACAATTAACGATGCTAAGATGGACGATGCGTCGCACCCCGGACGCAGGCACATCACCACTGGAGAAATCGTGAAAAAGCACAAGACATTGTCGACCCTAGCGGCCATCGCTGCGATCAGCATCGCTACTCCCCTCGCGGCTCAATCCCGCAGCACCGTCGACATGCGCACGCTCGATGCAGCGGTGATCGTGCACACCGACGCGAACCGCAGCGCGGTGACCGCGGCCCTCACGTCGACCCGCGCACTCGCCGTGGCGGGAACGATGGGCCTGAGCCCGGAAGACGTCTCCACACGACTGGCCGCGCTCGATGATGCCAGCGTGAAGCAGGTGGCTGACGAAATTCTCGCCGGCGGCGAGTCCAGGGTCGTCATCAGTACCACCGCCATCATCATCGGGCTGCTGATAATCATTCTGCTGACGCGGCTGTAGCACCAAGCGGGCCGCTCGATGCGCACCAGCCGTTGGCTGGTGCCCCCGCTGGCCATGCTCTGCGCGGCCTGCGCGACGCTGCGTTTGCCGGGTGTGGTACCGGGAAAACCACTCAGTGCAGTTCGTGCAACGCTGCAGGTTCCATACGTTTCGCAAACTGTCCTGCTGTGTGGCGGCGCTGCCATCGCGATGATCGAGCGATGGTGGGGCCGTCGCGGCGTACACGCGGAAGATTTCGCGCATCTCGTACGCCGCGACGAGGGTGGCATCCGTACCACCGATCTGGCGAGCACGATGACGGCGCGCGGCTGGGCGACAGAGGCCCTCGCGGCGACTCCGGTCGTCGTGCAGCAGTCGCTGGCCGACAGCGTGCCGGTCATCGCCCTCCTGCAGATTGGTACGCGACGCTACCATTACGTCGTGATCCTCGCATGGCGCGATGGCAAAGTCACATACCACGATCCCGCGGTCTCGCCATTCATCACGACTGACTCGGCAACGTTCATGACGCGCTGGAGCGGCGCGCGACAGTGGGCGCTGTTCGTGCGACCAGCGACACCCGCAGCGACCGTCAGCAAAGCGGTTGACGTCGACCCGCCGGCACCCAGCACCGCACCGGATTCGTTGCCCTGCCGTCCATGGCTCGACCGCGCGGCTGATGCCGCCGCGCTGAATCGGCTGGACGAAGCCGAACGGCTGCTCGGGACCGCTGCCACCGCCTGCCCATCGGAGCCACTGCTACTTCGTGAGACGGCCGGCGTGCGGTTCCGCCAAGGCAGGACGGCCGAGGCGCTTCGCATCGCGACCGACTATGCAAGGCGCGTCCCGAGCGACTCACTCGGCTGGCATCTGCTGGCGAGCAGTCGCTATCTGACGGGTGACATGCGCGGTGCCCTTGCGGCGTGGAACGTCGTCGGTCGTCCCACCATCGACCTGCTGCGGATCGATG
>JBBSCZ010000160.1:0-7306 GCA_038249795.1 Gemmatimonadales bacterium | reverse complement strand
GGCCCACCGCCATTCATGCCCCAGCTTGCGCGGCGACGCTGGTAGGTGGCGGCGTAGAGCGTCTTGTTGTTGGTCGGGTCCATCACCAGCTCTGTGCCGCCCGCATCGGGGCCGGCATCGAGCACCCTGGCCCACGTCACACCGCCATCGATGCTCTTGTAGATGCCGCGCTCACCGCCCGATTTCCACAGGCCACCCAGTGCCGCCACATAGACCACATCGTGATCCACCGGATCGATGACGATGCGCGCCACCTGCTTCGAGTCGCGCAGCCCCATGTTGGTCCAGCGCTTGCCGCCGTCGGTGGACTTGTAGACACCATCGCCCCAGCTGGAACTCTGCCGGTTGTTGTTCTCGCCTGTGCCGACCCACACCAGGTTCGGATCGTCGGCGGGAATCGTCACCGCGCCCACCGACGCCGTGCCGGCGGAGTCGAACACCGGCGTGAGCGTGGTGCCGTTGTTGATGGTCTTCCAGAGCCCGCCGGTGGCGGCGGCAATGTAGAAGATCCGCGGGTCGCGCTCCAAGACCGCGATGTCGTCGATGCGTCCCGACATCGAGGCCGGGCCGATCGAGCGGAAATGCAGGCGATCGAACGGACCGCCGGGGGGCAGGCTGTCGGCCGCGGCTGGCGACGCCGCTGGCTTCGGCTTTGCCGAGGCTTGCGCGTGGGCGGTGGTGGTGCTGCCGATCGCCAGCAGTGCGGCGGTGGCGAGTCGGACGTGGACTGCGATCACGGGGAGTCTCCGGGAGGATCGATCGGCGCACGGGGGACGGAGGGGCGGACCGATGCCGGGCCCAAGGAGGCGCCGTCCGCATGAGTTCGCGCCGGACGATAACGCCGGTGCGGCAGGGCCGTCAGGCACGAGCGTTCACCGTGCGGAAATCGACACACAGATCGACTGAAGCTTCTGCTCGGGTTCGCAACGACGACCGGTAGGTCGGGTTTTGCATTGAGACGACGCTTGGTTCTTCGGCGTCCAGCTTCTCACGTGCCACCTCCGGCACGCTCGGTGTTGGCGGCACCACGGCTGGCGGCGCGCGTTCCAAGGGCGCACCGCACGCCGAGCAACGCGCCATGAGACCCCGTCTCACTGAGGCACTATCCTCGCTCACGGAGCTGCTCCCGTCCACGCCACTCGAGGACGGCGAGAACGCCGACGAACACACCCTCAGCCACGAAGTGCGCGAGCGCGAAACCGGATCCTCGCCGCGCGAAGTATGCTGCCGCCAGCCCGCACAGGATGGCCCACGTCCCGTTCGCGGTGGCGAGCAGAACGATCAGCCCCATCGGTCGACGCGAACGGCGCGCCAGCATTCCGGAGTATGTCCCGTACATGAGGTTCGCCACGCCCATCGCTACCAGCAGCGCACGCGGAAGCGCGTACAGTTCGCTGAGCCATCCGGAGAATGCGAGCATGCCCATGCCGGCGAGCAGACCCGCCCCACTGTCGATCCACAGGAGATGTCGAAGCATTCAGGCGGGCGGGCTGGAGATACCTGCGTCAGAACACCGGACGGTTCGACGCCGGAAACGCCAAGAGCGCGCCGACGGCGACGAACACCGGCGTACGCGTGGTGCCGATGTCAGTGATACTCCAGAGCCCGCTGTTGGCCGCGGCGATACAGCGTTCGTGCGGTTCGGGATCGTCCCACCCGATGGTAGGTACACTACTGAACGTTCGCCAAGACTTTCCCAATGCTGGAGGTACTGCCATGATCGAGTCCGACACCTCGCAGACGCCCGATCGCCTGCGCACCGCGCCATCGGATCGCTTTGCCGGCCCCGCGCACGCATTCGACCTGCATGCCGCGCTGCTCGATCTTCGCGCCGAAGGTCATCCGGCACGTGACGGGCATCGGCAGGTCACCATCCTGCGCCAGCCACCCATCACGCATGTGCTCTTCGCCTTCGAGCAGGGTGGCACACTCGCTCAGCACACGACGAATGGCACCGTCACGATCCACAGCCTCGAGGGTCGACTGCTCGCGCAGGTCGACGGTGACGAGTTCGAGCTGAAGGCCGGACAACTGTTGTGTCTCCAGCCTGGTGTGCCGCATGACGTGCGCGCCCTCGAGCCATCGGCGATGCTGCTCACGGTGCACCTCCAACATGACTCGCGCTCGGCGTGAGTGTGGCGATCGCGTTTTGTGTTTCCAACAGAACACTTACTCGGTTCACACCGAGCCGGATCACACCAGCACCGCACGCGCCGGCCGTCGCAGTGACCGCGGAATGACCCCCCGTCAGCCGTAGCGGCCGGCGATGTAGCTGGCCGTGCGCTCGTCCCGCGGCGCATCGAAGATCTGAGCCGTATCGCCGATCTCGATCAGCTCACCCATCAGCATGAAGCCCGTGCGGTGCGAGGATCGCATCGCCTGCGCCATGTTGTGCGTGACGATGACGATCGTATAGGTGGCCACGAGAGTGCTCATCAGCGCCTCGATGCCAGCGGTCGCAATCGGATCCAGCGCACTGCAAGGTTCATCCATCAGCAGCACTTCCGGTGCCGTGGCCAGCGCACGCGCTATGCACAGCCGCTGCTGCTGCTCGCTCGACAGCGACAGCGCCGGAGTGTCGACCCCGGCGCCGCTGACGCCAAGCAGGCCAACAGCCTGCAGCGAATCGCTGACGATTGTACGCAGGGTGACACGATTGTTTTCTCCATGCAGCCGTGGCCCGTACGCCACGTTGTCGAAGACCGACAGCGGAAACGGATTCGGCCGCTGGAACACCATCCCGACTCGCCGGCGCAACGCTTCGACGTCTGTGCCAGGTACGTAAATGTCCACGCCGTCCAGCCGCACACGGCCCTCGATCCGCGTGCCTGCGACGAGGTCGTTCATCCGGTTCAGGCAGCGCAACAGAGTGGACTTGCCGCAACCCGACGGGCCGATGAGCGCCGTGATCCGGCGTTCGGGAAAGGCGACCGAGACATTCTTCAGTCCCTGAAACGTGCCATAGAACAGGTCAAGCGATTCGACCTCGAGCTTTGCCGTCACCCGAATCGACCCGCCAGGTAGTCGCGTGTCCGGTCGTCGCGCGGCTCGGCAAACAGGCGTGCAGTCGGCGCGGTCTCGACCAGCTCGCCCATGAGCACGAAGGTTGTCCGATTCGCAATACGCTCGGCCTGCCGGATGTTGTTCGTCACCAGCACCACCGTGACATCGGGGGTGAGGCTTACCAGCGTGTCCTCGATGCGGCGCGTCGTGATCGGATCGAGGGCCGAGCAGGGCTCGTCCAGCAGCACGATGCGCGGCCTGAGCGCCAGGGCGCGGGCAATGCACAGACGCTGCTGCTGGCCGCCGGACAACTGCGACGCCATCAAATCGAGCCGGTCAGCCACCTCGTCCCACAGCTGGGCGGCGCGCAGCGCATGCTCCACCATCTCGCGCAGCGCGGCCAGATCGGAAATGCCCGCCATGCGCGGACCGAAGGCGACGTTCTCGAAGATCGTGCGCGGCAGCGGCTGGGGTGTTGCGAACACGATGCCCACGTTCCGTCGCAGTGCGGCCAGTGCGTCGCCGCGCAACGAGAGCACATCGGTGCCATCGATGTCGATATGGCCATCCACCGTGGCGCCGTCGAGTTCCACGCTGAGTCGGTTCATCGAGCGAAGCAGCGACGTCTTGCCGCTGCCCGCAGGACCGATGATCCCGTGAATGCCGCCCGCCATGATCTGCAGCGTCGCCGAGCGCAGAATGGCATTGGTGCCATACCGGATGGTCACGTCACGCACGTCGATCATCACGCGATCGGCTGCCGCCATGGGCAGGATCATCGGTATTGCCTGGTCAGCCGGTTCATGGCGGCGTACGCGCCGAGGTTGATCAGCAGGATCGTCACGATCAGCACGGAGGCTGTACCATACGCCATGTCGTCGCTGATCCCCTCCATGGTGAGCGTGTAGAAATGCACGCTCATCGTCCGCGCCGAATCGAAGGGCGAGAACGGCATCTTGAGGGCGACACCGGCAGTGAAAATCACGGCCGCAGTTTCGCTCACCGCGCGTCCGATACCAAGCACGACGCCGGTCATCACGCCCGGCGCGGCCGCCGGCAACACCACGCTTCGGATCGATTGCCACTTCGATGCACCCAGCGATTGCGCTACGTCGCGGTAATGCCGCGGCACTGCCCGGAGCGCCTCTTCGCTGGTGCGGATCACCGTCGGCAGTATCATCAGGCCGAGAGTCAGTCCACCGGAGAGCACCGACCAGCCCATCCCGAGCGTCGTGACGAAGAAGGCAAAGCCGAACAGGCCAAAGATGATGCTCGGAATTCCGGCCAGCGCCTCAGTGCCGCTGCGAATGACACGCGTGAGCCGACTCTCGCGCGTGTACTCGGCGAGATACACCGCCGCGGCTACGCCAAGCGGTGCGGCCACGATCACGGCGGCCGCCGAGACATAGATCGTCGAGACCACCGTCGGCAGGATGCCGCCCAGCGCGCCGGAATGCCGCGGGCTCGCAAAAAGAAACTCCCAGGACAGCGTGCCGAAACCGCGGCGGAGCACGAAGCCGATGATGAACAGGAGCAGACCGACGGTGACGGCGGTTGCCGCCCACATCACGGACATTGCGACTCGCTGCGCTGCGCGCGGTGCAAGCAGTCGCGGCACGGTCATGCCGCCGCCACCTTCCGCACGGCACGCACGCGACCAGCGATACCGTTCAGGGCGAGACTGAGGATGAACAGCACGATGCCCGTCGCAAACAGGGCCTGCGCGTGCGCGCCGGTGGCGTAGCTCATCTCCAGCGCGATGTTGGCCGTCAGCGTCCGCACCGGCGCCAGCAAGGAGCCGGGAAACTGCACGGCGTTGCCGGCCACCATGATCACCGCCATCGTTTCGCCGACCGCGCGTCCCATGCCGAGAATCACGGCGGCGACGATGCCGTTGCGCGCGGCCGGAAGCACCACTCCCGTGATCGTCTGCCACTGCGTCGCGCCCAGCGCGCGCGACCCATCACGATAGCTGCGCGGCACCGCCTCCAGCGCATCGATGCTGATCCCGATGATCGTCGGAAGCACCATGATACCAAGGATGATGGAGGCCGCGAGCGCCGAATACCCCGGACCGCCCAGTGTGCCGCGTTCACGGATGAAGGGCACGAGGATCTCCATCCCGATGAAGCCGTAGACGACGGACGGAATACCGGCGAGGAGCTCGATCATCGGCTTCAGCAGCCGGCGCGCGCGGGGTGGCGCCAGTTCGGCGAGCGCGATCGCACCCGCGAGCCCCAGCGGCAACCCGATGACCAATGCGCCGAGTGTGACGACCGCGGTGCCGGCGATCATCGGCAGCAGCCCGAAATGACCACGGCTTGGCGCCCACTTCACGCCGCCGAGAAACGCCATCGGCCCGCGGTCGAAGATCACCGGCAGGCCCTCGCGCAGAATGAACAGCGTGATCAGCACCAGCGTGGTCACCGCAGAGAGGGCGGCGAACAGGAGGCAACGCTCGATCACGCCGTCGCTGAGATGTGTCGTGGCAACCCAGCGGCGTGCCTGCGCGATCATCATCATCACTGCAGGGCCACCGGCGCGAGCCCCTGGGCACGCGCCACGCGCTGGCCGGTGTCGGACAGCACGAACGCAATGAACTGCAGCGCGGCGCCAGTCGGCGCACCGCGCGTGAGAAACACGAAGGGCCGTTGCAGCCGGTACCTGCCACTGGCAATGGCTGGTTCCGAGGGTGAAATGCCGTCGATCGCGAGCGAGTGCACCTGTGGGTTCAGCTGGCTGAAAGTCACGTATCCGATCGCGCCGGGATCCTGCGACACCATCTTGCGTAGTCCGCCGGAATACGCCGTCACCAGCGCCGTCGCCGTGATTTCGTGCGTCGGGCCCATGACGAACTGCTCGAAGGCATCCCGCGTCCCCGAGCCGTCTTCGCGGGTGATCACTGTGATCGGGAGGTCGCGTCCGCCGACAGCGTTCCAGTTGCGGATCGAACCAACGTAAATGCCCTGAAGCTGGCCAAGCGACAACGCCCTGACGGGGTTGCCGGCATGGACGATGATGGCGATACCGTCGCGCGCCACGACCGTTTCAATCAGCCCCTCTGATTCCGCCGGCTGCAACGTGCGCGATGACATACCGATATCGGCGGTGCCGTCGTGCGCGGCCTTGATGCCGGCCGTGGATCCACCGGACTGCACGATGACGCGGCCCCCGTGATACTCCTCGGCCCACCGCTCAGCAAACGGCTGGATGGACGTCGAACCCGCCAGGGTGACGACGCCGGCGTCAGCTGGGCGCGCGTCCGCTGCCCTCGTGCACGCGGTAGCGACGAAGAGCAGGACGCCGCCTGCCGTGCGGTAGTGATGTGTGATAGCAGACATGGCGCGTTCGACTGGTGAAAGCCGAACGTACGGTCCCCTTGTCACAACTGCATCACGACGGCAGCACAACCGAGTACAGCGAACTGGTGCACGGCGCCCCCTTACTCCTGCAGAAACGCCCGCACCGGCACCAGCGCGCGCGCCGGCCCCTCCTCGAACGGCAAATGTCCCAGCGCCCGCAGTATCACCAGTCGCGCACGTGGCATCACCTTCAGATAATCCTGCGCGTTCGACACGGGAATCATCTGGTCCCGCTCGCCCCAGACGAGCAGCGTCGGCGCCGTGATGGTGCGCAGGAACGGCACCGGATCGGTGAGCATCGTCTGCTGCATGCGCGCGAACAGGGCGTCGCGATTGCCGGGCGCGAGCATGAGATCGTAGTAGCGCGAGACGACGCTGTCGGCGAGCTGCGCGCGATCCGCATACGCCGGCGCGAGGTTCGCCGTGAGCATCGGTCGCGGCAGCACCCAACGCATCATGCCCAGCACCGCTGGTACATCCGCCGGCGTGTCGTATTCGAACCCCGGGCTCGCGAAGCCGTCGGGTGCCATCAGCACCAGCTTCTCGACGCGCGCCGGGTGCGCCGCCGCAAAGCGCCACGCAATGCGCCCACCCATCGAGTTGCCGATGACGGTGGCCTTCGCCACACCGAGCGTATCGAGGAGTGCCTCGACCAGGCGAATCGTGCGGGCATCGCTGTAGTCCGTATCGGCGGCGCTCAACCCGTGACCGGGGAAGTCGAATCGCACCACGCGGAACGTGGTGTCGAGTGCCAGCGCCCACGGCTCCCATGTGTGCAGGCTCGCCCCAAGCCCGTGCAGCAGCAGCAGCACCGGCGCACTGCGCGGGCCGGTGTCGCGCAGGTGCAGGCGCACGCCGTCGATCACACGAAGATCGGCACGATCGGCGAGATAGCGGGTCTCGATCGCGGCGCGATCACGGTCGGGGGTATAAAGCCACGC
>JBBSCZ010000159.1:0-7357 GCA_038249795.1 Gemmatimonadales bacterium | reverse complement strand
GTGCACATGCCGGTGGAGCTGATCCTGCGCCTGGTGCGCGAGATTCCGCGCATTGCCGGGATCAAGGGCGAGGCACTCCCAAGCCCGCAGCGAATCGGCGCGCTGGTGAACGGCATGGAAGGCGGCCGCAGCGTGAACGTGCTCACCGGGCTTGGCGCACTGTACGGACTGTTCGATCTCGAACGCGGATCGGCCGGTTTCAACACCGGCTTCGCGTTCCCCGAGGTGTTGATTGCAATTTTGCGCGAGCATCAGGCGGGGAATGCCACGCGTGCCTTCGAGATCTTCACGCGCTTCCTGCCGCTGCTGGTATTCGAGCAGCAGCCGGGGCTCGCGATTCGCAAGGAGATTCTGCGTCTGCGCACGCACATCGCCTGCAACCGCGTGCGGCACCCCGGCGCAACCATCGACGCGGCAGCCAGTGCGCAGCTTCAGCGGCTGCTTGCCGCGACGTTCCCGACCGAGGACATCACGCACCCGATCGTGATCTGATCGGCATCGCCAGCACCAGGACTGTGATCATCCGCATGCACCATCACGCCTCTCTTCTCCATCGAAACATCATGTCGTCGTCACGGCTCCTCATCGCACTCGGCTCCGGCCTGCTCTGCATCGTCTCGCCGGTGCGCACATCGGCGCAGGGCAATGAGACACCACCCACGCCGCAGCAGGACAGCATGCGCACTGCGCAGCGTCTCGACGTGAATGGCGATCATCCCGCTGCGCGCGCGATCTTCCAGGCGCTGATCGACGGTGCCGCCACGCCAGCTGCGAAGGCGGCCGCGCAGCGTCGCATGGCGATGTCGTACGCCTTCGCCGGCGACTGCGACAACACGATGCGCTACGAGGAGATGGTGATCACGTACTGGAAGACACGTGAGGCCGCCGACCCGCAGAATGCCTTCTACCAGCAGGGCGAGATGGCGAATGAGGCGGCGCGCATCTGCATCGATCTCGGCCAGTTGGACATCGCGGAGCGTCTGTATCGCCGCGGCAGTGAGCTCGGGCTGAAGGAGCCGGCGCCGAAGACACACCCGAAGTCACTCTGGGACTACCGACTGGCACACGCGCTCGGTCGCATCGAGGCGCGTCGTGGCCAGGCGGCGAAGGCGCGACGGCATGTGGCCGATGCCCGCCGCATTCTGGATGCGGACACCGTCATGGCGGCGCAGCAGGCGCGCTTCTATCCGTATCTCGTCGGGTACGTGGCCCTCTACACCAACGATCTCGCGACGGCGGAAGCTGAATTGACGAAAGCGCTGGCGATGCAGGGCAATGGGACCGATCCTTTCCTGCATGTCCTGCTTGGCATGATGTTCGAGAAGAAGGGCGATGCCGCTGCGGCGCGTCCGTTTTTCCAGAAGGCGTACGAACTGTCCACCTCGCACAATCCACCGGCGGCATTCAGCCGTCCGTTCACGCGCGGGAAGCTGGGGATGTGATCAGCCGACACCGTCGAGCCGCAGTATCGATGGTCTGCGACCACTGCGTGCACGTCATGGCCGGCAACTGATGACTCGATTCAGCGGACGAAGAAATCCACCACCAGGGCTTTCTCGATGTAGGGGCCGGCGAGCGTCACGAACGCCTGGTGAGCTGGATGCGGCAGGTAGATGTCACGGCCCGCGGCATCATCGAACGTCACGATGAAGCAGTGGGTGAATCCGTTGGCGAGGTTTTCCGGGCTGACGTTCGTGCCCCACTCCAGCCCCTTCACCTCGCGGATGCTGCTGCGAAGCGCCGCAAACGCCGCTTCGATGCGCGCAATGTCGGCGGGTGTGGCCGTGTCGCGGAAGTCGAACAGGACCACATGCCGGAGCGGCGCGGCACTGGCGGAGGACGTCGGCGCTGCCGCTGGGGCCGACCCGACAGGCGCGGGGATTGCGACGCCGGCGATCGCGATCAGGCTGGCGAGAAGGATGGTTGTGATCATCGTGAAAGGGGGAGTGTCATCAGTATGGCGACGTATGGCCGTGGATCCAGAGCAACGTAGACCGACCGCGGTGGCCGTGACGTGGTATTCTGACGGCACGTCTTCCGCTCACAGCCTTCGCCTGCCCCATGCTGAATCCCCGCACGCGCAGCCACCGATCGTGGTGCCGGCCCGCGCCGGTCATTGGCGCACTCGTACCGTCGCGGTGATCGCCAGCACATGGAGGCGCGCGACTACGTGACACCGGCACCGGATGGTCAGGTGGTGAACTGGCGAGGCCCCATGCTTGCCAGCATCCTGCGTGTGAGCGCCTGGCTCGGTCTGCTGGCTTGCGTTCCGAGCGTGATCATCGCGCTGCAGTCCGGTTTTCCCAGCATCGCGGTACTCGATGTCTCGATGCTGGCGATGGTGGTGGTCCTGTATCGGTTCGAGCGGATTTCCTACCGCTCGAAGGCCGTGCTGTTTTGTCTGGGCATCTTCATTCTCGGTGTTGGCCTGCTCAGTGTGGTTGGGGTGCATGGGCAGCTGTACCTCGTCGCCTGTGCGGTGCTCACGTCACTGTTGCTAGGGACGAGGGCCGGGCTGATCGCTGCCGGCGCGAGTGCGATCGCACTGGCAGGGGCCGGTCTGCTGGGCGTGATCAAGCCCGAGGCGCTGCAGATGCCGCGCGACGATTCGGGCCTCTGGTGGCTGACGGCCGCGATCAACTTCGCCCTCGTCACTTCGGTGCTCTCGATCGCCGTCGGCCTGTTTCTTTCGCGACTGGAGCAGGCGCTCGAGGAGGAGGTCGCCGCTCGTCAGGCTGCGGCTCGGCAGCGCGAGTTGCTCCGCACCTTCGTCGATACGGTGCCCGACGTGGTCTACAGCAAGGATGCAGCGGGTCGCTTCAGAATCGTCAATGCGGCGACGCTGACGATGTTCGGCCTGACGCACGAGCGTGAGATGCTGGACAAGACGGTCTTCGATCTCTATCCTCGCGAGATCGCCGAGCGGCTGCACGACGAAGACATGCAGGCGATGGCGGGTCGTCCGGTGTTCAACCGGGAAGTCGAGACACGCGACGCCGGCGGGCACGCTCGATGGTACCTGACGATGAAGGTGCCCGTCTGCGGTCCCGATGGTGCGATCACGGGAGTGATCGGCGTGAGCCGCAACATCACCGATCGGAAGCAGCTCGAGGAGCAGTTACGGCAAGCGCAGAAAATGGAGGCAGTGGGCCAGCTCGCCGGTGGCGTCGCACACGACTTCAACAACCTGCTCACGATCATCGTCGGATTCACCGAATTGCTCCGTATCGAGGCTGCGGCATATCCCGCGCTGCTCGAGCCGGTCGATGCCATCAGTGATGCAGCTGATCGTGCAACGACCCTGACGCGCCAATTACTGGCCTTCAGCCGGCAATCGATGCTGCAGCTGAAGGTGTTGGATCTGAACGCTACGATTACCGACACCGGTCGGATGCTGAGCCGCCTGATCGGAGCGAAAATTCGCATCACGCTCGTGCTCGATCCATCGATTGCGCGTGTGCGTCTGGACCCGGGCCAGTTCGGCCAGGTCCTGATGAATCTCGCCGTCAATGCACGCGATGCGATGCCGGGTGGCGGCACACTGACCGTCGCGACGCAGGAGATCGACCTCAGCGAGGCACTTGCCTCGCGTCTGGAAGCTGCCGCCGGTCCGCATGTGATGATCACGGTCAGCGACACTGGCGTGGGCATGCCGACGGAGGTGCTGGCACGCATCTTCGATCCGTTCTACACCACGAAAGACATCGGCAAGGGCACCGGCCTCGGGTTGGCGATGGTGTTCGGCATCGTGCGGCAGAGCGGCGGGAGCATCAGTGCGGACAGTGTCCCCGGGCAGGGGTCGAGCTTTCGCATCTACCTGCCGGTGGTGTCCGACTCCCCACAATCGGAAGACGTACTGGTCGATTCCGAACGTTCCGAGTCGTGAAACCGTTCGGCTGGCGGATAACGACGCAGGCCTGCGCGATCGTCAGTTTTCCTTGCGAATCGCGCGTGCGCTGACGTAGCCGGAGGTGCCGTCATCGAGCTGCACGCGGAAGCGGTCGGCGGCCGCACCCATCACGTGGACTCCGGTGGCACGGGGAAGCTGTGCACGAGCGCTCTCTGCGCTTTCGGCCGAGGTGCGGAGCGGCTGCGCGCTGACGAGTCGTGCACGACGCCCGAGGACGCTGGTGTCACCAGTGATGCGCGGCGCATCGGCCGTCACCTGTCGCACGTAGTGAAGCGGGTCGATGGGTCCACCGCGGGCATAGATGCCGAAGTGGAGGTGCGGTGAAGTGGTGCGCGCGTTGCCGGTATTGCCCACGAAGCCGAGTGTGTCGCCCGTTCGCACCTGTTGGCCTTCGCTGACGACGTGCCGGTCGAGGTGCGCATAGTAGAGCGACTGCGGACGGCGTGCGTCGGAGAGCCAGACCACGTTGCCACCGAGGTTGTTGGGTGCCGTGCTGCGGACCACGCCATCGGTGGCCGCCAGCACTGGTGAGCCGCGTGGCGCGAAGATGTCGATGCCTTTGTGCGCGCGCCGTCCGCCGTCGCGATCCACACCGAAGAGGCTCTGGATCGCAGCATTCCCGCGTCCATCGACCGGGAAGGCGAGGCTCGGCTCCACGCGGATGGCGATCTCGAAGCGCCCGCTGCGGAGCAGTTCGGGCTGCAGGCGGAGCGCAAAGCTGCCGTCGCGCGTGGCCTCGTGCTGGAGCGTCAGCAGCGCTGCGGCAGAGTCGGTCGCAGGGACATCGTCGGCGCTGACGCGATGCTCGAAGGTTGCGCCGCTGTCGCCGGTGATCTCGAACAGATCGAGGTAGAGACGTGCCGGCGCACCGTCAGCGCGCACACTCACGCGGAGGCGTTCACCGTCGCGCAGTGCAATGCGGTAAGCCACGGCGCGCGCTTCGGTGCGGGAGTAGGCGCCCAACTCCCGCGCCGGGAGCGCCACGGGGTATGGTGCGCGCAGCGCGCTGTCGCCGGCCGTGAGCCATTCGCGGCCAAGGGCGGTGGAGTCGAGTCCGGCGACGCGGAGGGCGCGTGCATAGCGCTCATGGCCGGTACGTGGCGCGCCGCCGAGCGTGCGCAGTGAGCCGGAAGAGCCGCAGGCGGTGAGCAGTAGCGCCACGACGAAGAGCGTCGTCAGGCCGCGCAGTGCGTGCGTGAAGCGAAGGAGAACATGCATGACCATAGTAGGCACTGCGAGCGGTCGAGTTCCCGATCGAAGCTCGAGCAGCGCGGTGCTGTGTCCGCTACGACCACGCGCCCTCGCGTTACTGCGACTCACTCGACAGAAGCGTGACCGGGCATCAGCTTCGCCTCTTCCCTTGATGAAATACATCGCGTGCACGCACCAGACGGATCGGACCAGACATCGTATGAACTCGCCTACGCCGCCTCGGTGCACGACCCCGAGGGGTTCTGGGCCGCTGCCGCATCGGCGCTCCACTGGGACACCCCGTGGGAGCGCGTGCTCGATGACAGCGCGGCACCGCTCTCCCGCTGGTTCACCGGCGGTGAGCTGAATACCTGCTACAACGCGATCGACCGCCACGTGCTGGGGGGCCGAGCTGCGCAGGCGGCGGTGATCTACGACAGTCCCGTGACTGGTGTGAAGCGCACCATCAGCTATCGCGAGTTGCGAGACGAGGTGGCGCGGTTCGCCGGGCTGCTCCGCTCCCTCGGTGTGGAGCGTGGCGACCGCGTGATCCTCTACATGCCGATGACGCCGGAGACGCTCATCGGCATGTATGCCTGCGCACGAATCGGCGCAGTGCACTCGGTGGTGTTCGGCGGGTTTGCACCGCACGAGCTGGCAGTGCGCATCGACGACGCGCAGCCGAAGGTGGTGCTCACGGCAAGCTGCGGCGTCGAGGTGCAGCGAGTGGTGCCATACAAGCCGTTGCTCGACGAGGCTCTGCGCATCGCTGCCCATCAGCCCGCGCACTGCGTGGTGCTGCAGCGCGACACGCTCCGCTGTGAGCTCGTGCCCGGCCGCGACCTCGACTGGCACGATAGTGCGCGCGACGCATCGCCGGTGGATTGCGTGCCGCTCGCCGCCACTGATCCGTTGTATATCCTCTACACCTCCGGTACGACGGGGCAGCCGAAAGGTGTGGTGCGCGACAATGGAGGCCATGCGGCGGCGTTGCTCTGGTCGATGCAGCATGTCTACGGTGTGCAACCCGGCGAGGTGTTCTGGGCGGCGAGCGACTTCGGCTGGGCGGTGGGTCACTCCTACATCGTGTACGCGCCGCTGCTGGCGGGGTGCACGACGGTGGTGCACGAAGGAAAGCCGGTGGGTACGCCGGATGCCGGTGAGTTCTGGCGCGTGATCGCCGAGCACGAAGTGTGTGTGCTCTTCACGGCGCCGACGGCGTTTCGTGCGATCAAGCGCGAGGACCCGAACGGTGCACTCTTCGCGAAGTACGCGATGCCGACGTTTCGCACGCTCTTCCTCGCAGGTGAGCGGCTCGATCCCGACACGTATCACTGGGCGCGCGCGCTGCTGCAACGGCCGGTGATCGATCACTGGTGGCAGACCGAGACAGGCTGGCCGGTCGCCGCGAATTGCATTGGTCTTGGCGCATTCCCGGTGAAGCCCGGGTCGCCGACCAAGCCGGTGCCCGGCTATGTGGTGGAGATTCTCGACGAGGATGGTCACGCACTGCCGCCGAACCGCGAGGGCGCGGTCGTGATCCGTCTCCCCCTTCCGCCAGGCACGCTGTCCACTCTCTGGCGCGACGATGCGCGCTACATCGAGACGTATCTGTCACGATATCCCGGCTACTACCTCACTGGCGATGGTGGCTACATCGATGAGGATGGCTACCTCTTCATCATGGGACGAGTGGACGACATCATCATCGTCTCCGGACACAATCTCTCGACCGGCTCGATCGAGCAGGCGCTCGCGAGTCATCCCGACGTGGCGGAATGTGCGGTGGTGGGCGTGAAGGACGCCCTCAAGACGCAGCTCCCACTCGGCTTCGTCGTGCTGAAAGCGGGTGTGCAGCGCAGCCACGAGGTGATCGTCGAGGAATTAGTGCACCTCGTGCGCGCGCAGGTCGGCCCCGTCGCGAATTTCCGACAGGCGCTGGTGGTGAGCCGCCTGCCGAAGACCCGATCCGGCAAGGTGCTGCGCAAGACGATGCGCATGATCGCCGACGGTAATGCGTGGACGATGCCACCGACGATCGACGACCCTGCGGCACTCGAGGAGATCAGCGCCGCCATTCGCTCGCTACCGCGCTGACGTTCCTGACGCTACTCAGGCTGGTTCCGCATGTGCTCGGCCAGCGCCACCATCCGCTGCGTGAGATAGGCCCGCAGATCGTCAGCCATCGGCTGCTCGGCCAGCGCGCGCGTCATGCACCACACCCACTCGTCGCGTTCGACGGTGCCGATGGCGAAG
>JBBSCZ010000158.1:0-7363 GCA_038249795.1 Gemmatimonadales bacterium | reverse complement strand
GGTGCAGCGATTCACCGCCACCGGACGTTTCGACGTGGTCGGCTACACCATGACCGCCGATCCCGGCGATGAGGCGCTGCTCGATGGCGCGGCGAGCGCGGTGCTGGTGATCCCGTCGAACTTTGCACGCGACCTGCAGCGCGATGGCGCGGCACCGCTGCAGCTCGTGCTGAATGCCGAGAACGGTGCGGAGGCGGGAGTGATCCAGTCATACGCCGCCGAGATCGTGTCGCGCTATGCCGTGGAGGCTGGCGCGACCCGCAGAAGCATCGGTGCCTCGGCGGGAGCGTTGCGGCCAGTGATCGACGTGCGTACGCGCAATCGCTACAACCCCGGCATGGATTACAGCTACTTCATGGTCCCGGGCATTCTCGTGCAGCTGATCACGCTGATCGGTACCCTGATGACAGCGCTGAACATCGTGCGAGAGAAGGAGAATGGCACGCTCGAACAGCTGAACGTCACGCCCATGCGTCCGGCGGTGTTCCTGGCCGCGAAGCTGCTCCCGCTGTGGATCATCAGCATGGGGGAGTTCGTCGCCGGTATCCTGATCGCGGTGTTCCTGTTCAACGTGCCGCTGCTGGGCAGCCCGCTGGTGATGCTGGTCGGTGCGGCGCTGTTCCTGCTGGCGGCGCTGGGGCTGGGGCTCTGGGTGTCGACGGTCACGGAGACGCAGCAGCAGGCACTTTTCGTGACCTTCTCACTGATCATGGTCTACCTGCTCATGAGTGGCCTCTTCACGCCGGTGCGTGCCATGCCGGACTGGGTTCGGATGCTGGCGCAACTCAACCCGATGATGCACTTCATCGAACTGGTGCGCGCGGTGATGCTGAAGGGGGCGGGATGGGCCGACGTCTGGCGCCAGCTGCTGCCGCTGGCCGGCCTCGGGTTCGGCGTGCTCGCGCTTTCCGTGTCGCGCTATCACAAGCGGACGGACTGAAGAACGAACGAAGTGCGCTAGCTTTCGCGTGGTCGACCAGCCGTCACTCGCTTTTGGATGGTCACTCCCTCAGCCTCCGCGTCTGAAGCAATGTCGGCCCTCGGTGTCATCGTCCAGCGTACCGATATCGTCTCGGCGCGGCGTGCGCAGGAAGCGGGATGCGTTTGCATCCTCGCGAGCTGATGTCTCGATGAGCCGATTGTTGCGACTGCTCGCGATCGCGGCGCTGGTCGCGATCGGGGCAGGGGTTGGCGTGCTGCTGCTGGCGTTTCAGAAGACGCCGCTGGTGGCCACGCCGGGTGCCGTCTCGGTTGAGGATGTGCAGCGCGCCCGAGCGTTGATGGCGCAGCACGACCCGCGCCGTGTGCCGGACGGTGTCGCCAATGTCGTGGTTCTCACGCAGCAGGACGTGACGCTGCTCACGCAGTATGCCGCATCACGCTGGCGGCGGGCGGTGACGCGCGTGACGCTGCGCGAAGGGCATGCCGACGTGCAGGCGAGCATCGACCTCGATGGCAACCTGCTTGGAAGGTGGCTCAACGTCGCGGCTACGGTCAGCAATGCCGAGGGCATGCCGGACGTCCAGCAGCTGCACGTCGGACATGTGCCGGTGCCCGCCTTCGCCGCACACTGGGTGATGGACCTGCTGCTCGCGCGACTCGGGTCCGACGTGCCGGTGTCGCTGGCGCAGGAGATGCTGGACGCGGTCGCATTCACGCCCACATCGGTGCGCATCGCCTATACCTGGCAGAAGGATGCCACGAACCGCGTGCGTGACATGCTCATTTCGCCGGCGGATCTCGAGCGGCTGCGCGTTGCGAATGACGATCTGGCACGGCTGATACGCGCGCAGGGTGGCACTGGCCCCCTGCCGCTGGTCACGCTGCTGGTGCCGATGTTCGAGGGGGCGGCCGAGCGATCGGCGGGTGGCGATGCAGTGGCCGAGCACCGCGCCGTGCTGGCGACGCTCACGCTGTATGTGACTGGGCGATCGCTGAGTCGCTGGGTGCGTCGCGCGAGCAGCTGGCCACGGGTGCCACCCCGCGTCGTGACGTTGGCGGGCCGCGAGGATCTGGCGAAGCACTTTCTCGTCTCGGCCCTGGTCTCGTCGCAGAATGGCGGCACGCTGGCCGATGCCGTCGGGCGCACGAAGGAGATCGAAGACTCGCAGTTCGGCAGCGGGTTCAGCTTCGTCGATCTCGCCGCCGATCGTGCCGGGACGTTGTTCGGCGAGGTCGCCACCCGTTCGCCATCACGCGTACAGGCCGCGCTCGCCACTGGGCTGTCCGAGGCGGACATCATGCCATCGGTGGCCGATCTGCCGGAATCCATGACGGCGGCGCAGTTTGCAGAGCGCTTCGGCGCGATCGGGGCGCCGCGCTATGCAGTGATGATGCAGCGCATCGAGTCACGGCTGGCGGCGCTGCCGCTGTATCGTCCGTGAGGGGTGACGCGATAGCTTGCGGTGTCGGACACGGTGTTCGACATGACCGTTTTCACCGGATGCGCCATGAAGGGTGGGAAAGCCGGCCGCAAGCGCCCCGCGAACGCCCCGCCCGATCCGGCAAAGTTCCGGCGCGGGCCTTCGCGCGGTGAGACGAAGAAGGATTGGGGTGCGATCGAGAAGGACGACCGGCCCCCGGCGCCCCCGGTCGAGCCGCGTCGCAAGCCCTGACCCGCGTGTGAGTGAGCGCCGGCGCGGCGCTGAGCTGAGCGGGTGCACGAGGCAGCGCGTGATGCATACGTTGTGCGGATGACTGAGCTCACCTCCGTGCCGCAGGCCGTGGGCACTGCTGCCACCTCCCGCGATCCGGCGATCCTGATCTCCGGCTTCACGGTCATCCGGAATGCCATGCTGATGGGCTATCCGGTGGTGGAGGCGATCAAGTCGATCCTGCCGATCTGCGATGAGTACATCGTGGCCGTCGGCGCCGGCGACGATGGCACGCGCGACGTGATTGCCGCCATCGGCGACCCGAAGCTGCGGATCGTGGATACGGTGTGGGATCGCACGAGGAACCGGGGCGGCCACATGCTCGCCGAGAAGACCAACGAGGCGCTGGCGATGTGTCGCGGCACCTGGTGCTTCTACCTGCAGGCCGATGAGCTGGTGCACGAGAACGACCTGCCGGTGATCCGCGCGGCGTGCGAGCGCCTGCGCGACGACCTGCAGGTGGAGGCGCTGCTGTTCGCGTACACGCACTTCTACGGCTCGTTCAGCGTGATCGCCACCTCGCACAACTGGTACCGCAACGAGGTGCGCATCGTGCGGAACGGTATCGATGCGCGCAGCATCGGCGACGCCCAGAGCTTCATGGTGGCGGATCACAAGCCCCGCGTGGTGCGAAGCGGCGCGCGCATCCTGCATTATGGCTGGGCCAAGCCCCCTGAGCGCATGGGCACGAAGATGGCGCGTTTTCATTACTGGTACTTCGGCGCGAAGGAAGAGAAGACGGAAGATCCGGCGTTTCAGTTCCGCCAGATGTTCGGCCTGCGGCCATTCACCGGTTCGCATCCGGCCATCATGCGCGACATCGTCGCGGCGCAGGACTGGAGCTTCACGCCCACGTTCACGCCGTCGGACTGGAATACGAAAGACTGGAAGATGGTGCTCAGCCGCGTGGCCGAAGTGCTCACCGGCCGACGCTGGGGTGAGCGGAAGAAGTTCACGCTGATTCGTGGTCGCTGGTGACCCTGTCGTTTCACTCCCCATCTGCAGCAAATACGTGACCGAGACCAAGGGCTTCTCCACGCGCGGGGCGATGATGCTGGCCATGCTCAGCATGGCGGTTGGCACCGGCAACATCTGGCGCTTTCCACGGATCGTGGCCAACAACGGCGGCGGCGCGTTCCTCGTCGCGTGGATCATCTGTCTCTTCACCTGGTCGATTCCGCTCATCCTGATCGAGTTCGGCATGGGGCGGCAGACGCGGCATGGCCCCGTCGGTGCCTTCGTGCGCACGATCGGGCAGCGGTATGCGTGGATGGGTGCGTTCATCGCGTTCACCGCCGTGGCGATCATGGCGTACTACTCCGTGATCACCGGCTGGACCTTTCGCTACTTCATCGCGTCCGCCTTCGGTGAGGTGAGCGGCGCAAATTCGGTTGGCTTCTGGCGGACCTTCTCGGGCAGCAGTGCGCCGGTACTCCCGCACGTGCTCGCGATCGTCGGCGCCACCTTCATCGTCGCCAAGGGCGTCAAGGGCATCGAACGCACCACGACGATACTGATGCCGATCCTGATCGCGATCATCCTGTTGCTCACGGGTCGCGCGCTCATGCTGCCGGGTGCCGCTGCGGGGCTCGATTACTTCTACGGCGTGGAGTGGAGCCGCCTCGCCGACGCCTCGCTCTGGCTGCAGGCCCTCACACAGAATGCCTGGGACACGGGAGCCGGCTGGGGCCTGATCCTGACCTACGCGGCCTACATGCGCAGCAACGAGGACACGGCATTGAACGCCTTCATGTTGCCTGCGGCAAACAACATGATCTCGCTCTGCGCCGGCATGATGGTGTTCTGCACCGTCTTCACCGTGGTGCCGCAGCTCGTCAGTTCCATTGCCACCAATCCCGCCGCGCTGGCCGACTTCCCCGACCTGCAGACTGCCATCGCCGGTGGCGCGACGCTCGACGCTTCGCTGGTGCAGAAGACCATCTTCGGCGCCGGCAACGAGGGCGTGACTTTCATCTGGATTCCGAAGCTCTTCGCCACCTTGCCGGGCGGGCACCTGTTCATGACGCTGTTCTTTGCCGCACTCTCGGTCGCGGCCTTCACGTCGCTGATCGCGATGGTGGAGCTGGGTACGCGCGTGCTGCTCGACATGGGCTGGAGCCGGGGCCGCGCCGTCTGGGTGGTCGGGGCATTCGGCCTCGTGCTCGGTCTGCCGTCAGCCTTCTCGCTCGACTTCCTGCACAACCAGGACTGGGTGTGGGGAGTGGCGTTGATGCTCTCCGGCCTCTTTTTCGCGTTCGCCGTGATCCGCATGGGCCCCGCGAGGTTCCGGGCCGGGCAGATCAATCACCAGCATTCGAACATTCGTGTCGGTGCGTGGTGGGACTGGGCCATCCGCATCCTCGTGCCGTTCGAGGCGGTCGCATTGATGGCGTGGTGGATGTGGCAGGTGCGCGGGCCGGGGGCGATGAATCCGTTCGGCATCGAGAACATCGGCACGATCCTGATGCAATGGGGCATCGTGCTCGGCCTGCTGCTGGCCTTCAACACCCAGCTCGGAAAGATCGCGCCGATCGAGACCGCGGAGATGGACGAAGGACGCATGCCGCCCAGTATCCCATGAGTGTCTGATGCGTGCGCAGATACGAAATGCCGCCGACGCGATCGTCGGCGGCGTTTCGTTCGGACGTCTGCAGCAGAAGAGGCTCAGCGGCGATTGCGTGGGCGCTCAGGCACCTGCTTGCGCAATTCCTCGCTCTGACTCTTCAGCTCCTTCTCCGCATCCTTCTTCTGGTCGTCGGTGACCAGCGCGAGTACCGTCGCGAGCTGCTCAGGACGGCGCGCCACCAGCGAGTCGGCGATCTGCATCATCGCGATCATCTGCTCGCGCAGCACCTCCATCTCCTGCGGCGTCGGTGGCGCGGATCCGGACGGAGCGTTCGCCTCGAGCGCCTTGGGCACGCGAAAATTGCGGCGGACCGAGTCATAGCGCACCAGCAGGTCGGCATTCCGCTCGAAGAGCGTGCCTCGCAGCGTGGAGAGCTGCGTCACCTGATCGTCCGTCAGCTTCAACTTGCGACGTTCATTCAGCAGCGCATCGGCGGCGTTGTAGCGCTCGAGTTCCTTGGCGGTCGCAAATTTGGGCAGTCCCCGGTTCGTCGGCGCCTGCACCATGCCGGTACGACCGCCCATGCCCCCACGTCCATCCATCCCGCCCATACCTCCCATTCCGCCCATACCCTGTGCAAGGAGTGGCGCGGGGAGCAGCGCCGCGAGGACGAGTGCGTGGCTGAGACGCATGGGATGATCCGGGCTGAGTGTGAGAATTCGGGAGGCGACCGTGCTGCCCTAATAATACCGCAAACTGAGGCAAGTGCGCCGCCAGCGCAGCAGCCAGAGGCAAATCAGAGCGCGGCCCCGCAGTGCCGGCAGAACCGAGCGTCGGAGGCGTGGTCCTCTCGGCCGCACTGCGCGCAAGCTTGGGTATTGAGCTGCAGCGGGGGGCCACGACGCTGGGTGAACTCGGCGGACACGATACCGGTCGGGACCGCGATGATGCCATAGCCCAGGATCATGACCAGCGAGGCAAGCGCCTTGCCAAGTGGCGTGCCGGGTGCGAGATCGCCGTATCCGACTGTGGTAAGCGTCACAACGGTCCAGTACATGCTCAATGGCACGCTCGTAAAGCCATGCGCCGGACCCTCGATCGAATACATCACTGAGCCCACGATCACCACCACCGTCGCGACGGTCAGCAGGAAGACGCCGATCTTCCGGGCGCTGGCGCGGAGTGCGTCACCGATGATGGCGGCCTCCTGCATGTAGCGCGCGAGCTTCAGCACCCGGAAGATCCGCAGCAGGCGCAAAACGCGCACCACCATGAGTACTCGTGCTCCCGGAACCAGAAGGCTGATCCAGGTGGGCAGGATCGCCATCAGATCCACGATACCGTAGAAGCTCGTGGCGTAGGCGCGTGGTCGGCGCACGGCCAGCAGTCGCAGCACGTATTCGATCGTGAACACCACGGTCAGCGTCCACTCGGCGCGCCGCAGTGCGACATACGTCGATGATGCGAGTCCCGGCACGGTCTCGAGGCTTACCACCAGCACGCTGAGCGCGATCAGCGCGATGAGCACGAGGTCGAACGCCCGGCCGGCGGGGGTATCGGCCTCGAAAACGATGGTGTGCAGTTCCGTCCGCCAGCGACTGCGGGCAGGCTCGAAGTCAGGAGAGGGCGGATCGGTGTCGTGTCGTGTCACACGTCAACGATACGGGAGGCGCAGGGCGCTGTCAGCCTCTGCAACAGAGCGATCGTCGAGCGGTCCGAATCGAGAACCGGGCCCGCCGCATGTTCACGAGGGTCGATTGGTTCGCCACGATCGTGTCAACGACGGTCTCCCGTTCTTGCATTGCGCGCGGACAGCCCGTTGCTTTGCAACATCTTGGCGAAGCCATCACTCCCACTGACGCACCAATGACATTCCGTAATTCGTTCGCTGCGGCTCGATCCGATTGGGCCGGGATCTCGCTCGGCGTCCTGATCCTTGCTGGTTGCGGCGCGCGCGAAGCCACAGCGCCACCGCTGGTGTCCCTGAACGTCGCGGCGCCAAAGGGCGTGGTCGTCAGCCAGGTCTACGGCGGGGGCGGCAACGCCGGCTCGACCTTCCGCAACGATTTCATCGAGCTCTACAACGCCAGCGACAGCGTGGTCTCGCTGGCTGGGTGGTCGGTGCAGTATGCATCATCCGGCG
>JBBSCZ010000157.1:0-7380 GCA_038249795.1 Gemmatimonadales bacterium | reverse complement strand
TCGAGCGGGCCGTGACGCTCGCTGAGCTCGAAGCGGCGAAGGCCGCCGCCTCTCTTCCCGAATCGGAACTGCAGGCGGCCGTGCCGGTGGCGCTCGACGACACCAGCGACGGACCGGCGGCGGCGCGCACGCGCAAGGGCAAGCGCAAGCCGGTCACCGATCTCGACGCGCTGCGAGAACTGGTCAAGGCCGGCACGCAGGACCGACCGGGCACCTATCGCTTTCTCTGCGGTGAAGGCTCGGTGCTGTACGTGGGCAAGTCGAAGCAGCTGCGCACACGACTCCTCAGCTACTTCCGCGCCGAGTGGCCACAAGACAAGGGCGCACGGATCCTCTGGCGCGCCGCACGCATCGAGTGGGAATATCAGCCCAGCGAATTCGGCGCACTGCTGCGTGAGCTGCGGCTGATCAAGCAGCTGCGCCCACGCTACAACTGGATGATGAAGCGTGATGCGCGCCACTACTGCTTCGTGAAGCTCACCCCGGGGCTCGCGCCGAAGCTCACCGTCACCCGCGATGCATCCGGTGACGAGCGCGGCACGTACTTCGGGCCATATCTGAGCGCGGGTCGCATTGCCGACGCATTGCGCGAACTGAGCGACGTGCTGGGTTTGCGCGATTGTGCCAGCGACGTCCGCATGCACTTCCGCGATCAGGCCGAGCTGCCGGTGATCGCGTTGCCGCGCACACCGGGCTGCATCCGGTTCGAGATCGGAAAATGTCTTGGGCCATGTGTCGCCGCAGTCACCGAGCAGGCCTACATGGCGCAGCTGCAGCTGGCGCGCGCCTTCCTGGATGGCAGCAGCGATGGCCCGATGGAAGCGCTCGAGACGCGCATGCTGGCCCACAGTGAGGCGCTGGAATTCGAGCGCGCCGGACAGATGCGTGACAAGCTGCACCGACTCGAGGTACTGCGCGCACAATTCGAGCGACTGCGCTTTGCGGTGGAGACGCTGACCTTTGCGTATCCGGTGACCGGTCACGGCAACGAGACGCGTGTGTACCTGGTGAAGCGCGGCACCGTGCGGGCCGACCTGAAACTTCCCGTCACACGGCGTGAGCAGATGGAGTTCGCCGAGTGGGCGCGACGCGTCTTCGACGCGACCGAACGGCCCACCCGCGCGATACCGACACACGAGATCGACGAGCTGTTGCTGTTGTCGAGCTGGTTCCAGCGGCATCCCGACGAGTTCGCACGCACCCTCGCGCCGGAGGCGGCAGTGCGTGAATTTGGCGCATGATGTCGTTCATCGAACTCCCGCCGTGGCTGATCGCACTGGAAGTGGTCTGGGTCGTCGTCATCTCGTGCTACATCCTGCTCGAACGCCGGCCGCCGCTCGCCACACTGGCGTGGATCGTCAGTATGGCGACCCTGCCCGTCCTTGGCTTCATCGTCTACTACTTTCTCGGCCCACGCCGGCTCGACCGCAAGAAGCGCCGACGGATCGTGGCGCGCACCGCCCAGCGGAACCGTGCCAAGGGCACGCATCCTGACCGTGCCTCGGCCGATGAGAGGCTCGGTATCACCGGCGCACGACTGGCGGCGATCGCCGCCGGGACCGAGCAGTCACCACCGCTGCCCTGCACCTCGCTCGAAATCTTTGGCCTCGGCAGCGCAGTGTATGACAGCATGATTACGGCGATCGGCTTGGCGCGGCATCATGTGCATCTGGAGTACTACATCCTCAAGGACGGTGTGGTGGCGCAACGGCTGCGCGCAGCGCTGATCGAGCGCGCGCAGGCCGGCGTCGAGGTGCGGCTGCTGCTCGACGGCATCGGCACGTCGCGGCTCGGTGACTTCCTGCAGCCCATGCGCGACGTCGGGATCGAGGTGGCGCGCTTCGGTCCCAGGATGCGGCCGGGCTTCGTGAACTTCCGGACGCATCGCAAGATCGTCGTCTGCGACGGCCGTGTGGGATTCACCGGCGGCATGAACATCGACGACTGCCACGACGAGCGCGTGACCGGTGCCGAAAGCTGGCGCGACACGCACCTGCGGATCGAGGGTGATGCGGTCGCACCGATGGCGCTCGCCTTCCTGGAGGATTGGCAGTACGCGACCGAGCTCGTGCTCGACGGCGATGCGTACCTGCCGGCGCTGACCGGCAAGGGGACGCAGCTGGTGCAGCTCTGCGCGTCCGGCCCGGATGCCCACCCTCAGAGCATCCATGCGGTCTATTTCGCCGCGATCACGACCGCGCGCAGACGCGTCTGGATCTCGACGCCGTACTTCGTGCCCGACGAATCGATGCAGTCGGCGCTCACCGGAGCCGCGCTGCGGGGCGTGGACGTGCGCGTCCTGCTACCGGAGAAGAGCGACCTGCCGCTGGTGGATGCGGCCGCTCGCAGCTATTTGCCCGAACTGCTTGCCGTCGGTGTGCGCTTTCACGCGTACGGCCCGCCCGGGCTGCACGCGAAGACGATGCTGGTGGACTCCGACGCCGCGATCGTCGGCACCGCGAACCTCGACAATCGCAGCCTGCGCCTGAACTTCGAGCTGGTCGCGATCTGCTACGGTGAGGCGCCAGTCACGACGCTCTGCCGGATGTTCGAGGCCGACCTGCGCCACGCACACGAAATCACGCCCGAGACGATGCGGCGCGAGACACTGCCACGCCGGCTGTTCGAAGGTGCGGCGCGACTGTTTTCACCGATGCTGTAGCGCGCTCAGTTCGCATTACATCGTCCTGAAGTCAATCGAGCGGCACCAGCTCCACATCCGGCTGGCCGTTCTCGATGATCAGGCGCGCGATGCTCGGCCGCAGATCGAATCGCCGCGCACCGGCCGCACCAGGATTGACCACCAGCCGTCCATTGGCCCTGGTGATCAGCTGGCGGTGCGTGTGCCCGTACACCAGCACACGCTGCGGATAGGCCGCCAGCAGCTTCACGGGCGTCGGGCTGCCCAGTTCGTGGCCGTGGCTGACATGAATGCTTACCCCATCGACATCGAGCACGAGTTCCGCCGAGTGTCGTGGATTACCCGCCTGGTCGGTGTTGCCGAACACCGCGCGCACCGGTGCGATCGCCTCGAGTTCGGTGAGCACGTCGTCAGGTCCCACGTCGCCGGCGTGCAGGATCAGCTCCACACCCTGCAGCGCATCGAACAGCGACGCGCGCACCATGCCGTGCGTATCGGAGACGAGGCCGATGACATGACGCGTGCCGCTCACTCGGCCGAGTCGCCCCAGCGCGGCGCGATGTCGACGTCCACGTGCAGCTGATCGAGAATGCGCTGCACGATGAAGTCCACCAGCTGGTCGATGCGCTCGGGCCGGTGATAGAAGCCCGGTGCGGCCGGGAGCACCACCGCACCGGCATCGGTGACGCGCAGCATGTTCTCGAGATGAATGCGCGAGAACGGCGTCTCGCGCGGCACCAGCAGCAGCGGACGACGCTCCTTCAGCGATACATCGGCCGCACGTTCCACCAGCGAACGGCTGGTGCCTGCTGCGATGGAGGCGATCGTTCCCATGCTGCATGGTACGATCACCATCCCTCGCACCTTCGCCGAGCCGCTGGCCGGTGTGGCACCACGATCGTTGTCGTCGAACAGGTGGACGCAGGCATCGAATGCGTCGCGCCCCACATGCTCGCGCAGCGATGCGAGATCGGGAATCCCCGTCTCGGTCTGCAACAGCCGCCACCCGTGCGACGAGACGATCAACCAGACTGGCTGGCCGGCGGTCGCCAGAACCTGCAACAGACGCACGGCGTACGGTGCGCCCGAGGCACCGGTGATGGCCATCACGATCGGCAGCGGTGTGCTCACGACGCGCCGCGGATCAGCGTGGCCAGCGATGGCAGGTGCAGCACCCGCTCCAGCAGCACGAACGTGAAGAAGGTGATGCTGATGACACCGTTCATGGTGAAGAATGCGGCATCCAGCTTCGACAGGTCATCGGGCTTCACCAGCGAATGCTCGTACGCCAGCAGCAGCGCGACGATGGCCACTCCGACGGCATACAGCAGCCCGCCGCCGGTGGCCCATCCCACCAGTGCCAGCAGCAGCACCGTGCCCACGTGCAGGACACGCGCCACATCGAGCGCCCGCGGTGCACCCAGTGACGCCGGCAGCGAATGCAGCTTGTTGGCGCGATCGAAGCTCACGTCCTGCAACGCGTACAGAATGTCGAAGCCCCCCGACCAGGTCAACACCGCCATCGCCAGCACCGGCAGCATCCACGCCGGTTCGCTCCACGCCCCGGTGACGGCGAGAAATCCACCTACCGGCGCGATGCCAAGGCCCAGGCCAAGCACCAGGTGACTCCAGCGCGTGAAGCGTTTGCAGTAGCTGTAGAACAGCACCCACGACAGCGCCACCGGCGACAGCACGCCGCAGAGCGGGTTCAACATCCAGCTCGCGATGACGAACACCACCCCCGCCACCACCACGCTCAGCTTCGCCTGAGCCAGCGGCAGCGTACCGCTCGGGATTTCGCGCATCTTCGTGCGCGGGTTGATCGCATCCACGTCGCGATCGATGATGCGATTGAACGCCATCGCAGCGAATCGTGCAGCGGTGAACGCCAGCACCACCCAGCCCACCTGTCCCACGGTCGGCATCACGATGCGACTCGCCAGCACCACACCTGTCAGCGCGAACGGCAATGCGAACACGGTGTGCGGCAGCTTGACGAAGCTCGCCCAGCGTGCCGTTGCCGAGGGTCCGGCAAACGTCTGCCCTTCGCGCGGTGTGTTGCTCACCGGCGCCACGCCTTCTCGATGCCGAGCGAATCGTAAAAACCATCGACAGCCTGTTGCGTGTCGGCATCCATCGCGATCACGCGCGGCCACTGACGGGTGAAGCCCTCCTCGGGCAGCTTGCGCGTGGCATCGATGCCCATCTTGCTGCCGTAGCTGAACGCGCGGCTGGAATGATCCAGCACATCCACCGGGCCCATGGTGAAGCGGACGTCGCGCTCGGGATCGATGTTGTTCAGCACCGCCCACCACGTCTCGGTGATGTTCTGCACGTCGATCTCCTTGTCCACCACCACCAGCACCTTCGCCAGCGACATCAGTCCCGCGCCCCACAACGCATTCATCACCTTGTAGGCGTGCCCGGGATACTTCTTGTCGATGCTCACGAACACGAGGTTGTGAAATCCACCCTCGGCCGGCATGTGGTAGTCCACGATCTCCGGCGTGGTGAGCTTCAGCAGCGGCAGGAAGATCCGCTCGGTGGCGTGGCCGAGGTAGTAGTCCTCCATCGGCGGGCGTCCGACGACGGTGGTTGCGTACACCATCTTCTTCCGCATCGTGACGGCGGTGACGTGCACCTTCGGGTACAGGTCGGCTTCGGAGTAGAAGCCGGTATGGTCGCCGAATGGACCTTCCACCACCAGCTCCTCACGCGGATCGATGTATCCCTCGATCACCAGTTCCGCCGCGGCGGGGACTTCGAGATCGCAGGTCACGGCCTTGGTGAGGTGTACGGGGTCGCGACGCAGGAAGCCGGCGAAGATGAACTCGTCCACCGCCGGCGGCAGTGGCGCGCTGGCGCTGAAGACACTGGCCGGGTCGGCACCGATCACGATGCAGACCGGCATCGTTTCACCACGCTCGGCCATTTCGCGAAAGTGCTCCGCCCCCGACTTGTGGCGTTGCCAGTGCATGGCCACGGTGCGCTTGTCGAGCTTCTGTACGCGGTACATGCCCACGTTGCGGATGCCCCGTGTCGGGTCCTTGCTGACGACGGCCGTGAGCGTGATGTAGGGTCCACCATCCTCGGGCCAGCAAGTGATGACGGGAATCCTGTCGAGATCGATCTCGTCACCGCGCCACACCACTTCCTGGCAGGGCGCCGACCCGCTCTTCACCCGCGGCGGAAACTTCGTCACTTCGAGCAGACGTGGCAGCAGCCCCAGCTTCGCCACGAACCCGTCTGGCACCTTCAGGTTCAGCAACTCCGTGATGCGCGCGCCATGCTCGTCGAGATTCTTCACGCCGAGCGCCAGCGCCATGCGCGTCATCGACCCGAAGAGGTTGATGGCGACGGGATAGGCGGAGCGCTCGCCATTGTCGAGCATGACGTGCTCGAACAGCAGCGCCGGCCCACCGCCCGGCAGCTTGCTGGTGCGATCGGCGATCTCGCACAGCTCGAGCTTCGCACGAACCGGGTGCGACACACGCACCAGCTCGCCCATCGCATCGATCGCGGAAATGAAGTCCTGCAGTGAGTCCAGTGACACGTCAGCTCAGATGAAAGTTCACGCGCATGGCATCGCGTCGTTCAGTCGGTTGGTAGCGTTCGCTCGCGATTGGACGAACGGCACAGCACGGTGGCTCGGAGACTCCGAGTCTCGGACACGACGACCGCACAGGGAAGACAAAACATTCAATACGCTCGTTCACCCGTCCTTGGGGAATGGTGAAACCCATCGGCGAGAGCCCGCTGTTCCCCCATTCATCCTCCGCGCCGCCGAGTCTTCGGGTCTCCCATTTACGCAGTTTGCACAAGCAAAACAGAGCCGGATCACGCCGTACCGACATGAATGGCCGCGATGCCGAACGAGAGCGGCGTCCAGGTGACGTCGCGGAACCCGGCGGCGGTCATGCGCGCCGCGAGCTCCTCTTCGACCGGGAAGTGCGCCACGCTCTTGGGCAGATACGCGTAGGCCGTCTTGTGGCCGCTCACGATCCGTCCGATCGTCGGCAGCACCGAGTGGAAGTAGAACTGATACCCCGCCCGGACGATCGGATTGCGCGGCGTCGAGAATTCGAGGATCACGAAGCGTGCACCCGGACGCAGGGCGCGGCGCACCTCGCGCAGACCGGCGTCGAGCGCCGCCACGTTGCGGATGCCGAAGGCGACGATCGCGCCATCGAACACCGCGTCAGCGACCGGAAGCTGCAGCGCATCGGCGGCCACCGGACCCAGCGATCCCCGCGACGCCTTGCCCGTGCCCATCCGCAGCATCGGCTCGGCAAAGTCGGCCGCCATCACATACCCAGCAAAGCCAGTCTGCCGGACCAGCTGCGCGCCGACGTCGAGCGTACCCGCGCAGAGGTCCAGATATCGCCCCGACGGCGCCGCCGTCCACGCCAGCGCCTCCAGCGCCCGCCGCCGCCACCCCTTGTCGATGTTCATCGACAGGACGTGGTTGAGCAGGTCGTAGCGGGGGGCGATCTCGGAAAAGATCTGCTGAACGTACGCGCGCTTCTCCGCGCCGCCGGCGGCGGCGGCATCGGCGCGCCGGAGGTCGGCGTCGAGTGTGCTGGGCATCGAGGACAAACCTCGCCGAACACCAGCCGGTGCCACAAGGCAACACGTCCTACTATCTCCCGGGACTCGTCACGAGCCGCCCGCTCCCGTAGCTTCGCCAACGCACTGCGGGCGCCGCACACCGGCTGCCGCCCTCGAGTGCCTCCCTGACG
>JBBSCZ010000156.1:0-7426 GCA_038249795.1 Gemmatimonadales bacterium | reverse complement strand
GATCCATGTCACGATGTGGATCTCATCGTCAGTGATGTCGATGCAATTCACGCTCGACGGCCGGCCACCGCGCGAGCGGCTGCTGACGGTGCCGGCGGTGGAGATCACGGTGCCCTTCTTCGTGTGCTCCACGAAGTGGATCGCCTCCTGGTGGTCATGCCCGCACAGCACCAGGTCCATGTCCATCTCGGCGAACGCACCGAGCACCTTCTTCGTGTGCTTGAGCCCGTGCCGCTGGCTCAGCTCACCGCGCACGGGATTGTGATGCATCACCACCACGCGCGCCGCACCGGGCGGCGTGGCCTCGGCGCGTGTGCGCAGCCGCTCCAGTTGCGCGCGCGTCACGTCACCCAGCACGCTCAGGTCGCGCATGTTCCACGTCAGCGTGCGGCGAGTGATTCCGTGGCTGGTATTGAGTCCCATCAGCCGAGCCCCGGGCACGTCGAGCACCGGCTCGATGTCGTCATCGATGAAAGTGCGGTAGTCGGCGTAGAGCGCACTCGAGTCACCAATCCCCAGCGGCGCATTCCACCACGCCACGTCGTGATTGCCCGGCACGACGATCGTCTCGCTCACGCGACGCGTATCACGCAGAAACGCCGCCGCGCGCTGAAACTCTCCCGACCGCGCGCGCTGACTCACGTCGCCGCTGATGGCCACGACATCGAAGCGCTCATCGGCGATCAGCGCTTCCATGGCATCGATCTGCAACGGCACGGCCGGGCGGCCGAAGTGCAGATCGGAGACGTGCAATATCCGGGTCACGCGGTCGGGCCTCTCAGAGTCGGGCGATGATGGCGTCGGCGAACTGCGACGTGCTGGCGGTACCGCCAAGATCGCGCGTCAGCACCTGCTTCTCATCGATCACCGCGTGCAGTGCCGCACGGATGCGCTCCGCACGCACGGTGTCATCGAGATGATCGAGCATCAGGCAGGCCGCCAGGATCAGTGCTCCCGGATTCGCGATGCCCTTGCCGGCGATGTCGGGTGCCGTGCCGTGCACCGCCTCGAAGATCGCCGCCGTCGGACCGATGTTGGCCCCCGGCGCGAGCCCGAGTCCGCCCACCAGCCCCGAGACCAGATCCGAGAGAATATCACCGAAGAGATTCGTCGTGACGATCACATCGAAGTTTTCAGGCTTGAGCACCAGCATCATCGCCATCGCATCGATGATGCGATCCTCGAACTGCACGCGTCCTGCGTATTCCTTGGCGATCTCGCGACCGACATCGAGGAACAGGCCCTGCGTGTACTTGAGGATGTTCGCCTTGTGCACCAGCGTCACCTTCTTGCGGCCATGCTTCACGGCATACTCGAACGCGTAGCGGATCGCGCGTTCCGAACCGAATCGCGTGATCAGTGCCACGCTCTCCGCCGCCGCCTTCGGATCGTCACCGATGCGGATGTAGTGCTCGGCACCGTAGTACAGCCCCTCGAGGTTCTCGCGGATGATCACGATGTCGACCTTCTCGAAGCGGCCGCCGTGCAGGATCACGTGCGCGGGGCGGACGTTGGCATACAGGTCGAAGGTCTTGCGCAGGGCGACGTTCACCGAGCGGTAGCCGTCGCCCACCGGCGTCTCGAGCGGGCCTTTCAGCGCCACACGATTCCGCTTGATCGAGTCGAGGGTCGCTTCCGGGATCGGGTCGTTGTAGCGCGCCGCCGCCGAGGCGCCGGCCATCTGACGATCCCACACGAGGTCGGCGCCGACGGCGTCCAGCACGCGGATGGTGGCCTCGGTGATGTCGGGGCCGATGCCGTCGCCGGGGATGAGGGTGACTGTCGTGGACATGGGAGCCGAATGCAGAGAGGGTGTGGGAAGGCGCAGGAGCGCCGCTGATTCAGGAGAAGAAAAGTCGGACTCGGATCAGGGCGCGACCACCAGATCGGCGAACTTGAGCGCCACCCCACGCAACGCGCCGACTTCATCCGCCGCCGGTGGACCCGTCACATCGGGGAACGACAACACCGTCGCCGCCCGGGCATCCAGAAACGCGATGCGAAGCGTCGCCTGCTTCATCCCTGCCGAAGTGGTCACCACGCGGGCTTCCAGCGGCAACAGAACGATCCGTGCGTCGGGCACCATCGCGATCAGTGACCGCAGTTGCGACGACAGCGGCTCGCGGAGGTCGAGATCGTTGCGGCGGCGGCTCGGAACCAGTCCGGCAGTCGAGAGCGCGCGCGGGTCGGTTCGCTTCAACACCTCACGCTGCGCCACCCGCGACGTGTTCGGGGGCAGCGACCAGGTGGATTCCAGTCCGCGTTCCCGCAGCACGACCGTGAGCGCCGAGTCGAGCAGCGCTGCGCGGGGACGTCCGGTGGTGCTGGCCGCCGACATCGACGTCGAGTCGGCGACCGCATACCGCTGGAGCGGAAAGACCATCACCACACGCCCCGCATACTCGGCGAAGACGGCGGGAAGGTCCGGGGCGGCGGGCGATTCGGCGACTGGCGATGGCGCAGCCACGGCCGGCTGCGGTGCGGGCGTGGGCGCGGCAGGGGCGCCGCCGCCGCTGCAGGCTCCGAGGAACAGCAGGGCAGCCGGCAGCAGCATCGCGCTGCGTCGCGGAGTCTCTGGGGGCATGGGCATCGGTGGAAGATAGTCGCCGCGATCACGATCGTCGTGCGTCCGATTGCACGCTGCGCCTTGCCCGGGCACCTGACCGGCTGATACCGTCACGGCGCCGCGTGCGCACCGACCGGGTGCATGGCTCACCCACACGCAGCCTCCCCGCTTCCCATCCCATGCGTTCCGTTCGTACCGTCGCCATCTGGGGTCTGATCGCCATCGTGGGTGCCGCGGCGCTGGGCCGCATCGCCCTGTCACGCGGCGAAACGATCAACGCCGCCTGGCTGCTGACCGCCGCGATCTGCACCTACCTGATCGGCTACCGCTTCTACGCGCGCTTCATCGCCACGAAAATCTTCGTGCTCGACGCCGACCGCGCCACGCCGGCACTGCGCAATTCGGATGGCCACGACTTCGTGCCCACCAACAAATGGGTCGTATTCGGACACCATTTCGCAGCCATCGCCGGTCCGGGCCCACTGGTCGGCCCGACCCTCGCAGCGCAATTCGGCTACCTGCCCGGCGCGCTCTGGATCATCATCGGGGTGGTGCTGGGCGGCGCGGTGCAGGACTTCGTCATCCTCTGTGCCTCGATCCGTCGCGATGGTCGCTCACTGGGCCAGATGGCGAAGGATGAAATCGGCCCAGTGGCAGGCATCACCGCGCTGGTGGCGGTGCTCGGCATCATGATCGTGCTGATCTCGGTGCTGGCGCTGGTGGTGGTGAATGCCCTCAAGGCGAGTCCGTGGGGCACCGTGACGATCAGCCTGACGATTCCGATCGCCATGTTCATGGGGCTGTACCTCCGCTTCATCCGCCCTGACAAGGTGCTGGAGGCAAGTGCGATCGGGCTGGTGATGCTGGGTGGAGCGCTGTATGCCGGTCAGTGGGTGGCGGACAATCCGGCGCTGGCACCGATCTTCACGCTCACCGGCCCGACGTTGGCGCTGCTGATCATGGGCTATGGCTTCGCGGCGAGCGTGCTGCCGGTGTGGCTGCTGCTCGCGCCACGCGACTACCTCAGTGCGTTCGTGAAGATCGGCGTGGTGCTGGCGCTGGCGATCGGCATCCTCGTCGTGCTGCCACCATTGGCGATGCCGGCCGTCACGCAGTTCGTGGATGGCACCGGCCCCGTATTCAGCGGCAAGGTATTTCCGTTCGTGTTCATCACCATCGCCTGCGGCGCGATCAGTGGCTTCCATGCGCTGATCGCGAGCGGCACCACGCCGAAGCTGCTCTCGCGGGAGCCCGATGCAAAGCTGGTGGGCTACGGGGCGATGCTGACCGAGTCACTGGTGGCCACGATGGCGCTGATCGCCGCCTGCGTACTCACGCCGGGCGTGTACTTCGCGATCAATGCGCCCGTGGCGGTGCTCGGCACCACGGCCGAAAGTGCGGCGCTGGCCGTGCAGCAGTGGGGCTTCGTGCTGCAGCCGGGCGAGATGGATGCGCTGGCGAAAAGTGTGGGTGAGAGCTCCTTGCTCAGTCGCACCGGCGGTGCGCCGTCACTGGCCGTGGGCATGGCGCACCTGTTCGACCGCGCACTGGGGGGCAGCATGGCGCTCTGGTATCATTTCGCGATCATGTTCGAGGCGCTCTTCATCCTCACCACGCTCGACGCGGGCACGCGCGTCGGCCGCTTCATGCTGCAGGACCTCGGAGGACAGGTCTGGCCGAAGTTTCGCGATGTCACCTGGCAGCCGGCGGTCTGGACGGCCAGCGCAGTATTCGTGTCATGCTGGGGCTTTTTCCTCTACCAGGGTGTCACCGACCCGCTGGGCGGGATCAACTCGCTCTGGCCGCTGTTCGGCATCGCGAACCAGCTGCTGGCGGCGGTGGCACTGTGCGTGGGCACGACGGTGATCATCCGGATGGGCAAGGCACGATATGCCTGGGTCACGCTGCTGCCGCTCACCTGGCTGATGGTGGTCGTGCTGACGGCGGGCTGGCAGAAGCTGTTCAGCGCCGATCCGCGCATCGGGTTCCTGTCACATGCCGCGAAGTTCAGCGCGCTGTATGCCGAGGGCACGGTGCCGCCCGGCGTGCTCAACCTCGAGGCGATGCCGCGCATGATCTTCAACGATCGCCTCAACGCGGCGGTGGCGGCGTTCTTTCTCGTCTCGGTGCTGGTGATCGTCTTCGAGTCGGTGCGGATCTGGATCGGCGTGGTGCGCGGCCGGATGCCGCTGGGCAGCACCGAAGTGCCGCGGCAGTCAGTCAGCCTCTTCCCGGCCGACTGATGACATCGCGCCTGCGACAGTGGGTCATGGTGCTGCGCACCGTGATCGGCGTGCCTGACTACGACCGCTACCTGCGGCACATGCGCGCCCGTCACCCGGAGTGTGTGCTGCTCACGCCGAGCGAGTTTGCGAGGGAGCGTCTCGAGGCCCGCTACAGCCGACCCGGCTCACGCTGCTGCTGAAGGGAATCGTCGTGTACGCTTCCGTGCGATCTTGAAATATTTGCTATTGGATACTTTACCGGGTCCGGTTACGCGAGGCGCTTGAGTGGCAGCACCGCCAGCCCAAGCAGCATCGCCAGCACCGCGAGTGCAGCACCCACGCCGAAAGCGAGCTCCGGGCCGCGCCAGGTCCAGAGGGCGCCCATCAGCAGAGACGCCGGCAGCGCCGCCACGCCCATGGCGGCGTTATACCAGCCGAAGGCCGTACCGCGCCGCTCGACCGGCGCCAGATCCGCAATGAGCGCCTTCTCCGCCCCTTCCACGAGCCCGAAGTAGAGCCCGTAGGCCAGAAAGAGCCCCCACGCCTGCCACGCCATCGTGGCGATACTGAAGCCGGCATACACCAGCGCATACCAGCCCCAGCCCAGCAGCAGCACCGACCGTCGTCCGATCCGGTCACTCAGCACGCCTCCCGGCACGCTCGACGACGACTTCACCACGTGCAGCGCGGCCCACAGCAGCGGTAGCGCTGCCAACGGCACGCCGAGCTGTTGCGCGCGCAGCAGGAGAAATGCATCGGTCGAGTTGCCGAGCGTGAAGAGCAGCAACACGCCGAGCACCGCCCAGAAGCGTTTGGGCATCGGCGTGACTGACGCCTCCGCCTGCGTTGATGACGGTGCCGGCACCAGTTCCGGGGCGGCTGCCGCTGGCGCTGGCGTGACGGGATCGCGTACCGCGACGACGATCGTCAGCACCGCCAGCAGGCCCGGAATCGCGCTCAGCATGAAGACCGTGCGCAGGTCGAGGTGCACCCATTGCAACAGCATCCACGCAATCAGTGGCCCGATCACGGCCCCGAGATGGTCTGCGGCGCGATGGAAGCCGAATGCGCGTCCGCGCTGCGACGAGTCCACGGCGCCGGCCAGCAGCGCATCGCGCGGTGCCCCACGAATGCCCTTCCCCACGCGGTCGATGAGCCGGAGCGAGACCACCTGCAGCGCCGATTGCGCCACACCGATGAAGGGCCGCGTGATCGTCGCGATTCCATAGCCGATGAGCACCATCGGCGTATACCGACCGATGCGATCGCTCCACCAGCCGCTGCCGAGCTTGACCAGTGCCGCCGTGCTTTCCGCAGCGCCTTCGATCAGGCCGAGCATGGCTGGCGACGCGCCAAGCACCGTGGTCAGGAATACCGGCAGCAGCGGGTAGATCATTTCGCTGGCCGCGTCGGTGAGCAGACTCACGAGCGCGAGCGCGCGCACCATCGGCGGCAATGCAGCGGGCGATGCGGGCGATGATGGCGAGTGGTTCGGCACAGACATGTAGCGGAACCTACAGACGTCTGTCTGGCGCGAGTGCCTGCAGCGCAGAGCGTACGGTCGCGGCGCGCATCGAGCGTGCCTCCTGCTCACGTCACGGGCTGCCGCGCTAACTTCAACGACGATGAGCTCCCGCTTCGCTGCCGCCCTCGACCGTCTCCGCATCAGCCGCACGCCGTTGACGGCGGCCTGCGAGCATCTCGCCGCCATCAATGCGCAGGTGCTGACCTGGCAGTGCGACCTCACGCGCATCGCCGCACCGACCGGGCACGAGGGCGCGCGCGGCGCCTGGATGCGCGATCGCTTCATGGCGCTGGGATGGACCGACGTCCGCACCGACACCGCGGGCAACGTGATCGCGCGCCGGAATGGCGCCGGCACCGAGACAGGCACCGCTGCCGTCTGGGCCTGTGCGCATCTCGACACGGTGTTCACCGATCCCGCGCCGCAAGTCGCGCAGCGCGGAAGACGGCTCGAGGGGCCCGGCATCGGCGACAACGGCCGCGGGCTGGCGGCGCTGCTCGCGATCGCCGATGCGCTGCACTCGGCAAACCTGCACACACCGCGAGAGATCGTGCTGGCGTGCACAGTGGGCGAGGAAGGATTGGGCGACCTGCGCGGCATGAAGCAGCTGATGCGCGACGCGTCCCCGGCCCCGCGGGCCGTGATCGCGATCGATGGCGCGGGCGATGATCGCATCGTGCACTCGGCGCTGGGCAGCACCCGCTGGCGGATCACGTTCACCGGATCGGGCGGGCACAGTTGGGCCGACTTCGGCGCGGCAAACCCGGTGCACGCCGCCGCCGCACTCGCCAATGCACTGCAGGCGGTGCTGCTGCCGCGCGAGCCGCGCACGACACTCACGGTGGCGCGCATCGGCGGTGGCGAGAGCATCAACAGCATTCCGCGCGAGGGATGGCTGGAGGTGGACGTGCGAAGCGTCAGCGCCGCCGTGTTGCTGGACATGGAGCGCACGCTGCGTCAGGCAGCGGCACGCATCGAGAAGGGAGAAAACGGTCGCCGCGCGTCAGGAACGGCACCGCTGGTGTTGCAGATCGAGCAGCTCGGTCATCGCCCCTGCGGCGCACTGCCCGACGATGCCGCGCTGGTGCGCATCGCCGAACGGGAGACACG
>JBBSCZ010000155.1:0-7426 GCA_038249795.1 Gemmatimonadales bacterium | reverse complement strand
AGGCGCGGCGACACGGCGTGCGCGGCTGAAAGCGCAAGGCGTGCCGTCGTGTGGTATCAGGCAGCGGCGAACCGCGCTCGGATTGCCGGCTATGCGCGTGCGCTGCGCCTGGCGGGCGAGCCTGAGTCGGCGTGGCGTGTACTGCTGCCGTTCAGCGACACGGTATCGGCAGGCACATCGTCGCTGGAAGATCTCGGGTTGTCGGACGCAAAGGATGTCCGCATCCTGATGCGCGACCTGGGAGTGCTGGCGGTGCTGCGTGGCGACACAGCGGCGGCCACGCGTTGGGAACTGCGCATCGCGAAGCGACAAGGGTCGCTGGAGGAACCAGTGCGCGGTAGCCAGTGGGCAGGCCTGCAGCTCGACCGGGCTGCGATCGCCGCGCAACGCGGCGATCTCGACCGCGCGATCACGCTGCTGCGCGAGGCGCTGACCCGCGGCCTCGCGTACTGGCCGGGATTGGCGGCGGACATCGATCTGGCACCGCTGCACGATCACCCCGCGTGGCGTGCCATGATGCAGCCGGCGGGGTGATGTGCTGTGACGTGATCGCTGCCTGAATACTGATACCTGCGGCAGACAGCAGCGTCTTGCGACCTATCGGCCGAAAACGATGCGCAGCGCGCGCGACGAATCGCCCACATGCGTCACGTGAAACTCGAACGTGCGACCATCATCGAGTTTACCGCTCGCGGTGATGATGGTGAGGTGATCGTCGAGGCGAGGCTTGAGTGTTTCGTTGAACCTCGTGGCGATGCCGCGGAGCGGTCGCATCGCGATCACATCGCCGATCGTGACCACATTGTCGGCCATGGCTGCCTGGTAATCAGACCATTTCACGAACCAGATCGGCACGGAATCGCCGGTCGACACGGCGAGCACAGGGAATGTGCCGAGAGGAGCGTTGGGCTCGATCATGTAGAAGCCCTTGATGAGAATCGGCGTGGCGAAGGCCCCTGGCCCGCCCGGACCGGGAAAGTGGAAGAATTCGAGCAGATTGAAGTTGGCCGGAATCGCGCTCGGTGCCCGGTAGAACGGAATGGCGAGCCACTCGCGGTTGTGGAAAAATTGGTTTGCGCCGGGAAAGGCGCGGGCATAGGCTGGGAGGCCAGGGTCAGGATTGGGGACGGTGATACGGACCATCCCCGCCGCTTCCGCCGATCGGATCAGTGTTTCGGTATCGGGGACCCCGGCCAGCGGGTCGGCGATCTGGGTGTCGGAACAGGCGGCGAGCGTCAGCGCGAGGCTGAGGGCGACGAGGCGGGGGCGAATTGACACGGAAGACTCCGATTGGTGTGGCGCCATCCGCAAGGTGCGTTTGGCGATCGGAGTGTGGCATCGCTGTGTGAACTGACCGTGATCTGCGTGTGACCTGCATGTGATCTGAGGTGCCGCCAGCCTGATTCGACGACACCTCACACTCACGTGCGGCAGGAGAGCACAGGCCGCCTACTGCGCCCGCTCCACCCGCTGGATCCGAACCACGGTCGTCATCCGCTGCGGCGGTCGAGGCTGGCTGGGCATTCGCTGAATGCGCCGCACGACATCCATTCCTGACACCACCTTTCCAAAGGCGGCAAACCCCTGACCGTCGGGGTTCCGCTTTCCACCGAAGTCGAGCGCGGGCTGGTCATTGATTACGAAAAAGAACTCGCTCGACGCGCTGCCCGGCGCGCCTCGCGCCATGCTGATCACGCCATCGGTGTGCCTGATCCCCGAACGCTCGTTCGTCTCATGCGTGATCGCGGGCAATCGCCTGGCCGAATCGGCATCGATACCGCCCTGAATCACCTCGATCTGCGGCTGCTGGGCCGCCGGCAGCTGATTGATCAGCGTGACCGCACGATAGAACGAGCCACCGTCGTAGCGATGCTCGTCCGCGTACCGCAGAAAGTTCGCAACCGTGATCGGCGCCTTGGCCGGTTCGAGAGCCACCACGATGGTCCCGGAGTCCGTGACGATCCGCACCTGCACCGACTGCTGGGCAGCGAGCGACGAGCCGCTGCCCAAAATCGTCAGAGCGACGAGTGCGGCGACCTGCCGCCATGACCGCAGCCTCACTTGTCGAACCACAGCGGCACGTCCTGCAGCGGCACGGGCCTCGGCGTGTTCGGGTTGGCCGCGATTTCTTCGCTGCGATAGAGCAAACGCCGCACCAGACCGCCCACCAAAGCGCCCTGCGGGACGGTGAGAGCGGGGAACTCGTTGCCGATGGTGCCGCTGCGGCGCCACTGTACCCACGCTTCGATGGGCCGCATGAACAGATCGACGTACTGCTGACGATTCAGCTCGAGGCGGAAGTTGCCCGTGGTGAGCGTCGGCAGCGTCGCGACGAACGCGTCGACCTGTGAGGAGCTGATGCCAAGTGCACTCATCGACTCGCGCACGCCGGAGCGGTACCGTGCGTCAGCCGCCGACACCCCGCCGGTCCAGAATCCACGCGCAATCGCCTCCGCTTCGAGCAATTGCTGCTCCGACCAGGAGAACGACATCTCCGGCAGGTCGGGTCGAAGCAGGTTGAGGCTGACGAGAGATGACGCCGGCGTGAACGATTCGACGGAATTCAATGCGATGAAATTCCCGGGCGCCGCCGCCGGACCAGTCTGGAAGAAGGCCGACAGGCGCGGATCGTTGAACGGCACCAGCTGTGCGAACACCACGTTCGATGCATACCAGTCCTGCTGCACTCCGCCACGGAAGATCTGCGTGAACGAGAACCGCGGATTCTGGCGACCGGCCTGCGCCGAGTACTGCACCTTCATCTCGTCGCCGCGCGCCGCGATCATCGGCAAGCCTTGCATTGGTCCGAGCAGCGCTGACCTGCTGGGATCGGCATCGACCATCGTCATCAGGATGCGGAACTTGAGCGAGTTGGCGAAGCGTCGCCACTTCGCCATGTCACCAGCGTAATAGAGGTCGTTCGGCGCGCCGATCGATCGTGAGTTCTGGTCGATGAGCGCGATGGCCGAGTCGAGCAACGCGATGCTGCCGTTGAGCACCGCCTGCTGCGAATCGAAGCGCGGACTGTCGACATCGCCGGTGGCGGCTTCGGTGAACGGAATGTCACCCCACAGATACGTGGTCTGTGAGTACACGAACGCGGTGTAGATCTTGAGCTGTGCGATGGTGTTGTTGGGCCGCACGGTTGCGGCTTCCGATTCCCGCGTGGCGATCAGCAGATTCTTGAGGACGTCGGTGTAGATCGCTCCCCAGGCACTGCGGATGCGTGTCTGATCGTACTGCGCCTGTGCCAGTCCCCAACGCGCACCGGAGGACCACATCTGTGTCGACAGCGCGATGGGCCAGGTGAGTTCGCCGGCGCGCAGGAGGGAGAACTTGAGCGCGGAACCGGAGAAAAGCTGCGCGGCATCAGCCGACGTCGACCGGTTGGGATCGACGTTCAGGCTGCCGTCGCGGAAGCAGCCGGCGAGTGAGAGCACCATCGCCGCAGCAATGGTACGTCGGACGATGTTGTGTGAAATGGATCGCATGGATCAGTGCCTCAAAAGACGAGCCGAAGGTTGAACCCGAAGGTGCGGGTGGACGGCAACACATTGCGCTCGATGCCTTCGCCGATCAGGCCGGTTCCGAGGACGTTGGCTTCGGGATCGACATGGGGCACCTTGGAAGAAATCAGCCAGAGGTTGCGACCCTCCAGCGACCAGACGCCGGACGCAGCACCAATCTTGCCGACCCACCGCTCAGGGAGCTGGAAGGAGAGCGAGGCCTCCCGCAGCTTCGCGAACGAAGCGTCGAAGATGTTGTTCTCCGGGCTGATCGAGTTGTCGAGGTTGCCCCAGTACTGCTGCACGGAGGCCACCTGAACGTCGTTCGGCCGTGTGACACCGGAGGCATCGCGGATCACACCATCCTGAATGAACCGGTCACGGTTGGCTGTTTCCGCCGCGAGGCCGCTCGAGCGAAGCTGCGAGGTGGTTTGCGACAGGAACACGCCACCCTGCCGGATATCGACGAGGGCCGACAAGGCCAAACGCTTCCAGCTGACGGTGTTGGTCACGCCGCCGGTCCAGTCCGGGAAGATGTTGCCGAACAGTTGACGCTGCCCCTGGATGCGCAGACCGTTGGCGGGGTTGATCAGATACTTTCCCGTCGCGGAGTCTCGCGCAAAGCCCACACCCTGAATGTTGAAGGTGGTGCCGGGACGGGCCGCAATGAAGATCCCGAAGCCGTCGCCGGACGTGACGACGAACTCGCTCAGCCCCGGAGCCAGGCGGTCCACCACGTTCCGGTTGCTGTTGAAGTTGAATCCCACATCCCAGCGCAATCCCCCGGGGGCAGCCGAGGCGATCGGCACGCCGGTCACCTGCAGTTCGACACCGGTGTTCGAGATCTGGCCCACATTCAGGCGTCGCGCCGAAAAGCCGGACGACTGCGGCACCGCGATCGACACGATCTGGTCGTAATTGCGCGAACGATAGAACGTGGCATCGATGCCGAGCCGGTCGCGCAGGAACCGCGTCTCGGCGCCGAATTCGACGGAGTTCTGTCGCTGCGGACGAAGATTGGTCGGCGGAATGACGTTGGTGGCGGCGAATGCCGATGCGCCATTGAAGGGGAAGAGCTGATTGAAGGTGTAGATGTCCGTCTGCTGCGTGAGCGGCGTGTACGTGAACGCCAGCTGGTACGGATCCTCGTCGGAGCCGACGTTGGCCCAGTTCGCACGCAGTTTGAGGAAGCTCATCTTGCCCGACCGGAATATCGCCTTGTCACGCAGTGCGTCCGACACCACGAGACCCGACGAAACCGAGGGATAGAAGTACGAATTGTTGTTGGTCGGCAGCGTCGAACTCCAGTCGTTGCGGCCGGTCACGTTGACGAACAGGTAGTCGCGCCAGGCCAGCCCGATGTCGCTGTACACGCCGTAGAGCTGCCGTTCGCTGCGGAAGTTGGTCGCCGCATTCACGAGTGCGTTGGCCTGTGTGTACAGCTGGTCGATGTTGAGCCCCTGGCTGAAGACGCGCTGACGCTGGAAGGTGCGCTTGTTGAAGTTGTGGCCGACGATCGCCTTCAGGCCCAGCGAGCCGGTGAGCTGTCGCTGCACCGTGCCGATCAGGTCCGTATTCACTTCGCGCTCGGTGAGGCCCTGGATGTCGAACTCACCATCGAGTCGTCCGCGCGTGCCCTTGCGGGTGACGAAGCGCCGGTTCTCGTTGGCGAGGTCGGTACCGGCCCTGAAGGAGACGTTGAACCATGGCACGGCGTCGTACGACAGGTTGACGTTACCGAAGAGGCGATCGGTGGCGTTATCGAGTCCGTTGTTGTCGGTCACCCAATAGGGGTTGTTCGACGTGCCGGTCCCGTCGATAGAGCCGGCGATACCCGACGCGGTGACGCTGTTTGCCCTGAGAAAATCAGACGACAGAGTGCGCGGCAGGCTGGAGAGCAGCTGCATCGGAATGCTGGCCGTGTTCTGTCCCTGCTGCGAGCGGCCGGATGACGTGGTACGGATGTAGTTGGCTGCGACGCGCGTGTTGAACTTCGGGGTGAATCGCTGCCCGGCGTTGACGGCGAAGGTGTATCGCCCGAGTTCCGAGTTCGGCACGATACCCGTCTGGCCGAGCCAGGTCCCGCTCAGGCGATAGTCGCTCTGCTCGGTGCCGCCGGCCACCGCGAGTGACTGCACGTTCGTTGCGCCGGTGCGGAAAAAGTCGGAGACGTTGTCGGGATATGCCTGCAGTGAGACCGTCTCATTCAACAGATTCGGTACCGACTGCCCCGTGATGCGTGGACCCCATCCGTTGGCCAGATCCCGGTTGTAGACGCCCAGATTGCCCTGGGCATACTCGTTCTGCAGATCGAACGTACGGAAGACCTGATCGGAGCGGAGCGCCGCGTTGTAGGTGATCGTCGGCTTGCGTCCGGCACGTCCCCGCTTGGTGGTGACGATGACCACGCCATTGCGGGCGCGGGAGCCGTACAGGGCCGAAGCCGCGGCACCCTTGAGGATGCTCATGCTCTCGATGTCGTCCGGATTGAGATCCTGCGCGCGATTGCCCACGTCGACACCACCGGTCACGATCTCGGTCTCGGTTCCCGCGAACGAAGAGTTCGAGATCGGCACGCCGTCGACGACGAACAGCGGCTCACTCGAGCTGGCGATCGAGTTCACGCCGCGGATCACGATCTTGCTCGATCCGCCGATGGTACCGGACTGCTGCGTGATCCGCACGCCGGCCACTTTTCCGGCCAGCGCATTCAGCACGTTCGTGCTGCGTGCAACCGACAGCTCCTCCGCCTGCACGGTGGCCGTCGAGTAGCCGAGTTCGCGGGTGTTCCGCACGATGGCGTTGGCCGTCACGACGACGTCGGTGAGTGCGGTCGGACTCGCCTCCAGTACCACGTTGATCGTCGTCCGTCCATTGATCGGCTGGTCGCTCGGCTTGAAGCCGATCTGCCGGAAGGTGATCACGCCGTCCGTGGGTGTGGCCGGCAGCTGCAGCCGGTAGGAGCCGTCAGCGGCAGTTCGGGTGCCGAACCGGGTGCCGCGCAGCAGCACGGTCACGCCTTGGAGTGGTCGGTTGCCCTCCGGAGCCGTGACGCGGCCGGAGATGACGCGAGCTGGTGTCGCTTGCGCGGAAAGAAAACGCGGTGAAGTCAGTATGCAGCACATCAGTGCCACACACGTGGTCAACCGCACGAACAGGGGAGTTGTCATGCGCGACTCGATCGAGGGTGGGTTTTTTCGCAGAGTGCCTTGGAGTTCAGGCTCTGCGGACAGCGTCATGCACCGGCTTCCACATTCATCCTTGCTCATGATGCCGGTCGTTCGTCAACGCCGGCCAGCGGGCGCGTATTTTGTACATGGAACGCACGTCCCTCGGTGGACGCGCGTGCGCACCCTGGCGAGGCCGGAATCGGCTGTTCCGAGTCTGCGCCAATCGAACGAGCGTACTGTACCAGCAAATGTCAAGCGTCACGGTCGTGAGACCCAGGGAATGCACCCACGGCTCCTTTGGACGGTCCGCGCAACGCAGGAGCCTGCGGCAACACCTGCCCTTCTGAGTGCGACCAGGAGCGAAGTATGATGTATTCACCGAAACATCCAGCGACGCGTCGAGAACTCTACAGGAAGGCCATCATTCCTATATTCCTGCAGTGAGCGGCCCGTTCGCGTGGATGCTGAAAGCGGCAACGCTGCGTCCCGGGCAGCATCATCTGATGTGTCGTGCCGTCGTGTTGGCGATGGCACACCTGCTGTGCGTGACGGCACTGGTTGCGCAAGCGGCGTCGAACGGCTTCGTCACCGTGACCGTGCGTGACACGACGAAACCAACCCACCGCCTGCTCGCTGCGACTGCCGGCGCGATGTTGCTGCTCCTTCTCGATGCCAGCTCGATGTCGGCGCAGGAACGAGCGCCGGTGGCACGTCCTTCCTGGCGCCTCATGCTCGACAACGGTCGCGCGT
>JBBSCZ010000154.1:0-7440 GCA_038249795.1 Gemmatimonadales bacterium | reverse complement strand
GCCCAGCGCGCCGGCACACCGAAGCCGGTGTCGGCCCCTGCCTACGATCCATCGCTGTACAGCGCGCCGACGGCCACCAGCGGCATGTTCAAGTCGATGCGTTGGCGGAATGTCGGTCCCACACGAGGCGGCCGCGCGAACGCCGTGGTCGGCGATCCGGGGAAGCCGTTGAATTTCTACTTCGGCGGTGTGAACGGCGGTGTCTGGCACACCGGCAACGGTGGGCAGTCGTGGAAGAACATCACCGATGGCAAGACCGACATCTCATCGGTCGGCGCGATGGCAATTGCTCCATCCGACGCCAACGTCATCTACGTCGGCACCGGTGAGTCCAAACTGCGTGAAGATCTCACGCATGGTACGGGGATGTATCGCTCCACTGATGCCGGTTCCACCTGGATGCACCTCGGTCTCGCCGATTCGTACCAGATCGCCGACATCGTCGTCGACCCGCGTGATCCCGATCGTGTCTACGTGGCGGCAATGGGCCATGCCTTCGGGCCGAACAGCGAGCGCGGTGTGTACCGCACGCTCGATGGTGGCAAGTCATGGAAGAAGGTGCTGTTCATCAACGACTCCACCGGCGCGAACGATCTGAGCATCGATCCGGCGAATCCGCGGATCATGTACGCGTCGATGTACAAGTTTCAGCGGACGCCGTGGTCGATGAACGCCGGTGGTGGCCGCAGCGGCATGTGGAAGACGGTCGACGGCGGTGACACCTGGAGCGAGCTCACCTTCCGCCCCGGGATCCCGAAGACGTCGCTGGGCAAGATCGGCATCGATGTGTCGCCGGCGAATCCGCGGCGCATCTACGCCAGCATCGAGGCCCCCGACTCGTCGGGCGGCATCTTCCGTTCGGATGACGCCGGCGAGAGTTGGCGGCGCATGAACACCGATCCGCGATTCTGGGTGCGCGCCTGGTACTACTCGGAGGTCACTGCCGATCCGATCGACGAGAACACGGTGTACGTCATGAACCTCACCGTTCACAAGTCGATCGATGGTGGCAAGAGCTTCACGCCGATCCGTGTGCCGCATGGCGACACGCACGCGATGTGGATCGATCCGAAGAACAACAAGCGGATGATCAACTCGAACGACGGCGGCGGTACCATCACCTTCGATGGTGGTGCGACCTGGTCCAGCGTCATGAATCAGCCGACGGCGCAGTTCTATCACGTCACTACCGACAATCAGTTTCCATATCGCATTTACGGTGCGCAGCAGGACAACAGCGCGATCTCGATCGCCAGTCGCTCCGATGATGGCCTGATCGGCGAGCGCGACTACTTCAGTACGGCCGGTTGCGAGAACGCGACGGTGGCGGTGGACCCGCGCAATCCGAACGTCACCTATGGCGGTTGCTATATGGGTGCCTTCGAGCGGTACGATCACAGCCGCCGTCAGTCGCGCGACATTTCAGTCACCATGCGCAACTACGATGGATGGGCCGCAGCCGACGTGCCCGAACGATTCCAGTGGACCTTCCCGGTGCTGGTCTCGCCGCACGATCCGTCCACGTTGTATGTCACGTCGCAGCACGTCTGGCGCTCACGCACCGAGGGAGCGAGCTGGGAGAAGATCTCACCCGATCTCACCGTGCACGATCCGAAGACACTGGGCCGCACCGGAGGTCCGATCCACGGCGAAATGACGGGCGCCGAATGGTACGCGACGATCTATGCGTTCGTCGAGTCGCCCGTGGCAAAGGGTGTGCTCTGGGCCGGGTCAGATGATGGGCTGCTGCATGTGTCGAAGAATGGTGGCACGTCGTGGGAGAACATCACGCCTCCCGGCTACGGCAAGTTCACGCGCACCTCGCACATCGATGCATCGCCGCACGATGCGGGCACAGTGTACGTCGCTGCGAATCGCTATCAGCAGGATGACTTCGCGCCGTATCTCTGGAAGACCGCCGACTACGGCAAGACGTGGACGAAGATCGTGACCGGTATTCCCGCCACGGCGTTCACGCGGGTGGTGCGCGAGGATCCGGTACGTCGCGGTTTGCTGTATGCTGGAACCGAGATCGGGGTGTGGGTGAGCATGAACGACGGGGCCACCTGGCAGCCGATGCAGCTCAACCTGCCGCGAGTCAGCGTACGCGACCTGAAGGTGCACGGCAACGACCTGATCGCGGCCACGCATGGCAGGGCATTCTGGGTGATCGACGATCTGTCACCACTGCGCGAGCTCACCGATGTCGTGATGAAGAAGCCCGTGCATCTCTTTCAGCCGGCCACCGCAATGCTCTGGGATGGTCGCGGCTGGCAGCGCAACGGTGCGCCCGGTGAAAATCCGCCGCCGGGTGCGCTGGTGGACTACTGGCTGCGCGAGACGCCGGCCGCTGGCGCCGCAGTCACGGTGCAGTTCGCCGATGCCAGGGGCACGATCATCCGCACGTTCAGCACGTCGGTCCCCGTGGATTCCAGCCCGGCCCGTGACACCATCGCCGGTCGGAAGATGGAGACGGACAGTATCTCGTACTACGCCGCCGATTCCATCCCGCGCCTCAAGGCCGGCACCAATCGCTTCTTCTGGGACCTGCGCTACCCCGACGCGCGTGAGATGCCGAATACCGTGATCGACGAAGGTACGCTGTCGGGCCCGAAGGTGCCGCCGGGCACATACACGGCGCGCCTGATCGTGGGTGCCGACACGATGTCGCGGCAGTTTGCCGTCGTCGCCGACCCGCGCGCCACCGCGACCACCGCCGATCTGGTGGCGCAGTTCGACGCCGCGCAGCGCGTCCGCGCGCGAATCAACGAGATCGTCGATCGGGTCGAACGGCTCGAGGATCTGCAGGCACAGCTCGATGCCCGTGTGACACAGACAAAGGATCAGGCGTACGCGAAGCAGGTCGCCGATGCGGCGAAGGCTGCACGTGCCAAGCTCGAAGTGGTGCGTGACCAGCTCTACGAAATCGGCTGCCACGTGGACCAGTGCACGCTCGACATGCCGGTGCGTCTCTACAACTGGTTCATCACGCTCAACGCGCAGGTGCAGACCGGAGCCTACGCACCAACGCAGCAGCATGGCGAGATCTACAACGACCTGTCGGCCAAGCTCGCAGTGCAGCTCGGGGCGCTCGACCGCATCGAGCAGGATGACATCCGGAAGTTCAACGAGATGTTGCAGGGGCTGGGTATTCCGAGCGTGTTCGTGAAGCCGAAGCCGCCGATCGGGTGAACGTGCGTATCATCATGCTCGGCGTCGATGGCAAGCCGCCGATGGTCGCCATGTTCACGTATCACGAGATGGCTCGCAGCCTTGTTCGGAGAGGCCCGACGCTCCGTGGTTTCGTTGTGGACAGAACGTGCGCGCCTACCGAATCGTGAGCCCGGTCGCAGCCGCAGTCGGGGTGAGCGCCGAGGTGATGGTGCCGCGTCCGAACTGGCCGGTCGTGTTGCGGCCCCAGCACAGCAGCGATCGGCGTGAGACGACGATGGTGTTGTCCTCCCCGGTCACGGCGCCGAAGGTCACGGCGCACGAGAATTCTTCACCGCCCATCGTACGCGAGAACCGCGCGCTGGCGTTGGCCGCTGCGGGAGTCGGGCGATTCGTCGTGGTGCCGTCGCCGATCTGGCCAAAATTGTTGGCCCCCCAGCAGAGTGACTGCGACGTTCGCTCGGCGATCGCACAGGTGTGCACGTCACCAACGGCCACCTCCTTCAACGCTTCCGACGTGATGACGGCGATCGGCGACGCGCTGCTCATGGCAGTACCCGAGCCCAGCTGCCCAAACTGGTTGCTTCCCCAGCAACGCACCGCACCTGCGAGGTTCGTTCCGCAGGCATGATTCGCGCTGCCGCCCGTCGCAATCGCCTGGAAGAAATTTCCGCCAGTCACGGCGACGGGACGCACACGATCGGTCGTCGTCCCATCGCCAAGCTGACCGTTGTCATTGGCACCCCAGCACCACGCCGCGCCAGTGAGGTCCAGCGCACAGGTATGCGAGCGTCCGGCGGTGATCGTGGCGAAGGTCGGTGCACCAGTGACCTGCTGCGGACTCGTTGCCGCGCTCGTGCTTCCGATGCCGAGTTGACCGCTCTCGTTTGCCCCCCAGCAGAACACGCGACCGTCGACCGTCATGGCGCAGGTATGCGCACCGCCGGTTGCCACGAGCGCGTACGGCCCGCCCGATGTCGTGACCGGGGTCGGCCGGTCACTCATCGAGCCATCGCCGAGTTGGCCCGAGTTGCCGCGACCCCAGCAGCGCACATTGCCGTTCGGCTCGAGACCGCACGCGTGCGATGAACCGACGGCGAGGCTGGTGAAATCAGTCGACACCGGCGATGGCAACAGGCTCGCAGTCGTGGTGCCGTTCCCCAGTTGCCCGAAGCTGTTGTCGCCCCAGCAGAACGTACCTTGATCGGCGACGGCGCAGGCAAACCCTGCTCCGGCGGCGATGCGCTGTGTCCCCGGCAGTGGTGGACAGTCGACCAGCAGGTCCAGTGTCGTCGATCCGTTCGGCAGCACGGTGCCGGCACGCGTGGCAGGCTCTGGACAGCCGGCTGGCACTGCACTGACGTCGAGTAAGGCCGTTCCGGCTGGTAGCGTCAGCGAGTACCGGCCGCTCGCATCGGCAGTCGTGCTCGTACCGGTGGTCACATCGGTCACTGCGGTGCCGCCGAGGATACCGCGAAGTGGCGAGCGGACGACACCGGCGATGCTGCCGGTCGGAATCGGCGCCGGCGTTGGTGCTGGCGATGTCCAGCCGGAGAACCACGGAATCCGGTTACCCAGGCCCGCCTCCGGAATGGCGCCGACGAATGCGCCCGGCATGAAAATGCCCCCCGTCGGTGGCGTCGCAGCCACCGCCAATGCGAGCGGTGCGCCAGTGATCGGGCGCAGGTCCGGCAACAGCAGATCGTTCTCGCTCTTCAACAGCCCTGACACACTGCTCAGCACCGTGTTGTCGTCGCCCGAATTGGCGAGCAGCGCCGACTCGTTCACACTGCAGCCGGCCGATGTGGCGCCGCTGCCAAGCGACGTCGCGCCCGCCGTGACGATGTGCCGGAGCGTGAGCGCGCCCGCGTTGAGCTGCGCGCACGTCGAGGTACCCGCGATGTCGAGCGCGATGTGAGGCGCGTAGAAGAAGAGGTTACGGATCGTGCCTCCGGTTCCGCGCTCCAGCACCAGCGCGCGCGCGGTCGCATGCGATGAATTCGCCGGATCCGATTGCGCGAGCACCGTCACGTTGTACAGCCGCGGATTGCTGCGCGGCAGTGCATCGGCGGCGGTCGTCGTGCCCGACGTGCCGTTCTGCCCGATGATGCCGGCAGCGAAGCGGATGATGTCCTGCTGCACCGCGACGAACTGCGCGTCGCCGCGCCAGCCACCCGTCCAGCGCAGTGCCGTTCCATTCGCGGTGAGGAACAGGTTGTGCACACCCGCGGTCCCACCCGTGATCAGCGCGCCTTCGTTGCGCGAACGATTGGCTTGTATGTCATGCACGACCGTGCCACGGCCGATGGCCGCGAGATGCAGGCCACGCTCGGCGTGCTCGACGCGCAGGTAGGTCAGGATGCCGCTGTCGTCAGCGTCGTTGCACCCGCCGTAGCGTGCCGGCGATGCCACCGGATCAACCGTCTCGAGGCAGCCGGACGGGGCGCTGCGTGGCGACACTGGACTGGTCAGCGTACCGGTATTGATGCGCGCGTTCCCCAGGACGATCACGCCGCCCCAGCATCCCGGAAACGCGGGCGTCGTCGTGCAGGTCATCACGATCGGCTCGAACAGTGTTCCGGTCGCTTCGATGCGTGCGTTCCGCTGGATGATGATGTACGCGCCGACTCGACCCTCGATCCGCGTGCCAGCCTCGATTCTCAGTGTACTGCCCGAGGTCACGACCACGGGACCGTCGAGTTGGATCGTTGCCGCTGCCGACCAACGGACCGAGGTCGGAAGCGGCGTGAGCTTACCCGCTGTGCCGACATGCTGCACCACGACGGTACTCCGCGGCCGCGGACGCGAGTGGGGCGCGGACGCCGTCGGTTCAGGCATGGTGGTCGTGTGAAACGCCATCGCGACGAGCGAGGCGATGAGCGGGAGGCGCTGCATGGTCGGCGGGGCTGGGGTGAATGCCTCGTCCACGCTCGCTGGCGGCGGTCACGATGTGCCCCGTGGCAAAATCTCAGTTATGCCACGGTCGTGTCATGTGACACGCCGCGATCTTGTGCCACGCGGCACCGTGAGCCGTCATCCGGCGCACTACGGAGTGCGTCGCGACCGACCGAGACTGGAACGGGCACGCCGATCGCGCCCCTCCGTGCGTCCACCTTGACCGTCCTGCGTCCGCGACCCTGCGGTGTGCGGTCGAGCCGCGCACCGTCCTGCACTGAGTCCGGCCTCGCCACGATCGTGCGGGAACGGCGAGTGCATTTACAGGAACCGCACATGCACCGGCAGCTGTATTCCACCGACGATTTCTGCGAGCGTACAGTCAACACGCTCCTGCGCGATGCGGCAGTGAGCAAGGATGATTGCACCCGCTGCGTGGGACCCGCACTGCTCGGCGGCTTCGACGATCGCTTCCGTCGGCTGCCCGATGATGCACCCGGCGCGCGTCAGGCCCAGCGACTGCTCCGCGATGGTATCGCCTGCATCACGACGCTCTACAAGAGCATCGGCGCGCGACCGCAGGACGCCATCGTCGGCCTGTCGACCGTCTGTGCGAACACTGCCACCTATCTCACACCGGCACTGATCGACGCCGTCATCCGCACCGCCGACAGCCTCGCGCCGTGGCTCGCCACCGTGCTCGAAGTGGATGCCGTCGACTCGGGGCTGACCCCCGACGCGTGGGAGGCGCTGGGCGCAGCAGCCATCAGCCGACTGTGCGATGAACCCGATGCCAACTCGCCGGGCGGCCGTGCCGATCGCGAGGGCGCGGCGGCGATTTTGGTGCAGCTCACGGCGTCCGGCAATGCCACGCACCGCTGGCCCGCGTGGCGCGAGCGGCTGTTTGCCGAGTGCGACTTCAACGGGCAGTTCGGCTGTCGCGATGCCGCCGCAGTGCTGTTCGCGGGAGGCCTGACGTTCGGTCAGGTGACGGCGGCGGAGTATCTCCGCCTGTTCCCGTCGGTCTCGCGCTATTCGGGATGGATGACGTCGATCCTGCGGCATCCGCTGCTGAGCGATCCCGCCGTTGCGACGGCGACCGCCGACCTGCTCATCGCTGCCGGGATGCGTCATGCCACTGATGCTGGTGTGGCCGCGCCCGATGCAGAGGGGTGTCGCGTGATGCTCTGCGATCGGCATCTGCGGCTGGCGTCGGATCATCCGGTGGTGGTGGCCGTGGCAGCGTGGTTTGCCGAGCATGGTGCCGCGAGTGAGGAGGTGGCCGCGCCGCGCAGTGCGTCCGTCACGCGTCGTCGGGCGGGGAAGCGGAATCCGGTACCGAACTTTCCGGGGTGATGGCGGGTGATGGTGGCG
>JBBSCZ010000153.1:0-7595 GCA_038249795.1 Gemmatimonadales bacterium | reverse complement strand
GTCGACGTGGTGTTCATCGGCAGCTGCACCAATGGGCGCATCGATGACCTGCGTGCCGCGGCGGGTGTGATGAAGGGTCGTCACGTGGCCGCCAACACACGCATGCTGGTCGTGCCGGGCTCGCAGAGTGTGAAGCGTGAAGCGGAACGCGAGGGACTGGCTGACATCTTCCGCGCGGCCGGCGCCGAATGGCGCGAAAGCGGCTGCTCGATGTGCATCGCCATGAACGGTGACACGGTGGGCAGCGGTCAGTATGCCGTCAGCACCAGCAACCGCAACTTCGAGGGACGGCAGGGCAAGGGTGCCCGTACGCTGCTCGCCTCGCCTCTGACTGCGGCCGCATCGGCGATCGCCGGTGCGGTTGCCGATCCACGGAGGCTGCTGTGAGTCAGCCCTGGGCCCCACTCACGTCACACGCCGTGCTGGTGGCACGTGACGACATCGACACCGACCAGATCATTCCGGCACGCTTCCTCACCACGACCTCACGCAGCGGACTCGGACAACATCTTTTCGCCGACTGGCGTTATCACGGCGACGGCTCGGTGATCACGACGTTCGAGCTGAACGCCTCTGCTTCCGTCGGTGCACAGATACTCGTCGGTGGTCGCAACTTCGGTTGTGGCTCCAGTCGTGAACATGCGCCGTGGGCGCTCAATGACTGGGGATTTCGCGCCGTGATCGCGTCGTCCTTCGCCGATATCTTCCGCTCGAACGCACACAAGAATGGTGTGTTGACGATCGCGCTGGACGAGCTGGTGCTGCAGCGTGCGCACGAGTCGCTGCGGGCGGATCCTTCAGCGCAGATCACGGTGGATCTGGCCGGGCAGATGGTGGCGTTGCCGGATGGAACCACTGCGCCCTTCGCCATCGACACCTTCAGCAAGCGCTGCCTGCTGGACGGTCTCGACGAACTCGGAGCACTGCTGGCCGAGCTTCCTGCCATCGAAGCCTGGGAGGCCGCATGCGCGCGATGATCGCGACGCTCCCCGGTGATGGCGTCGGGCCGGAGGTGACGGCCGCAGCGGTCCGCGTGCTGCAGGCTGTGGCTGAGTGCAACGACCACGATTTCAAGTTCAGTGAAGCACTGATCGGTGGTGTCGCGATCGACGCGACGGGACAGCCGCTGCCGGTCGCCACACGGCACGTCGTCATGCACGCCGACGCCGTGCTGCTCGGCGCCGTGGGTGGTCCGAAGTGGAGTGATCCCTCGGCCACCGTGAGGCCTGAGCAGGGGCTGCTCGAATTACGCGCGCTGCTCAACGTCTACGCCAACATCCGACCGGTGGCGGTACACCCGGCGCTGGCCGGCGCCGCGCCACTCAAGGCCGAGCTGCTCGCGAACGTCGACATCGTATTCGTTCGCGAACTCACGGGAGGGTTGTACTTCGGTGCCAAGACGCACGATCGCGGTGCCGATGGTCAGTCCACGCGGGCGTCGGATCTCTGTGTGTACACGGTGGACGAGGTGGAACGCGTCGTGCGGATGGCGGCCGGCATCGCCCGCCAGCGCCACAAGCGCTTGCTCTCGGTGGACAAGGCCAACGTGCTCGCCACGTCGCGGCTCTGGCGTGAGGTCACGACGCGTGTGATGCACGACGAGTTCCCCGATGTCGCACTCGAGCATGCGCTGGTGGACTCGTTTGCCATGCATCTGCTCATGCATCCGTCACGCTTCGACGTGGTGGTGACCGAGAACCTGTTCGGCGACATCCTCACCGACGAGGCCGCGGTGCTGGCGGGTTCGATCGGTGTGCTCCCATCCGCGTCTCTCGGTGACGCGAACACCGATGGATTGCGACGCGGACTCTACGAGCCGATCCACGGCTCGGCGCCAGACATCGCGGGGAAGGGCATCGCGAATCCAGCCGGAGCGATCCTCAGTACCGCGATGCTGCTCAGACATTCTCTCGGCCTGCCGGACGAGGCTGCGGCGATCGAATCGGCGGTGTCGGATGCCATAACCGCCGGCTTTCGCACGGCGGATTGCACCGAAGCTGGCGCACCGGCCTGCAGCACTGCCGACTTCACGAGTGCAGTGCTGGCGCGAATTCCCAGCTGTTTGGATATTCGTGAATCCGTAACGGCAACGGCCTGACGCAAAGGCGCAAAGAACAGCACGAAAGTCGCAAAAGACTGCCTTGGGAACTGCAAAAGCACCGAATATCGCACGTAGTTCCCCCAGCCGTCCTCTGCGTCTTTCTGGCTTTTCTTTGCGCCTTTGCGTCAAGCTGTTGCCGTTCCGCTGACAAGACAATGATCAGCGCGCGCCAGCGCCGAGGTATCGATCGAAGTGATCCACCAGTCGCGTGAGCAGGTAGCGCGCGTAGTAGGGTCGCTGCGTCCAGCCGTGCGTGGCGGCAGGCGCGAACGCGACATCGAAATCCTTGCCGAGTCGCATGAGCTCTTCGGCCAGTGCAATCGAGGTCGCGAAGGGTACCACGTCATCCTGCATACCGTGGATGATCAGCAGGTGATCACGGAGGTTGCCGGCATACTGCAGCGCACCACGCGTGAACACCTGCGGGTGCGTCTGCGGGCGGCGCGCGATGGCGACGTCATCGCTGCCAAAGAAATGCGGATCGGTGGCCGGTGCGCCGGCGACACCGGCCTGGAACAGCCCCGGCTTCTTCAGCAGCGAGTACACGGTGAGCGTGCCGCCGTAGCTGCTGCCCCAGATTCCAAGCCGGCTGCCATCCACGAAAGGCTGCGACTTCATGTAATCCACGGCGCTCTCGAGATCCTCGAGATCCTGACCACCCCAGTCGTTCAGGAACTTCTCGCGAAAACCGCGTCCGTATCCCGTGCTTCCGCGCACGTCGACCTGCACCACGATGTACCCTTTCTCGATGGCGAGGTATTGCTGCAGCGTGGCGTAGAGCCCCGCCCAGCGATTGCGTACCGTGTTGGAGTAGACGGGGCCGAAGAGCACCGGATACTTGCGCGAGAAATCGAGGTTCGGTGGGTAGAGAATGCGGGCATGCAGCGGCGGTGTGTCGGTGCGACTCCGGAAGGTCACATAGGTCGGCGTCACCCACTGCGTGTTCGCGAACTCAGGGGCCTGCGACTGCGTGATGCGACGTGCGGTGGCACCGGCGCTGAGCGGTTGCAGCCAGAGCTCCGACGGTGTGACGTCATCGGTGGAGAGCAGCGCCAGCGTCCGCCCGTCAGGGGACGGGAACGGGGTGTGCGTGCCGGCGCGCTGCGTGATGCGTTCACGACGTGCGCCGTCGGCGCGCACGGTCCAGACGTGGCGCTCCGAGGGCAGCGGATCGTTGGCTATGTAGAGAATGCGCCCGGTGCCGGCAAGGGGCTGCGCTGCACCGCTCACGTCGGAGGTCGCTGGTGTAAGTGCGCGCGGCGTCGAGTCTCCCGGAATGAGCTGGTAGAGACGGTACCGGTCGTCGAGATCGCCGCTGATCAGCACTCGCCTGCCGTCGGCCGACCAGGCACTGGCAATGTCGTTGTAGATGCGCGTGTCGCGATGGTCGCGCCAGATCCGGCGCGGTGTGATGCTGCCCGGCTCCACGACGTGGATCGTGCGGTCGATCTCATCGTCGGTGGCACGATCGATGAGCAGGGCGCCGCGCACCGACCACGCGAAATTCACCACGCGCGTGCTGGACGAGTCGGGCAGTTCGATGAAGCGCAGCTGCTTCGTCGCCACATCGAGCAATCCGACCTTGCGTACCTCGTTGGCGTCACCTGGAGCGCTCCGCCGGAGCAGGTTCATCTCCGGCTTCGTGCCGAGGTAGTAGGGAATGCCGATCGTCGGCACGCCGCGCCGGTCCACGTAGTGCACCGCGATGGTGCGCGAGTCGGGCGACCAGGTGTACGATGGCGCGTCGCCGCCCCAGGTGGCGGTGCCGATCTCCACGTCGCGCCGGTAGTACGTGCCGAGCGGCACGCTGCCCACGGGGCGGACGGCGATCGTCGTGAATCGCAGCGGTGTGCCGCCGCTGATCGGCAGCGTGTACAGGTCGCCGTCGGCGAGGTACGCCAGCTGTTTGCCGTCGGGCGAAACGGTCAGGTCTGATTTCTCTCCTCCGTCGCTGCTCAGACTAACCACAGCGCCACCATCGGCCGGTACGCGAAACAGATTGCCACGCTGCACGAAGAAGAGCGTGATCCCGTCGGGATGCCATGCGAAGTCGCTCACCGGCGCGGTGTTTGGCAACGGGAGCAGCTTGCGCGGCACACTGCCGTCGCGATCCACGAGCCAGAGCGTGCGCTGCGGCTGGCCGGCGTCATTCCAGAGGAAGGCAAGCTGCTTCGACGTGGGGGACCACGCGGGAGCCACGGGTGCCGTGCCGATCAGCGAGCGTCCGGTCGTGATGCGCTCGATGGTCAGCGGTGTGCGCGGGACCTGCGCCACTGCCGATGCTGTCGGGATGGCAAGAATGAGCGTGGCAGCGCCGATGGAGAAGCGGCGAAGGGCGTGTCTGGTCATGCGCAGGGAGTGCAGGTGAAGGAAGAATGTGGAATATGCCATGCGCCGGGACCATGTCGATGTGTCCGGACCAGGGACGCGCTCGATGTGACTGGCAGGCCGTGTGGTATTCTGCGGAGTTCGCGCGTGCTCCGACTCAAGCCGCCCGCCAGTTCCGCCGATACCAGAGCCAGATGAACTCCGGCCACCCGCACGGAGTCAATTCACCTGACCCGGCGCTCCCATGTTCCAGTCGCTGACGCTTCGCTCGAAAATTCTTGCTCTTCCGATCGTGGCCACGCTCGGCTTCGTGGTCACCCTTGCCACCACGGTGGTGCTCGGACGACAGGCACAGGCGGAGCTCGCCCGCATCGAACGCGAAGCCTCGCCGGCGCTGGACGCGAGTCGCCGCCTCGAAGCACGCCTTGAGACGTATCAGCGCGCCATGCGCGATGCCGTCGCGGCCAGTGACACCCTCTCGGTGCTCGCCGCCGACACGCTCACGACATCGTTCGCGGCAGTGGCCGACACGCTCGCGAAAAACCCTGCCGCCAACGCTCCCGACGTGCAGGCGATCGCCGCCGAATTCGTGACCTACGCCGCCAGTGCGAAGCGTGGCAGCAACCAGATGATCTCCGGCAATGTCGACGACATGATGGGGACGATGCAGGGCATGCGAACGCAGTATGGCGAACTGTCGAAGAAACTGGGGGCGCAGACCGCCGGGCACCAGCTGGCCATCGCGACGGCCTTTGCGGAGACTGCGTCGTTGCAGAACACGATGCTGAAGGTCACTGGCGCCGTACTGGTGCTCTCGCTCGTGATTCTGGCCTTGCTCGCACATGCCACGTTGCGTAGCGTGGTCGGAGCGGTGAGTGCGCTCTCCTCGGCGGCGACCGAAATCGCGCGCGGTCGGATCGGCCAGCAGATCGAAGTGACCGGCACCGATGAAATCGGGAGCCTCGGCACGGCATTCCGTGGCATGGTGGAATACATCGGCGGAATCTCGCAGGCCGCGGACCGCCTCGCCTCGGGCGACCTGTCGTCCACGGTGCAGGTCCGATCGGAGCATGACGTGCTGTCGCGCAGCATCAACCGGGCCACAGAGACCCTGCGGTCGATCGTCGGCGAGGCGAACGCCGTCACCGAGGCGGCCCGCAACGGCGATCTCTCCAAGCGCGGCAATGCATCGCAGTTTCAGGGAGCATACCACGACCTGATTCGCGGTACGAACCAGATGCTCGACGCCGTGGTTGAGCCGATCGCCGAGGCCAAGTCGGTGCTGTCGCGCGTCGCTGATCGCGACCTCTCCGCACGCGTCGAAGGCAGTTACAAGGGCGAGCATGCGTCGATCAAGGAATCGCTCAACACCGCGCTGGACAACATCGCGCAGGTCTTTGCCTCGCTGACTTCGGCCATCGATCAGGTGAATTCCGCTGCTGGTGAAATCGGGGACGGCAGCCAACAGTTGGCCAGTGGCGCCTCCGATCAGGCGGGCGCCATCGACCAGGTCACGAACCGCATCAAGATCGTCGACGATCGCACCAGGGCGAATGCCGCGAATGCCCGTGAAGCGCGATCGGCCATGGAGCGTGCCAACACGTCGACCGAGCAAGGCGTCGAGCGGATGAACGCACTGGCCGATGCCGTGGGCGAGATCAAGCGCTCGGCAGATGCAACGGCAAGGATCGTGAAGACGATCGACGAGATCGCATTCCAGACCAATCTCCTCGCACTGAACGCTGCGGTGGAAGCCGCGCGTGCGGGTGACGCTGGCAAGGGCTTCGCGGTGGTTGCAGATGAGGTGCGCAGCCTGGCCATTCGCGCCTCGGAAGCCTCGCGCAACACCGCGACGCTGATCGAGGAGTCGGTGGCGAAGGCGGAGACTGGCGTGAAGCTGAACGAGAGCGTGAAGCGCCGCCTCGAGGAGATCCGCAGCGGCGTGCAGGGTGCCGCCGCGATCATGAACGAGATCGCCGAAGGCGCCGTGGCGCAGGAACAGGAGCTGGCCGAGGTCACTGCTTCGATGGCGCGGATCGGCGACCTGACGCAACGCACTGCGGCGAACGCCGAGGAGTCGGCGAGTGCAGCCGCAGAACTGTCGGCACAGGCACGCGAGATGCACGAGCTGGCGGTGCAATTCAAGGTCGGTGACACTGATGCGCCGGCGTACCTGACAGAGGAGCCGGTCCGACGCCGTGAGCCCGTGTCACGCGTGAGCGTCGGTGCCGGTCGCCCGACGCATCGCAGCCCCGTTGCGCGGCCAGCGCCTGCCCGGCCGGCACCGGCATCTGCCGGAAGCGCCGCTGCAACCATGATCCCGTTCGACGACGACGACGGCGCCGCAGACGACATCCTGAACAGCTTCTGATCCTGCAGTTCACCAACGCCCCCGGAGCGCACCCAGCGCTCCGGGGGCGTTCTGCTGTCTGATGCAGAGTGCACGAAGGCCACTCAGGCAACCGGTCAGGCACGCATGTGAACTGCGCATCGCACAGAGGGTGCGGAGGGCACGGAGGGCACGGAGGGCACAGAGCGCTCGTCGCGTCACACCACGCCACACGTGCAGGGAAGCTCCGTCCTGGTGGGGGAACAACGTCGCCAGACGCAGTTCCCGCAGCCTTTCCGGAGTGTGTCGCGGTATGGAAGCCTGCCTGTCGCCGCCAGCTCACGTCCCATTAGTGCCCTCTGCCCTCTGTGCCCTCTGTGCCCTCTGCGTCCTCCGTGCGCCCCGCTGTTCAGCCAGGCAGAGCCCTCTCAACCTCCGCTGCTTCGCGCCTTCGCGTGAAAAGAGTTCCAGCCCAACTATTCAGCGAAGCCCGAGTCGGGAAACAGAAACGCGCCCCACCGAACCCGGTGAAGCGCGTTTCATCCCGCATGGCAACATCACAGCGACGGTGAACGGCAAGAGACCGCAGCCGCCGTGCGTGTCAGCGCAGGCCTCAGCCCGTGAGCGCCAGCACGCCGTGCGGCATGGGCCGCGACGGGCGCCGGGTTCGCGATGCCGGCGCGTTGCCCCGCACGGTGAACTCGCTGAGCAGTCGTGCCATCCGGTCTGCCTCGGCCGAGAGTGCCTTCGCGATCTCCTGCGAACGCTCCGCGCTGCCTGATGTTTCGATCGTGATCCGTCCCACCTGCTCGATCGCGTTGGTGATCTGTGAGATTC
>JBBSCZ010000152.1:0-7645 GCA_038249795.1 Gemmatimonadales bacterium | reverse complement strand
GTGTTCATGACCGGCGGCAACCAGCTCCGGCTCACGACCATCATCGGCGGCACACTCGCGGCGCAGTTGCTGCACGCCCGCTTCCACGCCGGCATGCCGGTGGCGGGCACCAGCGCCGGTGCCGCCGTGATGTCCACCCACATGATCGCCGGCGGTGACGAAGGGCCCGCGCCGCGCGCCGGCATGGTGACGCTCGCGCCCGGTTTCGGCCTCGCGCCCAAAATCATCATCGACCAGCATTTCCGGCAGCGCGACCGTCTCGGACGACTCCTCACCGCGCTCTCGTACAACCCGGCGCTGGTCGGCCTTGGCGTGGACGAGGATACCGCCGCCTTCATCTCGCCGGATGACGAGATCGACGTCATGGGCAGCAGCGCCGTCACCGTCGTCGACACGCACGACGTCGAGTTTTCGTCCATGTACATGGCCGAGCCACACGACACCGTCACGCTGCTCGGCATTCGCATGCACCAGCTGGCGGAAGGCGCCGGCTTCAATCTCCGCACCCGCAAGGCGCACGGACACAACGTCGTCTCTCTACACACCGATCACGCCTGATGAAGATCCTCGATCGCAACGTCTACGTCGGACCCAGTCACTACGCTCACTTCCCGGTAATTCGACTCGAAGTGGATCTTGGTGAGCTCGAGGCGTGGCCGACGATGCGATTGGGACAGGGCTTCATCGACACACTCGTCGATCGGTTGCCGGGACTGAAGGAACATGGCTGCAGCTACGGTGAGCCGGGTGGCTTCATCCGCCGCATGACAGAGGATGAGGGTACCTGGCTCGGTCATGTGTTCGAGCACGTCGTGATCGAGATGCAGAACACCGCCGGCATTGCCGTCACCTTCGGTAAGACACGCACGGCGGGGCGTGATGGTGTCTACGACGTGGCGTTCGAGTATGAGCAGGAGGACGTGGGTATCGAAGCCGCCGAGCTTTCGCTCAACCTGCTGCACTCATTGCTGCCGCTCGAGCTGCAGCCCGAGGACTTCGATCGCAGCTTCGATTGGGATTCACGTCGCGATGATTTCATCCGCTACGCGCAGCGTCGCGCACTCGGCCCCAGCACCGCCAGCATCGTGCACGCCGCCGAGAAGCGCGGTATTCCGTGGATACGGTTGAATGAACAATCGCTGATCCAGCTCGGATATGGCTGCAACCAGCAGCGCATCCAGGCCACCATCACCGGTCGGACGTCGCACATCGCCGTCGAGCTGGCGTCGGACAAGGAAGAGACCAACAAGATCCTCGCCAACCTCGGCCTGCCCGTGCCGAAGCAGCGGCTCGTGCAGACCGTGGATCGTGCCGTCGATGCCGGGCGACGCATCGGTTTCCCGGTCGTGCTCAAGCCGTACAATGGCAACCACGGTCGAGGCGTCTCGATCAACCTGACCACGCCGGACGAGGTGCGCGAAGCGTTCGCGCGTGCGCAGGAACACTCGCGCAGCGTGATCGTCGAGAGCTTCATCGTCGGGCACGACCATCGCATGGTGGTGATCGACGGCGAGCTGGTGGCCGTCTCCAAGCGTGAGCCGGGCCATGTGGTCGGTGATGGTGTGCACACCGTCGAGGAGCTGGTGGCCGAGGTGAACTCCGATCCTCGTCGCGGCATCGGGCACGAGAAGGTGCTCACGCGCATCGAGCTCGATGCGCAGGCCATCGGTCTGCTCGCGAAGCTCGACTACACCGGGAAGAGCGTGCCGGCGAAAGACGAGATCGTGTATCTGCGTCTCACCGCCAATCTCAGCACCGGCGGCACCGCACGTGACATGACCGACCTGGTGCACCCGGACAACGCCGAGATGGCGGTGCGTGCGATCAAGGCGATCGGTCTCGACATCGGCGGCGTGGATTTTCTCACGCCCGACATCACGCAGAGTTATAAGGAGATCGGTGGCGCGATCTGCGAGATCAACGCCGCTCCCGGTTTCCGCATGCACATGGCGCCCAGCGACGGCCGCCCGCGCGACGTCGCCGGCAAGACCATCGATATGCTCTTTCCGCCGGGGCGCCCCAGCACGATCCCGATCGCGGCCATCACCGGCACCAACGGCAAGACCACCACGTCGCGCATGCTGGCGCACATCCACAAGCTCGCGGGCCATCGCGTGGGCCTCACGACCACCGACGGCGTGTATGTCGATGGTCAGCGCACCGTCGTGGGCGACATGACCGGCCCCACCGCCGCCCGCATCGTGCTCAGCGATCCGAATGTGGAAGTGGCGGTGCTCGAGACTGCCCGCGGCGGTCTGCTGCGCGCCGGCATGGCGACGCGCTACGTGGATGTCGGCGCGGTGCTCAACGTCCGCGCGGATCATCTGGGGCAGAAGGGCATCGACACCCTCGAACAGCTGGCCGAGATCAAGCGCACGGTGGTCGAGATCGCGCGTGACACGGCGGTGCTGAATGCCGATGATCCGCTCACCCTGCGAATGGCTGCGTACACCGAGGCGAAGCACGTCTGCTACGTCACGCTGAACCCTGATCATGAGCTGGTGCGCGAGCACATCCGGGCCGGTGGCCGTGCCATCGCGCTCGAGAACGGCATCAACGGCTCGATGATCACGATTTATGATCATGGTGCGCATATTCCGCTGCTCTGGACGCACCTGATCCCCGCCACCATCGAGGGCAAGGCGCTGCACAACGTGCAGAACGCGATGTTCGCCGCTGCGATTGCCTTCGCGATGAGTGTGCGCCTCGAGGATATCCGTCACGGTCTGCGCACCTTCGACACCAGCTTCTTCCAGGCACCGGGCCGCCTGAACGTGTACGACCAGCATCCGTTCCGCGTGCTGTTCGACTACGGTCACAACGCCGACGCCATCGACCAGCTTTGCCAGCTCGCCAACCGTCTCGACGTCAAAGGGCGCCGCATCTGTGTGCTCGCAGCGCCGGGCGACCGCCGCGATCAGGACATCGTCGCGATCGCCGATGCGGCGGCACACGGGATGTTCGATCATTACATCTGCCGCCGTGATGACGGTCGACGCGGCAGGGGCGACGATGAAGTGCCGCGCATGCTCGAGGCGGCGCTCGCAGCGCATGGCATCGGCAGCGACCGCATCGAAGTGATCGTGGACGAGCAGGAAGCGATCGAGGCAGCACTCCGCTTGGCGCAACCCGGTGATCTGGTGCTGATTTTCGCCGATGCGCTGGCCCGGGGCTGGAAGCAGATCACCCAGTTCAAATCCAACGCGACGCAGCCCAACCTCGTCTCGCCGAAGACGCCGGCGCCGCAAACCATTGTTCCGGACGCAATCGAGCTCGCCGATGACGTCGTCGCCCCGCCGCCGCCAGTGCCACCGCTCACGCGCGAATCTCCCATCACCGACCAGACGCAGAGCAACGGGAGCGCGACCGAGGGCAGCACGATCGTGCGCGATGACCGGGGCGTGTTCCTCGCTCGCGAAGCGAACGATTAAGTCGCATTCCTCGGCATGACGCATCCCCCGCACCAACCGGACCTCGAGTCGGGTTTTCCTTCGCCGACCATCGTGGATTCCCGCCGCCTGATGGGTCCCAACCTGATGCACGCCGGGTTGGGCGCCGTGCTCGACGTGTCGCTCGCCGACACGCATCCCGACCGCAACGACGCATTGCTTCGCGTCTGGCACGAACGTGTGGCGTCATTGGCCGATGCGCTCGGCTGGCCTGGCGCCGACACGGTGCAGCGCGTCTATCCGGGCGGCGCGAGTCTGTTCGTGCACGCGCCGATCGACCAGCTCATGACCGCCACCGAAGTCTGCGAGGCAGCGTGGGTCTTCGCGGAGCAGACCGTCGATGGTCACGACGAATCGATCGATGCGTCGCTGTCTGCACTGCTCGCCTTCTCGGAAGCCGAGGCCCGCTCGGCCGCGGCATTGGTCTGGCACGAGGCGCAGCAACGCGGGCTGAACGTGACGTTCGACGAGGCCACCGTCTGCATCGGCAGTGGCATCGGTGCCCAGTGCTGGCCCATCGACGAGCTCCCTGCGATCGACGCCATCGACTGGCCAGCGCTGCACGACATCCCGATCGTGCTCGTCACCGGCTCCAACGGCAAGACGACGGTCGTGCGCATGGTCGTCGCGATGGCGCGCGCCGACGGGCATGTGGTGGGTTACACCTGCACCGATGGCGTCTGGATCGATGGTGCGCAGGTGGAAGCCGGCGACTGGTCCGGCCCCGTCGGTGCGCGTCGCGTGCTGCAGGATCCGACCGTCACACTCGCGGTGCTCGAATCTGCGCGCGGCGGGATGCTGCGCCGCGGGCTCGCGCTGCAACGCGCTGCCGTCGCCGCCATCGTCACGCTCTCGCCCGATCACTACGGCGATTACGGCATCACCGACCTCGCGACGCTGGCCGAGGCAAAGCTCGTCGTCGCGCGCGCCGTCCTGGATTCCGGTGTTCTGGTCTACAACGCTTCGGTGCCTGAGCTGGTCCGCGCACTGGAATCATACCGTGGGCGCGTGACTCCTGTCTTTGCAGCAGCTGGAAACTCTTTTCACGCGAAGGCGCGAAGCAGCGGAGGAGGGGAGGGGGAAACGGCTGCATCTGGCATTCGAGTTGGAGTCGACGGCGACGTCGCAAATCCCACCGCCGCCTTCAGCTCTGCAAGCACCACCTCCCGATCTTCGCTGCTTCGCGCCTTCGCGAGAAAAGAGTTGAATGGTAGCGTGACACTGACGCCGGAAGAGTTTGCACAGATCCCAGCGACGCTGAATGGCCGGGCAGAGCACAACGTCCTGAACGCAACGATCGCCGCCGCGATCGCGACGGAACTGAAGTTCGGCGCCGCAGCCAAGCATGCGCTGCTGCAGTTCGGAGGGGGCGCCAGTGACAACGTCGGCCGGCTGACGGTCCTGCGGGTTGGCGGAGTGACCGTGGTGATCGACTACGCGCACAACGCGCAGGGGGTCACTGCCCTGATCGATGCTACGCGCAGCATTCCCGCCCGACGTCGTGCGATCGCGCTCGGCACTGGCGGCGATCGTGACGACACCGCGCTCGAGGCCATTGCGCAGGCTGCGTTCGAGTCCGGCGTGATCGATCTCTACATCGCGAAGGAGATGCCGAAGTTTCTGCGCGGACGTGCTCCCGGATCGATCAGCGGCGTCCTGCTCGACGCATTGCGCCGCTCGGGTGTGCCCGAGTCGCAGCTCGCGGGCGCCCCCGATGATCTCAGCGCCACCCAGCTCGCGCTCGACTGGGCCCGTGACGGTGATCTGATCCTGCTTCCCACGCACGATCAACGTGACGCCGTGCTCGCTCTGATTGCGGAACGCGCGGGAACGTGACCGAGTCTCGCGGCGCCTGTGCACCGCACGTAGCTTCGTCGCATGAAAAATGTGATTCTCATGCAGCTCAAGGCCCTGCAATTCGTGGCCGGGCTTCCCGATGCACAGCTTTGGCGCCTGGCGCAGGCCGTCGAGCCGCATTCCTTCGCCACTGACGACGTTTTCTTTCACGAAGGCGATGAGCGTGCCATGTTCGCGCTCGTCGTCACCGGTGGCATCGCCATCGAGAAGACCGCCGGTGGCCGCACCACGCGGCTCGTCACGATGGGGCCGGGCGAGGCGATCGGTGAGGGTATTCTGCTCGACGACACGCGCCACGGCACCACCGCCCGCGCCGTCATCGCCGGTGAGCTGCTGATCCTCAGCAAGCAGAAGCTCGCTGAGGTGGTGAAGGACAACCCGCATCTCTACGCCGGGCTCGTCGCGCGTGCCGCTCGCGCCATCGCAACGCGCCTCCGCATCGCCGATGCGACGCTCGTCGGTCGCGGACGCACGCTGGGTTTCGGCAACGGGCGCATGCGTACCGAGCATGATCTGCTCGGCGAGCGCGAGGTCCCCGACGAGGCGCTGTATGGTGTGCAGACCCTGCGTGCCGCCGAGAACTTCCCGATCACCGGCGTGCCGCTGCGTGAGTTTCCCGAGCTGATCTCGGCGCTGGCCGCAGTGAAGATCGCTGCGGCCCAGGCCAATCGCGAGCTTGGGCTGCTCCCCGACAACATCGCCGATGCCATCGTGCGTGCCGGCGAGGAGCTGCGGGCGGGGCGACATCACGAGCACTTCATCGTGGACATGATCCAGGGCGGTGCCGGCACCAGCACCAACATGAACGCGAACGAGGTCATCGCGAATCGCGCGCTCGAGATTCTGGGGCGTTCGCGTGGCACGTACGACGTGGTGCACCCCAACGAGCATGTCAATCGCAGCCAGAGCACCAACGATGTCTATCCCACGTCGATCCGGATCGCAGTGCACACCGCGCTCGACGGTCTGCGTGATGCGCTCACGGATCTCTGCGGTGCGCTCGAGGCCAAGTCAATCGAGTTCCGTGATCTGATCAAGATGGGTCGCACGCAGTTGCAGGACGCCGTGCCGATGACGCTGGGCCGTGAGTTCAAGGCGTGGGCGAACACGCTGCGGGAAGATGTGGACCGGCTCGGCGAGGCGCAGGCGCTGATGCGCGAGATGAACATGGGCGCCACCGCCATCGGTACCGGCATCACGGCGTCGGAGGCGTTCACCGTGTCGGTGCGCAAGCATCTCTCCGATGTCACGGGCCTCGCGATGATCACCGCCCCCGACCTGATCGAGGCCACCAGCGACACCGGTGCCTTCGTGCAGGTGAGCGGCGTGCTCAAGCGCACCGCCACCAAGCTGTCGAAGATCTGCAACGATCTCCGCCTGCTTTCGTCAGGACCGCGCGCTGGTTTCGGCGAGATCAATCTGCCCGCGATGCAACCCGGCAGTTCGATCATGCCGGGTAAGGTGAACCCTGTCATTCCCGAAGTGGTGAATCAGGTATGCTTCAACATCATCGGCGGTGACGTGACGATCACCATGGCGGCGGAAGCAGGTCAGCTGCAGCTCAACGTGTTCGAGCCGATCATTGCGTATCGGCTGCTCGGTGGCATTCAGCATCTGACGCAGGCCATCCACGTGCTGAAGGAGAAGTGCATCACCGGCATCACCGCCAACGCTGATCGCATGCGTTTCTACGTCGAGCATTCGATCGGTGTCGTGACGGCACTGTTGCCGGTGATCGGCTATGAAAAGGCGACGGAGGTCGCGAAAGAGGCTCTGGCGTCAGGGCGCGGCGTGACCGAGATCGTGCTCGAGCGTGGATGGCTCACGCGGGCGCAACTCGATGATGTGCTGCGTCCGGAATCGATGATGGGACGTTGAACGAACCGGGCTGGTCAGCGTTGTCATGGCATCGTTGTCGTGACATCACAGAGCAGTGCATGAATCGCGGGTGCTTCGGATTTCGGAGCACCCGCTGTGCATTGTGGCACGCGACGTGCTTATCGAACAGCTGTGTTGGATCCAGCGTGTCGATGAACGTTGCGACACGCAGTGTTGTCCCTGTAATAAATCTTCGAGAGGAATCGATGCGATACAACATGTATATGAAGCGCGCCGTGATTGCCTGTGGCGCCATTGTTGCTGCGGCGCAACCTGTCTTTGCCCAGTCCGGCCGTGTAAGCACGCCGGTTGGTGTCGTGCAGATCGGCATCGAGGGCGGTGCGTCGATCTCGAACTTCATCAAGAACGGCAACCTTCCGGGTGGGGCGAATGATCCGAACAATCGCACTGGCGGCTACGGCGGCCTGTCGTTCATCGTGCAGTCGAACAGCTCGGCGGTC
>JBBSCZ010000151.1:0-7665 GCA_038249795.1 Gemmatimonadales bacterium | reverse complement strand
GCGCGAGGCGATCCGCACGACACCACCGCTGATCATGTTCGGCAGCTACAACGAGCGGATGTACATGGCCGAACAGGGCTCCCGCGCGATGTACATCCCGGCGTCGTTTCCGGGTGCGATCATCCGCCGGCACCTCGGCACACCCTTCATGGGGTATTCCGGCGCGACGTACCTGATCCAGGAAGTCTGCAACGCACTTTTCGATGCGCTGTTCAACATCCTGCCGCTGGCCACCGACATGGACAAGGTCGAGGCGACGCCGTCACGGCTGCATCAGGAATTGCCGTGGACCGACGAGGCCAACGCGGCCTTGCAGGAGCTGCTCGAGGAGCAGCCGGTGCTGATCCGGATCTCGGCGGCGAAGCGGATGCGCGACCTCGCCGAGAACGACGCGCGCGAGCTGAAGGACACGGTCGTCACGCGTGATCACGTGCTCGCATCACGCCGGTCGATGCGTGGCGGGGCATATGCGTGAAGGTCAGCCGGTGCGCGGAGCCAGCATGGTGAGGGCTGACAGGATGATGTCGGCCAGCACCTCCGGCTTCTCGTCGGGGATGAGATGGCCCGCTGGGGTCAGATCGATCACCGTGCGCATCGGCAGTGTGCTGGTCGCGGCAAGAAGCGCGTCGAACGACACCCACGGTTCGTTGCGCGAATGCACGAGCGTGACCGGGATGCGGAGCGCTGAAAAGGTCGACTGCAACGCGGGAAGGTTCCAGCGTGACATCATGCGCAGCACCGCGCCGACGCGCGTCTCGTCGGCCAGCAACGAGACGTATCGTGCCTCCTGTGCGGCGTCGAGCGAAGTGCCAGCCGAGCGCAGCAGCGTGCGTGTGAGCGTCCCGCTGCGCAGCAGTGCGGCGATACCGGTGCGCACCGGCGCGAGGTCAAATACAGATTGTGAGACTGGCAGCAACATTTGCCCTAGTGCATTGATGGAAACGAGTGCACTGTTTACTCCGATGAGCAATTGCGGTGTGACTTCGGGTGATGACGCAGCAAGCTGCAGCAGGACTGCCGCGCCCGCCGAGTGTCCGACACCGATGCTGGGCCGCACGTCGAGCGTCCGAAGCAGCGCTGCAACGGCGGTGGCCATGCCAATGAGGGAGATGTCCTGTGCTGCGGCGCCGGTCGTGAAGCCGTGGCCGGGCAAGTCGATCGCGATGACGTCCGCTCTGCGTGCCAGCAGCGGGAACACCCTGCGCCAGGTATGTGTGGCACCGGCCGTTCCATGCAGCAGCACGATGGTGGGTCCGGTGCCGGTGCGTTGCACGTGCCAGCGCAGTCCGGCAGCATTTACGAAGGTAGAGCAGTCAACATTTGGCCAGTCCGCCGGCATGTCCGGTGGTGTGGCAGTCGTATCAGGCACGCATGCCCTCTTGGTGTGGTGTCTGGTCAATTCGGGCGGTCTGCGTTTGGACCGGCAGATGCCGGTGGATCGTTCGTCCTCCCTGCGCGACGGGATTCAATGTCGCGCCCTGCGCTGCGCCAGGAGCGTGCAGCACCCCATTTCTCGAGGTTGGAATGGATAAGCCCCCGATGACGGACGAGGAAGCACGTGGCGTGCACTCGCTCGCACTGCTGTCGATTATCGGTTTTGCGTTCTTCTCTGCGATCTTCCACTACATGGTCTGGCAGTGGCGTCCGTGGTTCGGCAAGCCGCTGAAGTACGGAGCCATGCAGTTGCTCGATGCCGCGCAGCACGCCACCCGCTTCCTGAGCTGAGGAGAATCCCATGCTTTACAAAATGTGGCAGGGGTTCGATCCCCGGCGTCTGATGGTCGGCATCTTCGCATTCATGTTTGCGCTGTCGCTGATCATCCATTTCATCCTGCTCAGCAGCCCGCGGTACAATTGGCTCGATCCTGATGGGAACGCAGCCACGGTGACGACGGCAGACATGCTCACCCCGATGCCGGCAAGTCGGTAACGACGGCGCATGGGCTCCGGCCCGGATGGCCTCGCGTGTCCAGACCACGTGAGCCATCCGGCGCCATAGCCTGATTGCGCCGCGTTACGGACGTGTCTGCAGGAGCAACAATCGATGGCGATGATGTCCTTTGAATACAAGTACCGCGTGCGAGGCGGCACCCTCCTCGGCGGTGACTTGTTCGATTTCTGGATCGGCCCCTTCTACGTCGGGTTCTTCGGCGTGGTGTCGGTCTTCTGTATTGTCCTCGGCACCGCACTCTGCGTCTACGGCGCAGCCATCGGGCCGACCTGGAACCTCTGGCAGATCAATATCGCACCACCCGACCTCAGTTACGGGTTGCGTCTCGCACCGTTGCGAGATGGCGGGCTCTGGCAGATGATCACCTTCCTCGCGACCGGCTCCTTCGTGGCGTGGGTGCTGCGACAGGCCGAGATCAGTCGCAAGCTGGGCATGGGCTACCATGTCCCCGTGGCGTACTCCGTCGCCGTGTTCGCCTACATCACACTCGTCATCATCCGCCCGGTTCTCCTGGGTGCATGGGGCCATGGCTTCCCGTACGGCATCCTCAGTCATCTCGACTGGGTGTCCAACGTGGGCTATCAGTTCCAGCATTTCCATTACAACCCGGCGCACATGGTGGCGATCACGTTCTTCTTCACGAACAATCTCGCCCTGGCCATGCACGGCTCACTGATTCTGTCAGTGACCAGCCCGCCGAAGGGAGAAGCGGTGAAGACGAGCGAGCATGAAAACACGTTTTTCCGTGACGCGCTCGGTTATTCCATCGGCGCGATTGGCATTCACCGGCTCGGCCTCTTCCTGGCGCTCAATGCCGGGTTCTGGAGCGCCATCTGCATCCTGATCAGTGGTCCATTCTGGACGCGCGGCTGGGCGGATTGGTGGAACTGGTGGCTCTATCTGCCCATCTGGGCTCCGAGGTAACGCGCCGATGATTGAATACCAGAACCTCTGGACCCGTGTGCAGGTCCACGGTCCCCTCGATCCCGGGGTGCCGCTGCGCGGCGGCACGTGGGGGCGTGATGGCAAGCCCATCCTCTCCTACTGGGCCGGCAAGATCGGTGATGCGCAGATCGGGCCCATCTATCTCGGCACCACTGGCGTCTTTTCGCTGATCTTCGGCTTCCTCGCCTTCGAGATCATCGGGTTGAACATGTGGCGCTCGGTCGGCTGGGACCCGATCCAGTTCCTGCGGCAGCTGCCATGGCTTTCGCTCGAGCCGCCAGCGCCGAGCTATGGACTCAGACTTCCGCCGCTCGACGCCGGTGGGTGGTGGCTGATGGCTGGCTTCTTCCTGACGGCCTCGATCCTTCTCTGGTGGGTCCGGCTGTATCAGCGGACCCGCGCGCTCGGCATGGGTTCGCACCTCGTCTGGGCGTTCGCGTCAGCCATCTGGCTCTACCTCGTGCTGGGCTTCATTCGCCCGATCATGGTGGGCAGCTGGTCGGAAGCGGTCCCCTTCGGAATCTTCCCGCATCTCGATTGGACGGCCTCGTTCTCCATCCGCTACGGGAACCTGTTCTACAATCCGTTTCACATGCTCTCGATCGTGTTCCTGTATGGTTCGGCGCTGCTTTTCGCCATGCATGCGGCAACCATCCTCGCGGCCAGTCGGTACGGCGCGGAACGTGAAATCGAGCAGGTGACGGACCGTGGCACGGGCGCTGAACGCACACAGCTGTTCTGGCGCTGGACCATGGGGTTCAATGCCACCATGGAATCCATCCATCGCTGGGCCTTCTGGTTCGCGACGCTCACGACGCTGACTGGCGGTATCGGCATCCTGCTCACGGGCACGGCCGTCGACAACTGGTTCCTGTGGGCGCAGAAGCATGGCGTGGCGCCGAGCTATGCCACGCTCTACGAGGTCAAGCCCGAGCAGGCTCCGTATCTCCGCGGTCAGTACATGGGCGCGTCGCCGGATTCGTTCCCTGGCATGATGCGCGACGCCAGCGGACGTCTGGTCCCGCAGCAGCTGCCCGTGCCGCAGGGCGCGCAGCGCTCCGGTGACATGGAGACGTACAACAAGCCGGTGCTGACCACCGACAACATGCGTGACTCGCTGAACGCCGACGGCGTGTTCATCATGAGCGCGGTGTACTTCGATACCGGCATGGATGCCTTGCGCGGTGAGTCGGATACCGAGCTGGCCAACCTGGCGGCGCTGCTGACGCGGTACCCGCAGCTGAAGGTCGAGGTGCAGGGACACACTGACAACGTCGGCGATCCCACGGCCAACCTCACCCTCTCGCAGGGACGGGCCGAACGGATGCGGTCCACGCTCACCACCACGTACGGTATCGCCGCCGACCGCATCACGTCTCGCGGATTCGGGCAGACCAAGCCGGTCGGGTCGAATGGCACCCCCGAGGGACGCCGCCTCAACCGTCGCGTCGAAATCTCGAGTGGTGGCAAGATCGTGCTGCCAGTGGAGACCACACCATGATCTCACGTCACATCGTGCGGGTCTCCGGGGCGGCAGTGGCACTGGCCATGCTGGCCGGCTGCAAGGGAATGCCCGACGTCATCAAGCCGGGTCCCAAGCAGGTGGCGCAGCATGGCGCGCGCGGGGTCGGGATGGAAACGGTTTACGACCCCAACGACATCGCACGCACGGCGGCGTACAATCAGGCGCCGAAGGCGTTGCCGCCAGCGCCGGTTGGCGGCCCCAGCGGCAACTATCAGAACGTGCAGGTGCTCACCGACATCAGCGCCGCCGAGTTCGGGCGGACGATGACGGCGATGAGCTCCTGGGTGGCTGGCGGTGCCGGCAACTGCGCCTACTGCCATAACACGGCCAACTTCGCCCACGACTCGATCAATGGTCAGCCGATCTACACGAAGCTGGTATCCCGCATGATGCTCCGCATGACGCGGCGCATCAACGCGGACTACACGCAGCATGTGGCCGGCACCGGCGTCACGTGTTATACCTGCCACCGCGGTCAGCCGCTGCCGAACGGCCTCTGGTTCTACACCACCGAGAACCAGATCCTCCGGCACTATCTGGATCGCGATGACATCCGCGTCCAGACGCGTACCATCGAACCGACCGACGCCAATCGATCGGCGATCCGCCAGACGTACAACACGTACGCGCTGATGGTGACTCAGTCGAATGCCCTCGGCGTCAACTGCACCTACTGCCACAACTCGCGCAATTGGGCGTCGTGGGAACAGTCGACACCAAAGCGTGTCTTGGCCTACTATGGCGCATCGATGCTCCGCGATCTGAACATGAACTACCTGAACCCGCTGCAGCCCGTGTACCCGCGCAGTCGTCTGGGCGAACACGGTGATGCCCCGAAGGCACAGTGCCTCACCTGTCACAACGGTATCTACAAGCCGCTGTACGGTGCGAAGATGGCCAAGGACTACCCTGCCCTCTGGGGTGCCGCTGGCTGGGACAACATCACTGGCCCGCTGGATGCGTCCGGCAAGCCGCTGTACGACGGCAAGCCACTCACGACGCCGGTGCCCACGCCCATGGGTGCCAAGATGAGTGCCGCGCCAACGACGGCGACTGCAGCTGGTGTCTACGGCGAGATGGGAACCACACCCGCTGCGGCGATGCCCGCCGCCAGCACGGTGCCCGCTCGAATGACGCCGTAAGCTCCGCACGTGTAGTCCATCGCCCTCGTCACGCGCCCGGGTCGCTCTGCGATCCGGGCGCGTGGCGCGTCGTACCCCGCTTCATCGCCAGGCGGTGGAACCCAATGCGCCACCTGCCCGCCATCGAGTGGCACGGCGCATCGCCACGCGCGCATGCGACTCGATGACGCCAGAGGTGCGACTGCAGAAGTTGTCATGGGCTGCCCTCGTCGGGCAGCGATCCTGTCAGGCGACGGCGGGCTGTCCAGCCAGAAGCGTCGCGGGATCGGTCACCGTGTAGAGTGACAGCATCAGACGCGTCTTGCGCCGGAAGCCGATGTGGGCCCGCGTCGAGACGGTATCGTATCCGGCTTCCTCGATTGCCTCGAGAATCGCGGCATAGCCCACCGCACAGGCCTGTGCGCAACGCCGCGAGTCTGGCGCAAGCAGCGCTATCCCGGGCAGCGCCTCACGGTACAGGAGCCGCGCCCGCGCCACGAAGTGACTCATCATCGCCTTCCACGCCGCTGACCGCACATCCACGTCACCAGACAGCACCTGATCGCGCGTCAGCCCGACGCTCGCGAGTGCGTCGTCGGGGAGATAGCAACGCCCGTTGGCCGCATCCTCGCCGATGTCGCGCAAAATGTTGGTAATCTGCATTGCGACGCCCAGCGTGCGCGCACAGACGATGGCCTGCTCGCGCGTCTCGCTCCCAGCCATCACACCGAAGACATGTGTGCAGAGCTCGCCGACACTGCTGGCGACCCCTTCGCAGTACGCCTGCAGCGACGGCCAGTCGCGATAATCCGTCGGGTCCAGATCCCGCGCCACCCCGTTCACCAGTTCGTCTATCGGTGCCAGTGGAATACCGTAGCGGCGGATCGCCCACGCCGTCTCGTGCATCACCGGGCCGGCGAATCCGCCGGCCAGGGCGTCGTCCAGCTGACTGCGCAGACGGCGGAGCGAGTCGCGGACCGCATCGCGTCCGCCGGGGCCGGCACGGTCCACCGCATCATCGGCGAGCCGACAGAACGCGTACAGCGCGTACGTGGCCCGTCGTTTGTTGAGTGGCAGGAATGCGCTCGCCAGCGCGAACGTGCGTGCGTGCCGGCGAACGATGTTACCACAGACGAGACTTTCGAACGTCACCATGCGGTGACACCCTGACTCTGAACCCGGCTCACGCCGGCGACGCCGCAACGCCTGCCACTGAGCTTCGTGTGACTGCCGGCACCGACGTCGCGGTCGCATTGTCGGCCGTGACCGGTTGCGGATAGGCGCGGAGCGCACTGACAACGGCATCGGCAGCGGCCTGCGGGTTGCGCAGAGCACGGAACGTCGGCCGCCCGCGGCGACTCCCGCGCCATGTCATGTGCGGGAACAGCAGCAACCAGGGAATCTCCTGTGCGTCGGTCAGCGACACCAGCAGATCGGCCGAGCCGTCGGAGCGACGCAGCAGATCCACATTATCCACGCTCGAGAAGGGAATGTTGGCGTCGGCACGCATGACGATGCCGATGTTGAAGAACACGCGTTTGTCGGTGATCACATACTTCGACGTCGCGGCGATCTGCCAGGCGAAGAAACGAATGCTGACGATCGCCACCAGCAACAGCACCATGCTGAGCGTCGCCACCCCGACCAGTCGCCGATTGGCGTCTGCGCCACCATTCTGCAGCGCGTCGCCCACTCCGATCAGAAAAGAGAGGACGACGAAGCCCAGCACCCACCGTTCACGCAGAAAATACCGCGCCACCGATCGCTGGTCCGGCGCCCCCGACCACAGGACGCGCTCCCCCGCGGGGAGGCGACTGACCTCCCCGTCAGGGCCAACATGCTCGACAATCTCCGTCATCAGATCAGCGGCCCGAAGCGAAGGTCCGAGTTGTACATGGAGCCGGCTCCAAAGTACGCCATGATCTTGTCCTCCTCGAGCAGCGTGACGACGTCCGGATTCCGGAGCGCCGGGATACCCGCGAAGTCGACGGCCTTCAGCACATCGATCTGCACATGCGTCGCTGGCGATCCCACCGTCAGGAAAGGAATCCAGCTCGACGGGCGCGGCATGCGCGTGAACGGTACGGGAATGATGCGACGCACCCCTTCACTGACTTCCATCT
>JBBSCZ010000150.1:0-7864 GCA_038249795.1 Gemmatimonadales bacterium | reverse complement strand
GCGATCGAGGTATGGCGTTCCGACCTCCACCAGCTGCATTCCACATTCGTGCGTGAGAAAGCGCGCCAACGGCAGTTCCAGTTGGGAATCGGGGAAGAAAAAGATTCGCTTTCCTTCCAGCGTGCCGCGATAGCGCTGCAGTGCGGTGGTGGCACGCGCCTGCGGGGGGCCCGTGACTCGACGGAAATGCTCGGCGGGAACATCCCAGGCCGCCGCCGCCGCCGCAAGCCAGCGAGTGGTGCCGTCCGCGCCGAGCGGATACGGTGCCTGCAGCAAGGTGGCGCCGCGCGCCTGCAATGCCCGCACCGTTTCACCCACGAAAGGTTGGGCCAGCAACAACTGCGTGCCGGGTCCGACTGGGGGCAGATCGGTGGCTCGGCGCGCCGGAAAGAACGACACCGGCCCGATGCCGAGCTGCGTGAACAGCCGCGAGAACTGATCCTCGATCACATCGGCAATCGTGCCGACCACCATCAGGCGCCGCGTATCGTCGATCGCGTCCGGGAGGTGCGGCACCATCGCCTTCAGGCACTGATCTTCGCCCTGCGTGAACGTCGTCTCGATACCGCTGCCGGAATAGCTCATGATCCGGACCTGCGGAAAGTGCTCGCGATTCAGGCGCTGCGCGGCCGTGACGAGGTCGAGCTTGATGACTTCGCTGGGGCACGAACCGACCAGAAACAACGTGGAGATCTCGGGACGGCGCGCCAATAGTTCCGAAACGACACGATCGAGTTCGTCATTGCAGTCTGCCATGCCGGCGAGATCGCGATCCTGCAGGATGGCCGTCGCGAACCGTGGCTCGGCAAAGATCATCACGCCGGCGGCGGACTGCAGCAGATGCGCGCACGTCCGCGAGCCGACGACGAGGAAGAACGCATCCTGCATCTTGCGGTGCAGCCAGACGATGCCGGTCAGGCCGCAAAACACCTCGCGCTGTCCGCGCTCGCGCAACACGGGAGCGTCGCTGCAGCCGCCTTGCAGCGACAGTTCCGTCATGATCGGCAACGATGTGCTCATGCGGACTCCGGAAGGCGCGAGGCTCGATCGCGCGCCTCCTGCAGCCGTGCAGCGCGCAGCTTCAACAGGAATTGCACGGCGTTGACGACGTAAACCGCATAGGCGGCCAGCGCCACCAGAAACAGCACCCGGGTAGACAGCCTCCCCGTGAGCAGGCCACCGAGATAGATCGTGTGGAGCGCGATGACCACGAAGCTCACGGCATCTTCCCAGAAGAACGCTTCAGCGAAGAGATATTGCCCAAAGACGACTTTTTCCCAGATCGCCCCCGTGACCATGATCGTATACAAGAGTATGGTCTTGATGATGATCGAGATGTGCGCCGGAAACTCCCCCTCTCCCGTGAGCAGTGAGCGCAGGACCAGCACGGCGCTCACCGCGAAGACGAGAAACTGAACCGGTGCCAGAATGCCCTGCACCAGAGTCCAGCGTGTCGCATCGCGACGCAGCCGCTGCTCCGGCGTGTAAAGAGCACGCACCGTTTTGACGGCCTTGGCCGGCACTGCGGACACTGCGGGGGCGTCGCCCTGCTCGGGCGTCATCGTCAATCCACCATCCATCACTGCACTGCGCTCCGGATAACCGTTGCTCCGAGCCTACCCCCGGGAGAGAAAGTGTCAAGTAAAGCTGACACGTCGGCGTCGGTGACGTTGACGCCTCCCATTTGACAAGCGTCGACCCGGGGGTTTCTTCCTGATGGACTCGGAGTGCCGCAGTGCTGCGGTGCCGTGCTCATGGCACTCTACGTCGCCGGCGCCCAGCGTCGGCACACCCGCCCGGAGGGTTTTTCGTTGTCCAGCTCGCTACAGTCATCCTTCGGTAGTGCGCAGTCCTCCGACTGCGATTCGTCGCGGCGGCCCGGCGGCAGTCTCGGACGCTCCATGGAACTGGAGCTGATTCCGAGGCTCCTGGCGCATGCGCGCGGCGCCCCTGCGCAGCAGGATTGGCCCGCCCCGACGCGCGTCGTGATCACACTCAGCGACGTCAACCGCTTTGTGCAGGCCTGCCTGTCGCACGATGAAGAACGGTGCCCGGGGATCGTCACCGAGTTCATCGAAGCGGGTGCCCCGCTCGAACGCCTCTGCCTCGACCTGCTTGCGCCCTCGGCCCGAATTCTCGGGGAAATGTGGGACGACGACGAGGTCGACTTCCTTGAAGTCACCCTCGGACTCGGCCGCATGCAGCGCGTCGTGCGCGATCTGGGCCGACGTGTTGCTGCCGAAACGCCCATGGCTGAGGACGCTGGCCAGGCGTTTCTCTGCGGAATGCCAGACGAACAGCACTCGCTGGGGCTGGCGATGGTGGCGGAGTTCTTCGTGGCCGATGGCTGGGGCGTCACGGTTGGCCCCCCGCTCGGCGCCGAAGATGTGTTGCATGAGGTCGGTGCGCACTGGTACGACGTCATCGGACTCTCCGCCGCCCTTGGCGAAAGGATTCCGCGGATCGCCGCCGTCATCCGCGACATCCGCGCCGCCTCGCTGAACGCCGAGATCGCCGTCATGGTCGGCGGCCGGGCCTTCGTCGATCAGCCGGAGATGGTGGCACAGGTCGGGGCCGACGCCTCCGCATCGGACGCGGCACAAGGCCCGCTGGTGGCACGAACGCTCGTGCAGGCGCGTCGCGCGTCGCGCGCCAATGCCACACCGCCTTCGCCATCACCGAATCCATGAATCCTTCCCGCACCGTCGATGGCGGCCTGGCGGATCTCGACCCGCAACTCGCGGCGGATCTGGTCGCGAACACGGGCGATCTGGCGGTCATCGTCGATCGGACCGGGGTAGTTCGTGCCGTCGTCGCCAACGATCCGGAGATGCGCGACAGTGGCATCGACCTGTGGGTCGGCCAGCACTGGGCGCAGACCGTCACCATCGAGACGCGCGGGAAGGTCGAAGCGCTGCTGCGGGATGCCGGGAGCAAATCATCCGGTCGCCGCCGGCAGGTGAATCACGTGCTGGCGGGCGGGAACGACCTGCCGGTGTCTTACACGGTCATGCGCGTGGGACGCGACGGCGCATTCGTGGCCGCCGGGCGCGACATGCGAACGGTCTCGGCCCTCCAGCAGCGCCTGGTCGAGGCGCAGCAGGCCATGGAGCGTGACTACTGGCGTCTGCGCCATGTCGAGACCCGCTACCGGTTGCTGTTTCAGCTCGCCGCCGAGACCATTCTGGTGGTCGACAGCGCCACCATGAAGGTCATGGACGCCAACGCCGCCGCCGGGAAGCTCTTCGGCGAGCCCCCCGAACGGCTCACCGGGCGGGCCTTCCCGTTCGGCATCGCTCCCGACGACCTCCGCACCGTCAACGACGCCATCTCGAACGCCCGGGCCGTCGGCAAGAGCGGCGACGTGCGCGTGCACCTGGCGCGTGGTGGTGAATCGTACAGCATCAGTGCGTCGACTTTTCGTCAGGATAGCAGCACACTGTTGCTGATCCGGTTCTCTCCAGCCGATGGCGACCGACAGGTCGGTGACGGCGGCGAGCGCACGCGCATCGCGGCCTTGCTCGAGCAGTCGCCGGATGCGTTCGTGATTACCGATACCAGCGGCATGGTCACCTACGCGAACCGCGCGTTTCTGGACCTGGTGCAACTGGCAGCGGGTGAGCAGGTCCGCGGCCAGGACATCAGCTCCTGGATCGGCCGCCCCGGCGCCGACTTCGATGTGTTCATGACCATGCTGAAGCGCAATGGTGCCGTCCGGCTTGCACTGACGGCAGCCCGCGGCGTGCATGGGCTGGCCACCGAAGTCGAGGTCTCGGCGGCCTGGCTGCCGGAGTCCGAGCATCCGTCGATCGGCTTCATGCTGCGCGACGTGGGTCGCCGTCTGGCGGCCGGTCCGCAGGGCGCCCGCGATCTGACGCGCGCCGTCGAACAGCTGACCTCGCTGGTCGGTCGCGTCTCGCTGCGCGAATTGGTCCGTGACACGACCGATCTGGTCGAGCGGCACTTCATCGAGGCGGCACTGGAATTGACCGACGACAACCGCACCTCGGCGGCTGAGGTGCTGGGGGTGAGCCGGCAGAGTCTGTACGTCAAACTGCGCCGGCACCGCCTGCTCGACAGCCCCGACAACGCGCTGTCGCCGTCCGAATAACCGTCACGAGGTCCTGACACCTTGCGGACCTCCGTTTTTCGCCGCACTGTCAGGAAATGTTGACACTCAATTCCGTCAGCCTCGAGTTACAACAGCCGACGCGGCGCCTTCCGAGCGCCAGCGCCGTGCTCGAATTGCTCAAGCCAGTCACCTGGTTCCCACCCATGTGGGCCTTCGGCTGCGGCGTGGTGAGCTCGGGCGTGGACATGACCGGCCGCTGGTGGCTGCTGGCGCTCGGCATCGCGCTCACGGGCCCGCTTTCGTGCGGCGGCAGCCAGGCCGTGAATGATTGGTTCGACCGCCACGTCGATGCAATCAATGAGCCGCAGCGCCCGATCCCATCAGGACGGATTCCCGGCATCTGGGGACTCCTGATTGCACTGGTGTGGAGCGTCGTCACGATCGCCGTGGGCGCGCTGTTCGGCAGCGCCGGGCTGATTGCCACCGTGATCGCCGTGGCACTCTCGTGGGCGTACAGCGCTCCGCCGCTGCGGCTCAAGGCGGATGGCTGGTTCGGCAACGCCGCCGTCGGCCTGACCTACGAAGGACTGGCGTGGATCACCGGTGCCGTCGTCATGCTCGGCACCTGGCCCAACGCACAGGTCATCACGTTGGCGGTGCTCTACAGCATTGGCGCGCATGGCATCATGACGCTCAATGACTTCAAGGCCATCGAAGGTGATCGCCAGCTCGGCGTCATGTCGCTGCCCGTACAGCTCGGACCCCGGCGTGCCGCGAAGCTCGCCTGCATCGTGATCCTGCTGCCACAGGTGGTGGCGGCGGCACTCCTGCTGTTTGCCTGGGATCGCCCGATGCACGCTGCGGCGCTGGTGCTGCTGATGGGCGTTCAGCAGGCGATGATGCCGGTATTTCTGCGTGCGCCGGTGCAGAAGGCACTGTGGTACAGCGGATTCGGCGTGCCTTTCTCAGTGCTCGGCATGATGGTGTGCGCGCATGCCGTGCGTTCCATGGGTGCTGGCGCATGAGTGTCGGCACTCTGAGCAACGCTGCGGCGCCGACCCGCGAGTTCGGCTTTGTGTCGGTTCTGCGCCTCGGTGTCGTGCAGGCCTGTCTCGGTGCGCTGATCGTGCTCATCACCGCCACGATGAATCGCGTGATGGTGGTGGAACTGGCGCTGCCGGCAATCGTCCCCGGCGCACTCGTCGCATTGCACTACGCGGTGCAGCTGTGGCTGCGGCCGCGCATGGGCCACTTCGCCGATCAGCATGGCCGCCTGACACGCTGGATCGTGCTTGGCATGGCCATGCTGGCCATCGGCGTGACAGGCATTGCGATGACGCTGCCCGTGTTGCGCACCGCACCGGCCATTGGTTATCCGCTGATCATCGCCGCCTTCCTGCTGGTCGGCCTCGGCGTGAGCACCGCCGGCACGCTGCTCCTGACGCTGCTCTCGCTGCGCGTGCCCGCTGTGCGTCATGCCCGCGCTGCTGCGACGGTGTGGCTGTGCATGATCGCTGGCTTCATTCTCTGCACGGTGGTGGCCAGCAAGCTGCTGACGCCCTTCTCGTTCGACACGCTGGTACGCTGCACCGTGATCATCGGGACCGCCTGCGTCGCGCTGACGACCCTCGCCCTGGTCGGACTCGATGCCCCGCGTACGGCGTTGGCGCCGGAGCGAACGGCAGGCCTGCCGTTTCCCGAGGCGCTTCGCCTCGTCTGGTCAGATCCGGTCGCGCGCCGTTTTGCGAGCTTCGTCGGGCTCTCGATGCTGGCGTACAGCACGCAGGACCTCATCCTCGAGCCGTTCGCCGGTGCGGTGTTCGGACTGACGCCGGGTGAGAGCACCGCCATCAGCGGTGTGCATCAGGGTGGATCGCTGCTCGGCATGCTGCTGACGGCGATGCTGTCCACACGCATCGGGACGCTCGCGGGATGGGCGCGCTTCGGCTGCCTCGGTTCGGCGGTGGCGCTGATCTCCATCGCGAGTTCGCCGCTGGTTGGCAGCCTGCTGATGCTGAAGGCGTCGCTGTTCGGCCTTGGTGTGGCCAACGGCGTCTTCGCGATCGGTGCGATCGGTTCGATGATGTCGCTCTCCTCAGCCGGCGATCCGTCGCAGACGGGTGTGCGGATGGGCGTCTTCGGTGCGTCGCAGGCGATCGCGATGGCGGCGGGCGGAATGCTCGGCGCGGGGGCCAGTGACTTGATGCGCGCGGCGCTGGGCTCCGATCAGCTCGGGTATGGCAGTGTGTTCGTGATGGAGGCGGCGCTGTTCGTGGGCGCGGCGATTCTGGCTTCGGCGGCACGACAGTCAGGGCGGGCGCAGTCGGGCGAGTCGCTGCTCGCGGCGGCCGGCTGATGCGTACGACGGCAGGACGGAAGGCTGCAGCACTGCGTATCCGGCATAACTCGGATGCGTGCACAGATGACTCTGCGCGAGGAGTGGCGTGATGAAGATGTACGACGTGGTGGTGATCGGTGGCGGCCCTTCGGGGGCGACGGCAGCGAACGATCTGGCGAAGCAGGGCTTTGCAGTCGCGCTGATGGACAAGGCCGGGCGCGTGAAGCCGTGTGGCGGCGCCGTGCCGCCGCAGGCCATGGTGGACTTCGACCTCCCCGACGAACTGCTGGTGGCGCGCGTGGGTACGGCGCGCATGGTCTCACCGCACCGTCAGAAGGTCGACATCCCGGTCGGCAAGGGCTACGTCGGCATGGTCGACCGGGGCACCTTCGACGAGTGGCTGCGCGAACGGGCGCGCGAGAACGGCGCCGAGCGCATCACCGGCATCTACGATCACTTCAGCTACGATACCGACAACCGCCTGCTGATTCATTTCGCGGCGGGCTCCTCGCGCTCCGGCGAACTGCAGACCATCAAGACTCGTCACCTGATCGGAGCCGACGGGGCGCTGTCGGCCGTGGCGCGTCAGGCGATCCCCATCGCCTATGCCGGCGGAAATCGGGTCACGGCGTACCATGAGATCGTGAAGTCCCCTGCGGTGGAAACGGATGATTTCAAGGCGCACCGCGCGGACATCTACTACGACGGCAAGTACTCCCCCGATTTCTACGCCTGGGTCTTTCCGCACGGTGACGTGACGAGCATCGGCACCGGGACGTTCGAGCAGGGCTTCGACATGCGCGCCGCTGTGGCACGCCTCCGTGAGGAGACGGGACTGGCCGGATGCGAGACGGTTCGCCGCGAAGGAGCCCCGATTCCGCTCCGTCCGCTCAAGTGGTGGGAGAACGGCAAGGACATCTCAGTTTGCGGAGATGCGGCCGGGGTGGTAGCGTCTGCGTCAGGTGAGGGCATCTTCTACGCTATGACCTGTGGCCGATTCACTGCCGATGCCGTCGCCGATGCACTTCGAACCGGAAAGCCGAGCAAGCTGCGCGCCGCTCGGCGCCGCTTCATGTGGGAGCATGGGCAGGTGTTCAAGGTGCTGAACGTGATGCAGAGTTTCTGGTACACCACCGACAACCGTCGTGAGCGTTTCGTGAGCATGTGTCGTGACGAAGACATCCAGCAGCTGACGTTCGATGCCTACATGCGGAAGAAGCTGATCCGCGGGCGTCCCTTTGCGCACGTGCGCATCTTCTTCAAGAACATCGGGCATCTGACAGGCCTGGCGCCCGTTGCTTGATGTTCGGGTACTCGGTCACGGCGATTGCGCTCGCCGCGAGTGGTCTGGTGCTGACCGCCGCGGGGGGGGCGCTGGTGACGCAGCTGGGACCGTGGTATTACGGTCTGAAGAAGCCGTCCTGGCAGCCGCCGGACTGGCTTTTCGGCCCGGC
>JBBSCZ010000149.1:0-7895 GCA_038249795.1 Gemmatimonadales bacterium | reverse complement strand
GCGCAGCAGCAGCGGTCCGTTGTAGGGAATCCCATCCTTGATGATCCACTCGCTGCCCAGCGTCTGCACGGCCTTGCCGTCGCGCAGCGCCGACGTGCCACCGGCATAGAGCACCTTGAGGTCCTCGAGCGGGTTGCCGTCGACGATGATCAGATCCGCCAGCCATCCCACTCGCAGGCGGCCGAGGCGTGATTCCTCGCCGAGGATCTTCGCGTTGTTGCCGGTGCAATGCTCGATGACCTTGAGCGGGTGGAAACCGGCCTCGGCGTGCAGCTCCATCTCGCGGACCAGTGCGTAGCCGTAGAGCTGGTAGATGAAACCCGCGTCGTCACCGCAGCCGATCAGGCCACCCTTGCGCTCGAACTTTCGCAGCGCGTCCATCCAGATGCGGTAGTTCTCCTTCCAGAACACCTCGTCCGTGCTGCTCCAGCCGATGAAGTACGACCCGTGGTTGGCGGGATCAGGCTTGAAGTAGTTTGCGAGCGATGGGTGCAGATAGTCACGAAACCAGGGCTGGTTCTGCGCGCGCTGCAGGTCGCGGCTCGCTTCATAGATGTCCATCGTGGGCACCCACGCCACCTTCGCCTTCACCATCGCATTGAACAGCGAGTCGAGGATCTGCGGATCCGCCTCTCTCCAGAGACGGCCGGCCCAGCGGAAACGGTCGGTCTCGTCGGAATAGTTGTAGTTGCTCGGGAAATTCTGGCGCAGGTTCGGAATCGCGGCATCGGGGATGCCGTACCAGTGCTCGATGCTGGTGGTACCGAACTTCACATCGTCCCAGGCATTCGTTTCCTCGACGCCGACATGGTGTGCCACGCGAAGGCCGACCTTTTTCGCCTCGTCCATCATCGGCTCCATGATGTCGCGCTGCAGGCCGACGATCTTGATGCCGTCAACGCCGAGCTTCTTCATCTGCTGGACGCGCGCGCGGGCATCAGCCGGGGTGCGGATGTTGTCGCGGTTGAAGACGGGATAGATGAACATCCGCGGCGCCACGATCTCCGCCCGTGCCGAACGGCCACGCATCGCCACGCTCAGCGACTCGCTTTCAGCGCCGACCTCACGCACCGTCGTGACGCCGTTCGCGAGCCAGATCTTGTTGTTGTAATCGAACCCACCCATCGACTGGCCGGCGCGCTGCGACTGGATGTGCGCGTGCGCGTTGATCAGTCCGGGCAGGACGTACTTGCCCGTGGCATCGATCTCGGCATCGGCCGCAGGGCGACGGCTGCGGCCGGCCTTCAGCGCTACCGGATCCAGTGCCACCATCTCGGTAATGACGTTGCCCTCGACGATGAGGTCCATCGGGCCGCGGGTGGGCGTCCCGTTGCCATCGATCACGAGGGCATTGCGAATTGCGAGCCGTTTCGCCCGCTGCCCATGCGTCACACCGCTGGTGGGACTGGGCTGCGCGGCAAGGGTACCGGCCGCTAGGGCGAGCAGAACGAGCGATCGTGTAAGACGCATCGATACTCCTGAATGGGCAATTTGCTGACAGCAACAGCCTACCACGGCACTGCACTGCCGCAGAACAGCACAACCACAGAACTGCAACAGAGGACTGGGGACAGTCGCCCGGATCGCAGCTCCCTCGCAAAAAGACGCATCGCAGAAACTGTGGGTAAAAAGAACCCTCGGAACGCCACCCTGCACCCCCAAAAAAGCTGTTGCAGTTTGCGCAGTTCAGTGGTTGTGCTGTTCAGCGGCAGTGCAGTGCAGCGATAGGCTGGAAGCTTTTGCTGTTGCCGTTCGATTCGCCACCAGACCGGTCAGCGACGCGGCGCCGGCGCGGGTTGCCCAGCGTTGAGCAAGTTCACGAACAGGCGCGCCGCACCAGGAACGCCGGCGGGGAGCTGGCGGAAGAGGGCAAGCGTGGTGAAGACGTAGGTGCCCTTGCCGACCTTCGCCGTCAGCAGCGCGTTGCGGTTCTCGGGTTCGCCCGGGTCGTTCATGCCGAGCACACTCGTGTATGACGAATCAGCGGTTGTCGGCATGTAGGTGGCGCGTTCCTGCACCCAGCCATTCCAGTCGGAAGCGTCGATGCGATTGGGTCGTGTCAGCAGCGGGCTGTCGGCGCGAAGTACGCGGACGGCGGCGTTCTCTTCCGTCACGCGCGCGGCCGGACGGGTGAAGGTCATCGGGAAGGGGGCCATGCCGGGCTTCGCTATATCAGTCTGCTGATACTGCACGATCATCGTGCCGCCATCGCGGACCCATGCCTGCAACGTCGGCATTCTGGCCGCGATCGCCGGCTGTGCCTCGAAAGCGCGCGGTCCGACCACGATCACCTTGTAGCGCGCGAGCGTCGCCCGTGTCATCGTCGTGGCGGCGATCGGTTCAATCTGTGCGCCAAGCTGTGCCAGCATCGGCGCGACGTTGTCAGCCAAGCCGGTGAGATAGCCGATCGGACCCGTCGGCATCGCGCCCGTCTCCACCGCTTCGACGGCCACGGCTGCCGGACGATACAGATGCTGCGGACGGATGTGCTCGTACTCGATGCGCTGATAGCCGGTCGCGAAAGTCTTGACGGTGCCGTCCACACTCGCATCCACGCTGGCGCTCAGTACGAAGCGGCCGCGCGGCAGCATGCCACGCAGGCGGAACGGTACCGCCACTTCATCGCCGACCGTCAGCGTCAGTGTGCGGGTGGCACTGTCGGTGCGAAGCCCGCGCGGTGCGAGGAAGCGAACGGTCACCGGACCATCCACCGCGCCATTGGCCGTGACACGCACCACCACCGTCCGATCGATTGGCGCATTGGAGCTCACATAGCCAGTGGGCCCACCATCGAAGGTGAGCGTGACGCGCGGCGCGAACATCACCGGCGTGTCGATCTGGCCGCGCACCTCGTCGATGCGGCGGTAGACAATCGGCGCGGTGAGCTGCACCGGGACGCCATCCACCAGCGCCGGTACCGACGCCTCGGGCCGCTGACTGCGCGCCTCATCGTCGATCACCGACGCCGGCTCCACGAACATGTCGCCATTCCGTGCCACCGGCGCCACGATCGCGTTGCCCAGCGTCGCCAGCGAATCATCGGCACGACGCTGGATCCACCACGGCGCCGAGCGCGCGTACGAGGGGAGCGGGATCGTCGCGACGAACGACGCGCCCGGTACAATGCTGTCGGTCGGTGCCCTCGGCGCGCTGCTCGGCGTGAACACGGTGACGCGAGCCACGCCCGTGCCGCGATTCGTGATGCGCAACGTGAGCGAGGCCGTGTCGCCCTCGGCCACGATCTCACGATTGACGGTGGCCTCGAGCAAAAGACCGCTGGCGGCCGCGCCGAGTGTCTGCAGGTGCGTGAAGGTACGCGATGCGCTCAGGAAAACGTCGGCATCCGCTGGAGCGACCGACGACGAAATCGCTTCGGTGCCACGACACAGGCCACTGCGCTCGGCATTCCCGCGTGTGCACCAGCGATCGAGCAGGCGCAGCGTGCGATCGATCAGCGGCAGTGCGTTGCCCGGTGCGCGAAGATCCACCTGCGTGCGCAGCATCTCGAGCCCACGAGCGAGGCTGTCGAACACTGGGCGCTGCGCAGCTGACAGCGCCCCGGCAAAACGGCTGAACGACGCGTCGAGACCGTCGAACATCGCCGTCTCCTGCCCGGCCGGCGTCGACTCGTTCACCCGGGTCGCTTCACGGCGCACATAGTCGAACTGCGAGCCACGCGGCTGCGATACACCGAAGCCCTGACTGCGATGCTGGCTGCGGCTCTGGCCTGCGATCTCACCGAGTCCCTCGCCGCGCACTGCGTCGTACCCGCCGACGTCCATCTTCAGCGTGGCATTGGCGGCGTTGAAGCGTGCAGCGCGATAGAACTTCGACACGGTCCACGGCGCGCCGTAGATCGCCACCGGAAAGCGGATCGTGTCCATGCTGGCCTCGTACGCTTCCTTCGCGAGCATGCCCGACACCTGATGATGACCATGCCCGTCACGCGGCGTGCCGCTGAACACCGCCACGATGATGTGCGGACGGAAGGCGCGCACGATGCGCACCACGTCGCCGAACACCGAGTCCTTCGGCCAGTGCTGGTACGTCTCCTCGGCAGTCTTCGAAAAACCGAAGTCGTATGCACGCGTGAAGAACTGTCGCGCACCATCGACACGTCGTGCCGCGAGCAGTTCCTCGGTGCGGATCACACCGAGCGCCTCGCCCAATTCGTTGCCGATCGCATTCTGTCCACCGTCACCGCGGGTGAGCGACAGGTACGCGGCATCCGCCCTCGCACCGCGCGCCAGCCAGCCGAGCAGGTTGGTGTCCTCATCGTCGGGATGTGCACCGATCATCAGCACGCGACCGCTGTTGCCGAGCGCGCTGGTAAGATCGTTGATGACGACGGCGCCCTGCTGCGCAGTGGTGACAGCGGGCGTCGCGAGTGCGAGCAGCGCGACGGCAACGGAACGGAGAAGAAGGCGCACGGTGATCCGCGTTGAACGGTGGGGAAACGTCGATCCCGGCTATGTCAGGGAGCTTCGTGCGTCGGCGCGCCCATCGCTGATGCGTGACGGGCGCGCCGTGTCGTGGCTGGTCGTGCAGACAGCGGAGATTGCGCAGCGTCAGCGTGCAGCCGACGCCTTCTTGCCCTTCGTTACTGCAGGCGCCGCGACCGGCGCGAGCGCCTCGGCGATGATGCGTGCCTGGTCGGCCTTGTGCGACGCCTCGTGACCTTCAGCCGGACTGGCGCGTTCCGGACGGCCGGCGTAGCGCAGCGTGAGTACGTTGCCGGTCGCCATGCGCAGGCGCGGCTCGGCGAAGGTCCAGGCGCCCATGTTCTTCGGCTCCTCCTGCGTCCACACCACGTCGGTCACATTCGGATAGCGATCCAGCACCGCGCCGATCTCGGTGTTCGGCCACGGATAGAGCTCCTCGATGCGCACCAGGGCAATGTGTTCGCCCGGGTTCGCAGCGCGGATCTCGTGATAGATCTTGCCGGTGCAGAACACCACCCGCGTGACTTTCGCCTCGCGCGAAGCGGTGGTGGCATCGTCAATCACCGGCTGGAACTGCGCGTTCACCAGATCATCGATGCCGCTCATTGCATCGGGCAGGCGCAGCATCGACTTCGGCTGCATCAGCACCATCGGTCGGCGCGACGATCGCAGCGCCTGCCGGCGCAGCAGGTGGAAGTACTGTGCCGGCGTGGAGGGATAGGCCACCGTCATGTTGCCCTCGGCGCACTGCTGCAGAAAACGCTCGAGTCGCGCGGAGGAGTGCTCCGGCCCCTGCCCTTCATAGCCATGCGGCAGCAGCAGGGTGAGACCCGAATCCTGATGCCATTTAGCGCGATCCGCTACCATGAATTGGTCGATGATCGGCGCGGCCACGTTGGCGAAATCGCCGAACTGCGCTTCCCAGCAGACCAGCGTGTCGGGCGCGGCGGTACTGAAGCCGTACTCGAAGCCCATCACCGCCGTCTCACTGAGGGGGCTGTTGGCAATCTCGATCGACGCCTTTGCGTCGGGGATGTGCTGCAGCGGTGTGTACGTCTCATAGCTGTTGGCGTCGTGCAGCACTGCCTGCCGGTGGCTGAACGTGCCACGCTGCACATCCTGTCCGGTGAGTCGCACATGCCTGCCATCCTGCAGCAGCGTGCCGAAGGCCAGTGCTTCCGCGTGGCCCCAGTCGATCGACTTCGCGAGGCCCTCGCGCCGGCGTTCGAGCGTCTTCGCCAGGCGAGGGTTCGGTGTGAAGTCGTCCGGCCAGGTGAGCAGCGTCTCGTTGAGTGCCACGAGGCGTGCGGCCGACACGGCGGTCTGCACCGGGGCTGGGGCAGGCGGGTTGGGCAGATGCGCTTCGGGCTCGGCGCTCGCCTGTCGCACCTCGTCGAAGATCGCCTCCAGCGACGACGCAAACTCGGCATCGATCGTATCGATGTCGGCCTTCGTCAACACCCCTTCCTTCACCAATCGCGCGCCCCATACCTGTCGCGGCGTGGGGTGCGCCTTGATGCGCGCGTAGAGCTCGGGCTGCGTGAAGAGCGGCTCGTCGGTCTCGTTGTGTCCCCAGCGGCGGTAGCCGACCAGGTCGATCAGGAAGTCCTTGCCGAAGCGGGTGCGGTACGCGATCGCGATGCGCACGGCCATCACGCAGGCTTCGGCATCATCGGCGTTCACGTGCACGATCGGCACGTCGAAGCCCTTGGCCAGGTCGGAGGCGTAGTGCGTGCTGCGGGCGTCGATCGGATCGGTGGTGAAGCCGACCTGATTGTTCGCGATGATGTGCAGCGTGCCGCCGACCTCGAAGCCGCGCAGGCGGCTCATGTTGAAGGTTTCGGCCACGACACCTTCGCCGATGAACGCGGCGTCGCCGTGCACGCAGATCGTGAGCACCGACTTTGGATCGCGTGCGAGCGAGGTGCCGCCGAGACGCTGACGGGCGCGGGCCACGCCATTGATCACCGGGTTCGCGAACTCGAGATGACTCGGATTCGGAACGAGGGTGAGATCCACCGTGGCACCGCCGGGCAGCGTGCGCGACCCCTCGAAACCCATGTGGTATTTCACATCGCCGGTCTCGCTGTCCGGCGCGGCGCCATGGCGTCCCTCGAACTCGGAGAACAGCGTCCTGAACGACTTGCCCATGAAATTCGTGAGCACGTTCAGGCGGCCGCGATGTGCCATGCCGACGACGACTTGCGTGGTGCCCTGCTTCGACGCCTCGGTGATCGCGGTGTCGAGCATCGGCACCAGCGCATCGGTGCCCTCGATGCTGAAACGCTTCTTCCCCTGATACGCACGGCCAAGGAATCGCTCCAACCCATCGACCTGCGTGAGACGCTCGAGCAAGTCGACCTTCTCGACCGACGAGAGCTGCCGCGTGAGGTGCTCCTCGCGCAGGATGGTGCGGAACCAGAGGCGTTCCGTTTCATCGGGGAGGTGCATCACTTCGAGCGCGAGGCGCGAGGAGTAGCGGCGACGCAGCATCGCGATCACGTCGGCGGCCGTCTCGAATCGCGGATCGTCGTAATAGCCGAGCGACGCCGCCGGCACGCGCGTCAGATCGGCGGCCGTGATCTTGTGATACTCGGGCGTCAGCTCGGCCGCGCCGAGCGGCAGGGTGCCGAGCGGGTCGAGCGGCACGGCGAGGTGTCCGAAGCTGCGGATGTTCTGCGCCAGCGACGCAGCGGAAGCGGCGAGGCGCGGCAGGTCGGAATCGGTGTCAGCTGCGCCAGCGGGAGCGGGAGCGGCGGCGGCAGGGCCACCGCTGAACTGCGCCGCCATGCGGAAGAACTGGCGCCAGGACTCGTCGACGCTGGAAGGGTCGGCGCGGAAGGCCTCGAACATCTCGGCGATATAGCCGTCGTTGAAGGCGCTGGTCGTGATCGGAGTGTCAGCCATACCGTAAATCTACAGGAACCGTCGTCCGGTTTGCCCCCACGTCAGCCGCTCGGCCCGGTGGTGGAACCAGCGGACCGTGCGCTGGCTTGGCTCGGCATGCCTCCCAAGCGCCCCAACCGGGCTCGCCCCCCATCCGAACGGCCCACGAAGCTCTGTCTCTCCTGCGGCCGCCCGTTCACCTGGCGCAAGAAGTGGGAGCGCGACTGGGAGAACGTGAAGTACTGCTCCGACCGGTGCCGCTCGGCTGGGGTCAAGGCTCGCTGAACGGCGAATCTTCACTCACACAGAGCAGCCAGGTACGGAACGGTCTCGAACGGATCGTCGTCGCCCATCGCAATTTCGTCGCCAGTTTCTGTGCTTCGCGGCGGGTACCCTTCCGATCGACAGACAACCCCAGTCGAAGCGACCCGTTGCGCTAGTCGGCGCCGACCAGCTGAAATGCGGCCCAGAATTTCGGGTCAGCGAACCCAGGCGTACGACGCACGGTTTCCTGCGCGCGCTGCAAAGCGCGCGCCTTTGTGGCAGGATGGATCGGATCCAGCCAAT
>JBBSCZ010000148.1:0-7919 GCA_038249795.1 Gemmatimonadales bacterium | reverse complement strand
CGCGATGCGGCGATCGTGGCCGCGATACGCCGGTCCATGCGCCGCGCATACTTCCATGCTGCGTCGCGCAGGAGGGCGCGGTGCGGTGGCACCGGCTGTCGGCTCCCCGCCATCAGATTGGGAAAGTGGCTGTGAAAGAAGTTCACCACCGGCACATCGCGCCGGCCCAGTGCACGGAACAGCACCCACGGCGACAGCGCCGGGCTGCCGATCTCGATCACATGCGGGCGCTCGTGCTCCAGCACGCGGCGCATCCGCGACACCGAGGTGAGGAGGCGGTACGGTGGATTGCGCGGCACCCGTGGCCCGGCGAATTCGTACCATCGCGAGCCCTCGCGCTCGACGATGCCATCTGTCGATGCGGGCACCACCAGCGCATGCCGCAGCCAGGGTCGCGTAGCGACGTATCGTTCCTTCTGCAGCAGGTAGGTCCGGATGCCACCGCTGGTCGGTGCAAACCATTCAGTGGTGTCGAGCACGGCCAACCGCGCATCGGCGCGCGGGATCGGAGGCAGCGGCGTACGCAGAATGTCGTACGCGCTGCGTTCCGAGTCGGACGGCGCGAGTGCGCCGGCGGTCGTCAGTGCGGCGTCGATGGAGCCGCCGCGGCCTGCGCGGCTTCGTCATGATCCACCGGCAGCGCCTTCGGATACAGCAGCGACAAGGCTACCGCAGCGCCCAGCACACCCACGATCACCGCCAGCGATACCCACGTTGGCATGTGATACACCCCCGACAGGAGCATCTTCGCGCCCACGAACATCAGCACCAGCGAGAGCGCGGGCTTCAGCAGCCAGAACTTGTGAATCACCGCGGCCAGCAGGAAGTACATCGAGCGCAAGCCGAGGATGGCAAAGACGTTCGAGGTGTACACGACGAACGGATCGCGCGTGACACCGAAGACGGCGGGGATCGAGTCCACGGCGAAGACGAGGTCGGTGGTTTCCACCAGCACCAGCACCACGAACAGCGGCGTCGCCACGCGTCGCATCACCTGATCGGGACCCCATGGGGCACGGGTGAAGAACCGGTCGCCCACGAAGTGATCCGTAATTGGTACCAGGCGACGCAGCAGCTTCAGCACCGGGTTCCGCTCGGGCTCCATTTCGTCGTCTTTCTGCACCAGCATCTTGATGCCGGTAAAGACGAGGAAGACACCGAAGACGTAGATGATCCAGTGGAAACGGTTCAGCAGCACCGCACCGGCGGTGATCATGATCGCACGCATCACCAGCGCGCCCACGATGCCCCAGAACAGCACGCGGTGCTGCAGGCCATCGGGAACCTTGAAGTACCGGAACAGCAGCAGGAACACGAACAGGTTGTCGACGCTCAGCGCCAACTCGACGAAGTACGCGGTGGTGAACTCGATCGCCGTCTGGTGCCCGTCGAGCTGCCAGAGGGTGCCCGCAAAAAGGGCCGCCAGCGTGATCCAGAGCAGACTCCAGAAAAACGCCTCGCGCGGGCGCACGACATGCGCCGTCCGATGAAAGACACCAAGGTCGAGCGCCAGCATCGACACCACCACGACGGCGAACGCGATCCACATCCAGGAGTGCTGCATCAGTAACAGATTCGAAGTTGAGCCAAGCGCCGCACAAATAATCACGAAAGATAACGTGACCTGTCAGTGGCAGCGTCAGCGGCCCGGCTTGACCAGCAGGCGTTGTCCGATCTTGATCGTCGTGCCGGACAGGCGGTTCAAGACGGTGAGTTGCTCGATGGTGGTACCGTAGCGCCCCGCCACCGACTCGAGCGCGTCGCCGGACGCCACCCTGTGCCAGACGGCGGTCTGCGTGACCTGCTGTTCATACTCCCGCGTCCGCCGACCAAATTCCACCGCTGCCGCATTGGTGCGCCGGCCCCGCGCCACCACCGCCAGCAGGCTGTCGACGCCGGTCGCATCCGACGAGGCCAGCGTCAGCTGTCGCCCACGGTCGTTTTCGAGCATGACGCCGTTCGCAGTACCCCGATCCACGCGACTCCGCCGCGCCCGCAACGATTCGTCGCGACTCAGCTGGAGGATCACGAACTGCTGCGGTCCCCGCTCGGGCGAGACCAGTTCGCGTGGGGGGATGCCGACGAACAATGCACGGCGGTCGGTGAGTGCCAGCACGCCGTAGGTCTCGCGAAAACCGTCCCACCATTCGCGGCGCCGCGCCCACACTTCCGACTCCACCCGCTCGGTCGGCTCCAGCAGTACCTGCAGTTCGCTTCGCGCCAGCGTGCGCGCCGCACCCACGTCGGGACGCAGCGTGAGCAGGTATGCCATCATACCACCCACCAGCAGCAGGAGTCCGACGCTGCCGCCGGTGACCTTCACCAGCAGTCGCAGCCACCAGCGCCGCGCGCGCACCGGTCCCGTCACGAGGCCGAGCAACGCGGTGGCACCGGAGACCGGACGACGGGAGGAAACGAGATCGGAACTGCGGGGAGAATCAGCCGGCACACGTTACAGTGTAGCGACCATGACTCACGATGTGGCCTCCCGACGCCCAGCCGTCCGCGTACCCGTGCTCGTCCGCCCCACGATGGGCGACATGCGGGCCCTCACCACACTCGCGCTGCCCGTGGTGGCCGTGGAAATGGGGCTGATGGCGATGCACGTGGTGGACGCGCTCTTCGTCGGCCACCTGTCGGCCACCGCGCTGGCGGCGGTGTCGCTGGCGCTCGCGTACTACTTCACCGTGGTGGTGATCGGCGTCGGCACGCTGGTCGGCCTCGATGCGCTGGTGAGCCAGGCCGTCGGTGCCGGCGACGACGTAGCCGTGCGCCGCGCCATGCAGCGCGGACTGCTGCTGGCGCTGGTGCTCTGCGTGCCGCTGTCGCTGATCCTCTGGCCCACCGCATCCGTCTTGCGCGCGCTGCAGCAGCCCGCCGAAATCATTCCCGTCGCGACGCGCGTGGTGCACATCTCCATCCTCGGCCTGCCAGGCGCGCTGGCGTTCGTGGTGCTGCGTCAGACGCTGCAGGCGATGGGCCGTCTGCGCCCGATCCTGGTGACCGTCGTACTCGCGAACCTGATCAACGCGGCGTGCAACTGGCTGCTGATCACCGGGAGACTCGGGGCGCCGGCACTGGGCATCGACGGTTCGGCCATCGCGAGCGTGATCGGTCGCACCGCGCTGCCGGTGATCCTGCTGGTGCTCGGACGCGACGTGCTCTGGCCACTGCTGCGGGTCCGCGAACCGCGGCTGTTCGAACTCCAGCCGCTGCAGCGCATGTTGCGGATTGGTCTCCCAGTCGGCGTGCAGTACTTGCTGGAGGTCGGCATTTTCAACGCCGTGGCGCTGCTGATGGGCGTACAGGCCACCGCCACGCTGGCTGCGCATCAGGTCGCGATCAACCTGGCGAGCTTCACCTTCATGATGCCGCTCGGCATCGGCGCAGCGGCCGCGGTGCTGGTGGGACAGGCGATCGGGCGTGACGATGCCGGTGCCGCACGACGCTCGGCAGCGGCGGCGCTGACCGCTGGCATCATGCTCTCGGCACTGACGACCGCACTCTTCCTCGCCGTTCCCGCATTGCTGGCCAGCGCCTACGTGCGCGAGCCGGGCGTGATCGCACTGGCCGCGACACTGATTCCACTGGCGGGCGTATTTCAGCTCTTCGATGGAGTGCAGGCGGTGGCCGGTGGTGCGCTGCGCGGTGCCGCCGACACACGCGCGGCGATGATCGCCAACATCATCGGCTTCTGGGGAATCGGGCTGCCGATCGGGCTCACGCTGGCCTTTCGCGAAGGTCTCGGTCCCCGGGGACTGTGGTGGGGGCTCGTGATCGGACTGGCGGCAGTGGCGGCCGTGCTGCTGGTGCGACTGTATCATCTATTCGGCGGCCCACTCACCCGTGTGCACGTCGACACCATCCGCGCCGCCTCCTGATTCATGGCCCCGCTCAACTTTCATCACCTGCATCTCTTCCGCACCGTCGCGCGCGCCGGCACCCTGGCCCGTGCCGCCGCCGAGCTGGGGCTCACCGAACCCACCGTGAGCACGCAGGTGAAAGCGCTCGAGCAGCAGTTCGGTCAGGCGCTGTTCTCGCGCACGACGCGACGATTGCTGCTGACCGACGCGGGCCAGACCGCGTTGCGCTACGCCGACGACATCTTCTCGCTTGGCGACGAACTCACGCGGGCGATGTCCGGCGAACGGAGTGATCGCCCGCGGCGCCTGCTGGTCGGCATTGCCGACGTGGTGCCGAAGATGATCGCCTACCGCCTGATCGCGCCGGCGCTGCAGCTCGCCGACGGCATCACGCTCAGCTGCACCGACGACACGCCCGAGCGCCTCATTGCCGCGCTGTCGGTGCATGCGCTCGACCTGCTGATCACCGACGCGCCGATCACGCCCGCCGCCAACGTACGCGCCTTCAACCACCTGCTCGGCAAAAGTGGCACCACCGTGTTCGGCACCGCCGCACTCACCGCGCGCTTCGCACCCGGCTTTCCGGAATCGCTGCACGACGCGCCATTTTTGCTGCCATTGCACAACTCCACGATTCGCCGCGCGCTGGACACCTGGTTTCAGCAACAGGATGTGCGTCCCTCGATCACCGGCGAGTACGCCGACAGTGCATTGCTGAAGGTGTTCGGGCAGAACGGTTACGGGTTGTTTACCGCGCCGACGGTACTGGAAACGGAAGTGTGCCTGCAGCACAACGTGCAGGTGGTGGGGCGCCTGCCCGAGATCACGCAGCAGTTCTACGCCATCTCCGCCGAGCGGCGCATCGAGCATCCGGCGGTGACGGCGATCGCGAACGCGGCGCGCACCCGACTTTTCGGCTGACGATCAGCTGGCAATGCGGGGGCGCGGCCGATCCGCGACCGAGGGCATCCACGGCTCCACGGACAGGCACCGCAGTCCCTCGCCGAGAACTGACGCCATCGCATGCGCCGCACCGTCGCCCAGCGGCGGCTCACCGAGCCGGCTGCGCACACGAACGTCGAACGTCGCGAAGTCGCGCTGCATCACGCTCTCGACACTTCGCACCGACGCCACCTCGAGACCGGCCGGCATCAGTGCTGCGGCCACTGCTTCGCGCAGTGCCACCGCCGCCAGCGTCGTCTCCATGCGGAGGCGCAGACCAGCCACCACGGGCGCTGGCTCACGCACGGAGGCGCGACGCTCACGCATCGCGGGCGCGGCGGGCACGCGGCCCCAGTTTGCCTGCACGCCCGCCAGAAAATCGTCGAGGGGGACGTTCAGCGAACCACCGAGTTCCTCACGCATGCGCGACACTGCCGATGCGGTGAGCAGGGTGGCATGCAGCAAGGCGCCGGCGAGGTCGCTCCGGCCACTGCGCTGCAGCAGCGTCGAGAGCACCAGCATCAGCGGGACTGGATCGCCGGTCGTCGTCGTCGGCATGTCGAGGAAGGTCACATCGCGGCCAATGCTGATGACCGGCCAGGGCCCCGCGTCGCCAACGGCCTCCTCGGCCAACGCGCTCAGTTCCTCGATCGGGATGACGGATGCCACCAGCCAGCGCTCGCTGCCGCTCTCGCCGCTGAGGAGCGCGGCGAGCAGCCCCGCCTTCACGACGCGTGCCGGCGGCATGCGATGCAGACGAGCTTGTCGCGCGAGTGCATCGGCGAAGAATTGCTGCGCTTCAGTGCCGCGACCCACTGGCAGCACCAGCAGCAGCTTGCGCTGTTCGGCGGCCGCCAGGCGATAGGCCAGGTCCGCCGCTTCACGTGCACGAGACCACTCTTGCGCGGAAGCGTCGGCGCCAGCGGTGGCGAGACGCGGACGGCGCGGGGCACCCTCGATGATGCGCTGCGAGAAGAGCAGCACGTCGCGCTGGTTTCCGGCGAGATCGGCGCGGCTGCCGGCCAGCGTCGTAAACTGCCGAACGTCGACGTGCACGTCGGCGCGACGCTGCAAGCCGCGCCAGAGGCGGGAGACGGGTGCGAGGGGATCGGTGCCAAACGTCGCGCCAAGCATCACCCGCTGAGCGAGCATGACCGTCGTTGCGTCGCTCGGTACCCCGATGCGTCCCACGGTGCCGGTGCGCGCCAGCGACGCGGGGATCACGCGACAGTCGAGTGGGGCGCCAAGCGATGCGCTGAAGGCTTGCACCCCTGCGAGCATCGTGACGAGAACCGGGTCCTCGAACAGCGCTGCCGCCGCCATCGGCGCAAGCATCGGCAGACGCGGTATGAGCAGTGGCGCGGGCGTCGACGCGCTGCGATCGGAGAGAAACGGGCGTGCGTCGCGGCTCGTGCGACCGGCGGGAGCGAAGGTCGTGGATGCAGGCATCGGTTCCGTGATCAAGCGGGCAGCTCGCCCGACATTTCGACCAGCGACCGGATTGGCCACCGAGATGATCGGAGGCTAGCAAGAGCGACTACCGCTCACAATTTCAAGAAATAGCGTAGTTACTTAGATTTTCTCGAACCTATCGTTACAGGGGCGCGGCCTTACCCCCCCCGTGAACGAGCCAGTGCCTCAAAAGTGGAAGCCGGTGCCACCGGAATCCGGGGCGAGCACCCGCTCGACCAGCGGCGCGACTGCCTCGAAGCTCGCACAGAGGCGCCCCTCATCGAACCAGCGCACCAGGTTCACGTTTTCCTGACGGACCATGGCCAGGTCGAGCCGCTCCGCCACATGGACGCATTCGGCCGCCAGGTTCGGCTCCAGCACGTCAGCCGTGCGATGGTGCGCGGCGATCACGCCGACGGCCCCCTTCCCGAGCCCCCAGCGCAACGCAGCGGCACCGCCCAGGATCTCGTGCAGTTCTCGCAGCAGTAATGGCATGACGGTCGGCGTCAACTTGACCTCGCGGCGCAGTTCGGCGCGCAGTGTGCCGAGGCGATCGAACAGCACCAGCTTCCCCACGTCGTGCAGGAGGGCGAGCGTGAAGGCTTCGTCCGGTACCACCCCGAACGCCGGTGCCAGCGTGCGGGCAATGGGCGCCGTGCGAATCATGTGCTCCCAGACCTGCCGCACCATGCCGTCGTAGGCCGTGCCAGTGCGGCAGAGCGTGCCCTCCACCATGCTGCTGAGGATCACACTGCGGAGGCCCTGCGTGCCGACGCGGCGGATGCTCTCCGACAGCGACGACGTGCGTGCGCCAGTGGAGTTGGTGACCGAGTTCGCGAAGCGCAGCAACGACTGCGCCAGCACCGGGTCCTGTTCCACGAGGCGCACGAGTTCCGGGATGGCCACATCACGCCGCAGCAGGTCGAGGGCGCGCTGCGCCGCGGCCGGGGGCTGACGCACGGTCTTCTCGCCGCTCTTCGAGATGCGCTCGAAGAGTGTGAGCGCATCACCGCGTCGTTCCATCTGATCGAGTTTCGACTCAAGCTTTTCGAGCGCCGTACGCAGCGCCCGTCGCACCTCGGTGCCGGCCTCCACCTCTTCATGAATCGTCGGCTCGACGAGAATGGGGCCGAGTGCCGGCACTGCGACTGGTGGCGGCAGCGGCTTGGGTCGTGACGGCGGTGGCGGCAGTGCCGGCATCGGTGCTGCCGGGGCGTCGGATGTCGCGGGACTCTGCGCCGCTGGCGAGGCGCCCGATGCGGCTGCCGCCGGTGATGAGACGAAGGGTGTCCGGGTGGTCAGACTGGTGAAGACCTTCGGCAGCATGGGCAGGAGTCGGAGGTGACACGCGAAGCCGGAGGGAGGAGGCTTCCGGACCCGTCTGGGTGTGAGTATCGACCCACGGCTTTCGCAGGATGAGCGAAGGGTGCGCCTGCGGCGCTAGCTTATGGCCATGACGACCCGCGCCGTATCCGCCGAGGAAGCGCTGCTGGGCGGGGTACTCGACGCCCTCGCCGGACCCGGCGTGGTGCTCGACCGCGCGGGTGTTGTGGTGGCCACCAATCGTGCTGCCATGACGAAGGGAGCACGGTCTGGGCAACCTCTACCGGTTGTGCTGGGGGCGCTGGCCGCCTTCAGCGACGCTGATGGCGCAGCTGCCGT
>JBBSCZ010000147.1:0-7998 GCA_038249795.1 Gemmatimonadales bacterium | reverse complement strand
GTGCTGCCGAAGAAGATTCACCCCGGCAACCCGCTCGCGCAGAAGGTGCTGGCGCAGTCGATGCGGCAGCGACAGGCCTGCCTTTGGGCAACGCCCTGCGGGTGGGGCTGCAGCGTGAAGGCGAACTTCCAGTCCACGACGGTACTGCTGCCACCGGCGCTGATGACCGGCAACGTCGACATCGTACCCGACGCCATGGTGCGCGAAGTCACGGTGGACGCCACCGGCAAGGCGACCGGTGTGCACTACATCGACAAGACGACACGCACTGATCGCAAGGTCACGGCGCGAGTGGTGGTGCTGGCGGCGAGCGCCTGCGAAAGCGCGCGCATCATGCTCAACTCGAAGAGCGCGCAATTCCCCAACGGCGTCTCGAACAGCAGCGGGCTCGTAGGCAAGTATCTGATGGACACCGTCGGCGCCGGTCTGGGCGGACAGATACCGATGCTGGAGAATCTGCCGCCGCACAACACCGACGGTGCCAGCGGCATGCACATGTACGTGCCATGGTGGAAGTACAAGGAACAGCAGGCCGGGAAGCTCGACTTCGCTCGCGGCTACCACATCGAATTCGGCGGCGGACGTGGCATGCCGGGCCCCGGCATCTTCGGCAATCTCGACACCTTCACCCGTGGCGCATACGGCAAGAAGCTGAAGGAGGAGGCTCGCCGCTACTACGGCAGCTTCATGTACTTCGACGGGCGCGGCGAGATGATCCCGAACGAGGATTCGTTCTGCGAGCTCGATCCGAACGTCGTGGACCAATGGGGTATTCCCGTGCTGCGCTTCCACTGGAAGTGGTCGGAGCACGAGACGCGGCAGGCGGCGCACATGCAGAAGACTTTCGCCGAGATGATCACGTCGATGGGCGGCACAGTGACCGGCACCGTGCAGACCGACGGCGCCAAGGCCATCGCCAATGGCGGCCAGATCATTCACGAAGTCGGCACCTGTCGCATGGGCACCGATCCAAGAACCTCGGTGCTGAACGGGTACGGACAGTCGTGGGACGTAAAAAACCTTTTCGTGACCGATGGCTCGGTGTTCGTGTCGAATGCAGACAAGAACCCGACGCTCTCGATCCTCGCGCTGGCATGGCGCACCTGTGATCACATCATGGCCGAGATGCAGCGGGGGAACATCTGATGAGCGACGAAGAGACACCGTCGATGGATCGACGCGAAGCGCTGAAGGTCATCGCGGTGGCGGCAGCGACCGCGTCGCTGGCAGAAGGTTTGTCACCGTCGATTGCCGATGCACAGCAGCCGGTGCAGATCACGCGTCGCCCCGCTGCGGCGCGCACTCCGGTTCCACCGAAGATCGGCCCACGCGGCACGCCCACCGATCCGGATCTCATCGCGCCGAAGTCGCCGTGGCCGCGCCTGCTGACCGTTGGTGAGCTGGCGACGTTGTCGGCGCTCTGCGACATGATCATTCCGGCTGACGACACCAGTCCGGCGGCGAGTACCGTCGGCGTGCCCGCCTACATCAACGAGTACGTCAGCGCACCGTACGACTGGGCGGAGCGCGCACTGGTCCGCGTGCGCGGTGGCCTCGTCTGGCTCGATGTCGAGAGTGGCAAGCGCTTCGGGCGCACCTTCGCGAAACTCACGGTCGCCGAGAAGACCGGAGTTTGTGACGATATATGTTTTTATCCGGATGCGAAGCCGGAGTTCAAGGCTGGTGCGAGGTTTTTCGGCGAAATTCGGAATCTCACGCAGAGCGGGTTTTACTCCTCGGACGCGGGGATGAAAGACCTGCAATATGTGGGCAACGTTCCGCTGGCCAGGTTCGACGCGCCGCCAGCAGCGGTGTTGCGGCAGCTCGGACTCGCCTGACGAGTGCGCCGCCCTCCACTATCCGTGGAGGGCGCGCACAGCCCGTCATCTCCGCTCGGCTCGCGTGAGCGTGGGCTGAGCGTGCGTCAACACGGAACCTCCGGGCGCGAACACACATCAGGCTGAAATCCTGTCAGCGGGAAAGATGAGCGGCCTCGACCGGTCGCCCTCGACTGAACTTTGATGATCTGCCTTCTGGAGGATGGCCTCGGCACGGCGTTTGATGTATCTGGGACCCTTGACGCTCTCTGACCTCTTTCGCGCCCGCAAGTGAATAGTTTTCGAAGAGCGCGGATGGCCCGGCGACACGCCCCCACCCGCTCCAACACCCCCGGCATGGTTGCCGGGCAGCCAGTACCGATGTTCTCCCCTACATGACCCGACGCCAGACCGACACACCGGCAGCCCGTCCGAAGCCGACTGCAGCCCCCGCCAAAACGAGCACGACCAGCGCACCCGCAGCCAAGCGCAGCAGCAGTCGCTCCCGCGGACGGCGCAGCGGTGGCAATAGTGGCGGCGCGACCCAGCATTCAGCGCTCACCTCGATGCCGACCGGCCGGCTGGCGTACGCCGAGACGCGACGCTGGCTCGTGGCGCTGCATGGGCTGACCTGCGCGTACTGCGCGAAGAAAGTACCGTCGAAGGATCTCACACTCGACCATGTTGCACCGCGCCGCGGCATGACCGCCTACGATCGGCGCGACAACCTCGTCCTGTGCTGCCTCGCCTGCAACATCGCCAAGGCGGACAAGACGGCGATGGCCTGGCTGCTCGGCAAACGGAGTCGCGCCGTGAACATCGTGCGCTTCGGCAGCCACCTCAGTCCGCAGCTGGTCGAGATGGCGCGCGACCTCGCGGGGCCTGATGGCATCGCCCTCGCGGAGAAGCTTTCCGATCCCGACTATCCCTACTCGGACTGAACCATTCCGCTGCCGGCCTCGCCTGATGAGCACCGGATTTGCGTAGGGAGTCAGGTAGCGGCGCACCCGCGCTGCACGACTCCGAACCGCAGAGGCGCATGATGCAGACGATGACGAGGACCGGGGCTGAGCAGCGTGAACTGTTGCTGCTCGATGGGTACAAGGCATTCAACAAGCGCGACGTAGGTGGCGCGCTCAACATGCTGCACACCGACGTCGACTGGGCGAACGACGCGACGGGGGAGCGCATGCACGGACATCACGCCGTGCGCGACTATTGGCTGCAGCAGTGGACCGACATCAATCCGCAGGTGATGCCGGTGCGATTCACGCACGAAGGCGATACGGTCACGGCGGACGTGCTGCAGGTGGTCCACGCACTCGACGGTACGGTGCTCAGCGAAAGCATCGTGAATCACCAGTACACCTTTCGTGACTGGCGCGTGAGCCGGATGGAGATTCTTCACGCTGGTGGCCACTCGCATGGTCACGGCATGGAGCACGTTGACGGACATTCGTCGATCGGGGCGCCAGAGACCGAGACGGTGATCGTGGTGCAGGCCGTCGTGATGGAAATCGAAACGCGGTGAGTGTCGCCGCGCAGCGCTGATCGGTGCGGGCCGATCAGCGCCGCGAGGGTTTGATGGATGGCGAGCGCGACATCTCGGGACCGTTACGGCTGTCTGGATAGCGTCCTGAAGTACTCATCAACCGACTCGCGATACTGCGCAGGCACTCTTCCGTTGCCGCCAAGCACTGGTCCCCCCTGTGCGGTAAATAGCTGTCGTCGCAACTTGAACTCGAACGACTTCAGATTCTCCACCACACCCTCCCGCAGCGTCCGTAACGCCTGCGGATCGCTCGACACATTGGAGCCATCGAGCGCGCCAATCCCGGCGATGGCGCGGTCCAGATCGCGCGTGTCGACACCGCTGCCACGGACTGCACGACGCAACTGCTGCGCAGCTTCGCGGCGTGCCTGCAATTCGCGACTGAGCTGCCGCGCCTCGTTCCCGCGCTCTTGAACGCGATCATCGAGCGATTCAAAGCCGCGCACCAGATCACGTGCCTGTGCCAATGCTCGCGACGACCGCTGCGACGAGTCACGACCGGCGGTCGCGGCGCCCGCAGCCGTCGCGACGCGCTGCGCGAGACTGTCGAGATCCTGCTGAATCGATCGCTCGAAGCGTCGGGCATAGTCACGCGATGCACTACTTCGCAGCACATCGCGTGAATAGCGAATCTTGTCACTCAGACGCGATTCGCGAATCGCAGACGCCGCTGCCTGCGCCTCGCGTGCTGCCCGTGGATTGTCCTGACGGCTTTCACGCGCCAGCCGGTCCAGGTCACTCGCCAGCCCCTTCACGCGGTCCTCCATGCCACTCTTGCGCTCGTCGAGCCGTCGCTGCCCCTCGGCGCGATCAGCCTCTGCGGTCGAGCCAAGCTGCTCCACCGCCTTCTGCACATCCCGCTGCTCCTCGGCCAGCGCACGCGCCCGGCTGCTGGCGTCGCCGAGACTGCTGCCTGTCTGCCGGGTGCGCGCATTCTCCAGCGACTTTCGAGCTGACTCGACACGATCGGCCGCGGTCTGCGCTGCACCGGCACCGCCCGATGCCGCGGACCGTCGCATCGACTCGGCGGCACGACGCATCTGCTCGGCGCTCTGCTGCAACTCCGGAGACGGCTGCTCACGCGCAAGACGCTCCAGCTGTCGCGCTGCGGCCTCGGCCTCCTCTGCCAGCTGACGCTGCGCACTGCCGCCGGCACCGCCACCCTGCTGCTGCGCACGCTGGCGTGCCAGCTCCTGCTGCTGACGCGCCGCGAGCTGCTTCAGTCGCTCGAGCGTCGCGTCTGCCTGACGTGACGCTGACTGCTCCCGGCTGCGCTGCACCTGATCGTACTGGTTGCGCATCTTGTCGGTCTCCAGCTCCAGCAGATCAGCCAGATCGGAGGCATTTGCACCGCCACCACCTCCGCCGCCGCCACCCTGCTGCTGCGTACTGACTTGTACCTCACGGAACGCCGCTTCAGCTTTCTCCAGCCATTGCAATGCGCGCTGCTCGGGCGCAAGCGCCTCGGCCGTCTTGCCCTGCACCAGCAGCTCCTCGGCGGACTTCATCTCCTCGCCTGCCTTCGGCAGCACCTCGGCGAGAATGCGGAAGCTGCTGTCGGCAGCCTGTGCTGCGGGGCGCGACACGCGACGCTGCAACGAGACCAATTCTTCGCGGAGCCGGCCCTGCGAGAGGTGCAGCGTGCTGATGTCGGCACGCAGTGTGGATGCCGGCGTGCGCGCGCGATCGCGCTCGGTCTTGAAGGTGCCGGCCACGATCTCACGCTGCCGCTGCACCAGCGAGCCAGGATTCAATTCCTGCTCACCACCCTCGCCACCGCCGCCCTGCTGGTTCTGACGATACTCGCGACTGAACGAACGGATGGTGAGGAACTGAATGTCACTGGTTCCGGACTTGGGACGCGGCCGCTGATCGTTGTCGAGCGCGCGGGCGTAGTAGCTCACCACATCGCCAACCGACAGCGACATCTCCTCGAGGAAAAGGGTGTGTATGGCAAGTACCTCGCGCGGACGCACTCCACTGCCCTGCGACAGCGTCACCACCTTCTCGACGCCACCGTTCACGCGATAGACCAGCTCCAGCGTCCCGATGCCGAAGTCGTCGGTCGCCTCGGCTTCCACCAGCACCTCGTCCACACTGGTCGGGCGCAAATCGCGCCCCGGCTGCCGAAGGCGCACCGTGGGTGCCTCGTCCGCCAGCACATTGACCGCGTACTCCACGCTGCCGCGCACCACGGTGCCATCGAGCGATGTGAGTTGCACGCGGTAGAACCCGTCACGCTGGATCGGGATGCGCGCCGTCACGGTCGAATCGTCGACCGAGGTGAGTGCTAGCGTCGTACCGTCGTCGAAGACCAGCGATCCGCCTGCCACCGGACGCGTGGCGCGCACCCGCAGGATCGCCGTGGCACCGCCAGGCGCCGCGATGTCGCCACCGTCCTCGCTGATATCGGGCGGCAGGTTCATGTACGACGGAAACCGCAGCTCGACAGCGATGCGCGACACGCCGGGAAGATCCTTGACGGTGAGGCTGCCCATCGCCGAGCGTACGCCCTCCGCCTCGACGTAGTACTCCGCATCCTCAGCGACGTCCAGCAGGCGCACCACGAAGGCACCCGCAGCACCACCCGGAGCCATCTGGATTCGCTCCCAATCCGACGATGTGCCCCGACGCACCATCAGGTCCGCGACGTCGCTCGAGAATCCGGCGAGTGCTGCCGACAGCTGCACGTCGGTGCCACGCGGCACGACCATCGTCTGCGGCGTCAGCGTGATGGAGTAGACGGGCGCTGCCGCAGCTGCCTGCCACGGCATGAGCAGACGCTCCGCGCCAGTGCGCAGAAACGGAGGACCAAATTGATATGCGAGCGCCGCCAGGGCCGCCACACCGACGGCCGCGAAGAGTGCGCGGATCGTCGTGGGCCGTTCCAGCAGAGGCACCGCCGGCGTGGTACCGACGCGACGCGTGGCATCGTCAACCACGCCGCGCTCGAGCGCGCCCGAAAGTCCGGCATCAGCTTGTGGACGCATGCTGACCGCAGTCAGCAGCGCACCGCCAAGCTGCGGCACTCGCTCCTCGAGATAGAGTGCGAGCCGTTCATCGGAAAGACTGCGTATCAGGGGCCAGACGATCCAGCGACCAACCACGCCGAAGGTGATGAGACCGAGCACCACGCGTGCGATCGTGATGGCAGCTGGAGCAAAGCGCGCCACTTCCAATGCGAGTGAGGCGAGCACGAGCACCAGCACGACTAACGAGAGCGTGATGGCCACGCCGACGGCCAGATGTCGCAGCCGCCACCGGCGACGCGCGCTCTGCAGCAGTGACGCGAGCGGACTGCTGATGTGCAGGCGCGTTGCAGCCATGGGTATCGCAGGATCTAGGTTCAGGCTCGGCGTCTTCATACGTTATCGCAATGCCGGCGCAGAGGTGACCGAACGACGAGCGACGAGGCTCTCAGCGACGAGCAGGAGCATGGCGGCGGCCAACAGATACCACCAGGTGTGCTGCCGCGCCTCACGGTCGGCGAGCGATTCCGGCTCCGCAGCCACGGTCGCCGCAACATCACCCCGCGCAGGAATCGCGAGCGCAGTCATGAGTCGCGTCACGTCGAACGTCGTGAAGTCGAGCTCTGCGGGGTCGATGTTGGCGGCCACCAGCACCGGTCGTGCGCCAGGTGAGCCGCCGGGACGCAACTCGTACACACCTGCTTCGCGCAACTCCAGTGTGGCGGGAGCGTCGGTACCGCCAATCGGCGTGCGCAGGCCCGAAGGCGCCTTCGCCACCCAACGCTCCACCCCCGCACCCGCAGCGCCGGCCAGATCGCCGGGCCGCACGGTGGAACCGATGCGTGATGCGTCAGGTGCATCGCGCCACGCCGCCGCGTAGCGCGCCAACTGCTGCACCAGTGGCAGAAAGGCCGGTTGGCGCGGCAGATCGTTCCACGAACCATCGAGCGATGATCCGAAGGTGAGAACGCGCCCGCGACCGACAGCATGCTCGGTGAGCGCCGCAGATCCATCGTCGAAGCGAGTCAACACACCGGCAGTCGTGTCGATGGCGCGGTAGCGAAGGAATCGGGCAGCGTTGAGATCACCCGAACGTTCACCCGACAGCAGCGCGAGTGCCGGATGCTGCTGATCCAGTGAGCCAAGCACGGCACCGTCGCTGGCACGCGAATCGGTGATGCCACGAATCTCGCCAGGGATCAGCGCACTGGCAGGCCCCTGCCAGCTGCGCGGCGATGCCGACTCACCCAGCGCGACGAACAGACCGCCACCCTCCTCGACGAAACGAAGCAGTGGCGAAGCACCAAGGCCGGTGGGGAAAGTGCCATCTGCCAGAATCACGAGTCGACGACCGATGAGATCAGCCGCCCTCACCCGATCCGGCGTGCGCGTGGTTACGTCGAAGCGAGGCGCATTGCCGATCAGGAGCGCCCGCATGAGATACGGACTCTCGCGCGGCTCGATCACCAACACTCGGAGCGCGGGCGTCGGCTGCAAGAGAAAATGGTGAGCATCATCGCCGGGCACCACGTCGGCATCGATCGACACGCGCGCGGGGACCGGCTCCGTCGACAGACCGACAGCGGCGAAGTTCACGCTCGCAACACCATCGCGCGGCAGATCCACGCGCCGCTCCTCCACCACGCGTCCTCCAATCTCG
>JBBSCZ010000146.1:0-8095 GCA_038249795.1 Gemmatimonadales bacterium | reverse complement strand
CGATCGTCGACTCGGTCTCGGTGGCGACGACGTTCAAGGAGAAGCTCGCCGATGTCGGGGTGATCTTCTGCTCCTTCTCCGAGGCTGTTCAGAACCACCCGGACCTAGTGCGCAAGTACCTCGGCTCGGTGGTCCCGTACAAGGACAACTTCTTCGCCTGCCTGAACGCGGCGGTGTTCACCGACGGCTCGTTCTGCTACATCCCCAAGGGCGTGCGCTGCCCGATGGAGCTGTCCACGTACTTCCGCATCAACGCCGCAGATACCGGTCAGTTCGAGCGCACCCTGATCGTCGCCGAGGAGGGTGCGTATGTGAGCTACCTCGAGGGTTGCACCGCGCCGGTGCGGGACAAGAACCAGCTGCACGCCGCGGTGGTCGAGCTGGTGGCTCTGCCCGGCGCGACCATCAAGTACTCGACCGTGCAGAACTGGTACCCCGGCGACAAGGAGGGTCGCGGCGGTATCTACAACTTCGTCACCAAGCGTGGCAAGGCGATGCGCAACGCGAAGATCTCGTGGACGCAGGTGGAGACCGGCTCCGCGATCACGTGGAAGTACCCGAGCGTGATTCTGCAGGGCGATAACAGCGTCGGCGAGTTCTACTCGGTGGCGGTGGTGAACAACATGCAGCAGGCCGACACCGGCACGAAGATGATCCACATCGGCAAGAACACGAAGTCGAACATCGTGTCGAAGGGCATCAGCGCCGGCCGTGGGCAGAACAGCTACCGCGGCATGGTGAAGGTGCTGCCGAAGGCGAGCGGCGCGCGCAACTACACGCAGTGCGACTCGATGCTGATCGGCAATGCGTGCGGTGCGCACACCTTCCCGTACATCGAGATCAACAACAACACGGCGACCCTCGAGCATGAGGCGTCGACGACGAAGATCGGGGAGGACCAGATCTTCTACCTGAAGCAGCGCGGCATGAGTGCGGAGAATGCAGTCAGCATGATCGTCGCCGGCTTCTGCAAGGAAGTGTTCAAGGAACTGCCGATGGAATTCGCGCTCGAAGCGCAGCAGCTGCTGGGCATCACACTCGAAGGCTCCGTCGGCTGAGCCGGACCCCGATCATTCACCACGAGACATCATCATGCTGGAAATTGCGAATCTGACGGCCACCGTCAGCGAGAAGGAAATTTTGAAGGGCATCAACCTCACCGTGAATGCCGGTGAAGTGCATGCGATCATGGGCCCGAACGGCAGCGGCAAGAGCACGCTGGCGCAGGTGCTGGCCGGCCACCCCTCGTACGAGGTCACCGGCGGCTCGGTGCAGTTCGAAGGGGAGGACCTGCTGGAGCTCGAGCCCGAGGAGCGCGCACACAAGGGTGTGTTTCTGGCCTTCCAGTACCCGATCGAGATCCCCGGCGTGAGCAACGCCTACTTCCTCCGCAGCGCGTACAACGCGATGCGCGTGGCCCGTGGCGGCGAGGAAGTGGATCCGATGGAATTCCTCGACGTGATGGAAGAGAAGCTCAAGATCGTGGAGATGGACGAGGCGATGCTGGCCCGCAGCGTGAACATGGGCTTCAGCGGCGGTGAGAAGAAGCGCAACGAGATCCTGCAGATGGCGGTGCTGGAGCCGAAGCTCGCCATTCTCGACGAGACCGATTCGGGCCTCGACATCGACGCGCTGCGCGTGGTGGCGGAAGGTGTGAACAAGCTGCGCCGTCCCGACAACGCCGCGATCGTCGTCACGCATTACCAGCGCCTGTTGAATTACATCGTGCCCGACTTCGTGCACGTGCTGGCCGGTGGCCGCATCATCCGCAGCGGTGGCAAGGAGCTGGCCATCGAGCTGGAAGAGAAGGGCTACGACTGGCTGCTTCAGGAGGCGGTGGCGTGACCATTCCGCATTGGCAGGCGGCCTTCGCCGCTCGCGCCGGTGGCGACGAACCGCAGTGGCTCGGCTCGATGCGTCGCACCGCGATGGCATCGTTCAGCGCCCTCGGCTTTCCCACGCCGGCCCTCGAGGATTGGCACTACACCTCACTGTCGTCGATCGCCGAGGTGCCGTTCACGGTGGGCGGTGGCACATCAGCCACCACCGTGGCCGATCTGACGCCGTTCATGATCAATGCCGACTGGCCGACGCTGGTGCTGCTCAATGGCACCTATTCGCCGTCGCTGTCGTCGCTGGACACGCTGCCCGCCGGCATGACCGTACTGCCACTGGCCCAGGCCTGGACCGAACACCCCGAGCTGGTGCAGAAGCACCTGGGCAAGGTGGCGATCGGTGAGCATGCCATGACGGCGCTGAACACCGCGATGATGCAGGAGGGAGTATTCATCCATGCGCCGGCGAACACGATCGCGTCGTCGCCGCTGCACATCCTGCACGTGGCCGATGCCGCGTCGGCGCAGGCGGCCACCTTCCCGCGGACGCTGATCGTGGCCGATCGTCTGGCCACTCTGACGGTGCTCGAGAGCTTCGTGAGCCTCGCCGACGTGACGTATTTCACGAATCATGTGGCCGAGGTCGCGCTGGGCGATGGCGCCACGGTGCATCACTTCAAGGTGCAGCGCGAGTCGGATCAGGCCGTGCACGTGAGCACCACCGAGGTACATCAGGGACGCGACAGCCACTTCGTGAACTTCTCGATGGCCGTCGGCGCGAAGCTCAGTCGCACGAACGTGTACACGGTGCTCGACGGCGAGAACTGCGGCGCCACGCTCAATGGCCTGTACCTGGGCAACGGCACGCAGCACACCGACCATCAGACGCGCATCGAGCACGCGCAACCGAACACCTTCAGCCGCGAGCTGTACAAGGGCGTGCTGGATGGATCGTCGCGCGCAGTATTCAATGGCAAGGTGTATGTGCACCCGGTCGCGCAGAAGACCGACGGCAAGCAGAGCAACCACACGCTGCTGCTCTCGCCCGACGCGCGAATCGACACCAAGCCGCAGCTGGAAATCTTCGCCGATGACGTGCGGTGCACCCACGGCGCGACCGTGGGCCGCATGGATGAGGCGGGGCTGTTTTACATGAAGAGCCGTGGCGTACCCGCCGAGACGGCGCGCAAGCTGCTGACGTATGCCTTTGCGGCTGACGTGCTGGAGACGATCGAAGTGGAGGCGGTGAAGGAAGCACTGGAGCAGCTGACGCTGGAGCGATACGCCGGCAGCAGCACGGCACCGGCCCACGCCACCCGCGAGGGCTGAGGTGTCGGACCTCGACGAGCTCTATCAGAGCATCATCCTCGATCACAATCGTCGGCCGCGCAATTACGGCGAGCCGGCGAGCAGCAGCCATCACGCCAGCGGGCGCAACCCGCTGTGCGGCGATGAAGTGACCGTCTGGATGACCGTCGAGAATGAGGTGATCACGGATGTCCGCTTCGTGGGCCAGGGCTGCGCCATCTCGAAGGCGTCGTCCTCGCTGATGACGGAGGCGGTACGCGGCAAGACGCGTGAGCAGGCACTGGCGATGTTCGAACGGGTGCACGAGTTGCTCACCGGCAAGGCTGATCCCATGGCCGAGCGCAAGACGCTGGGCCAGATCGCCGCCCTGGGCGGCGTGTCGCGATTTCCGGTCCGGGTAAAGTGCGCGTCGCTGGGATGGCACGCATTCCGCAACGCGCTGCTGCAGACGGAGAACGTCGCGTGAACGATGAGGTGTCCGTGAACGCCGGTTTCGAGGCCGTGGCTCGCACCGGTGATCTGGCGATGAACAGCATGCAGGCGGTGGTGCTGAGCACTGGTGAGAAGGTGTGTCTGGTGCGGACGGCAGCCGGCATCTGTGCGCTGGCTGATCGCTGCTCGCACCGTGACTTCCCCCTGTCGGCGGGCGAAGTGACGCCGCAGGGTTTGATCGAATGCTCATGGCATGGTGCGCAGTTCGACCCGGCCACGGGTGTGATGCTGACCGGCCCCGGCGGCGACGACGTGAAGACCTACGAGGTCCGCGTGGACGCCGACATGATCATGATTGCCCAGACGAGTGTGTCCCGATGACGGTTCTGGCTCCTCGCAGCGATTTTCCGCTGCTCGCTGATTCACCCGCGCTGCATTACCTCGATTCTGCCGCCACGGCGCAGAAGCCGCAGGTGGTGCTGGATGCGTTGCAGCACTTCTACACGCACGACAACGCCAATCCGCATCGCGGCGCCTACGAGCTCTCGGCGCGCGCCACGGAGCGGTACCATGACGCGCGCGCCACGATTGCGCGCTTCATGGGTGCCAGCAACCCCGATCACACGCTGTTCGTGCGTGGCACCACCGAGGCGATGAACCTGGTGGCGTACAGCTGGGGCGACGCCAACCTGCACGCCGGCGATGTCATCGTCGTGACGGCGATGGATCATCACGCCAGCTTCGTCACCTTCCAGCAGCTCGCCCGTCGGATCGGCTGTGAATTTCGCATCGCGGAGCTCACGGATGACGGCCGCATCGACCTCGACTCGCTGCGCGAGCAGCTCCGTGGTCGCGTGCGCCTCGTCTCATTCCCGCACGTGTCGAATGCGCTGGGCACGATCAATCCCGTCGAGGAGATCGTGGCGATGGTGCATGCGGCCGGTGCCATCGCGGTGTGCGATGGCGCGCAGGCGGTGCCGCATCTCGCTGTCAACGTCGAGCAGCTCGGCATCGACTTCTACGCGTTCAGCGGGCACAAGGTCGGCGGGCCGATGGGCATCGGTGTGCTGTGGGGCACTGCGGCGCGCCTTGCCGAGATGACGCCATGGCAGTTCGGTGGTGACATGATCGAGGTTGTGGGCGATCAGCAGACCACCTTCAACACGCTGCCCCATCGATTCGAGGCTGGTACGCCGAATGCCGCCGACGCGGTCGGGCTGGCGGCGGCGTGCGACTACCTCATGTCGCTGGGCATGCCGGCGGTGCGCGCGCACGAGCGGGCACTGACGGACGTGATGATGCGCGAACTGCAGCAGCTGGATGGCATTCGCATCTTCGGTCCGATGAACGCCGACGACCGGAGCGGCGTGGTGAGCTTCGCGTTCGAGGATGTGCATGCACACGATCTGGCGACGATTCTCGACGAGCATGGCGTCTGTGTTCGCGCCGGGCATCACTGTGCGCAGCCGTTGATGCGGCGGCTGGGCGTGCCGGCCACCGCGCGTGCCTCGGTGTGGGTGCACTCCACGCCGGAGGATGTCACCGCGCTCGTGGGTGCGCTGCATCACGCCAAGGCCCTGTTCTCCGATGCCGCTCTCCGCTGATTCGCCGCCGCAGGTTGCCCCGGTGCCGCCGGATCCGCGTGTCGCATCGCTGTACCAGGAAATCATTCTCGCGCATTACCGCGCGCCGCAGCACAAAGGTGTGCTGACGGCGCCGACGTCCACGCTGGAGCATCGCAATCCGCTCTGTGGCGACGTGCTCGAACTGCAGTTGCAGCGTGACGGTGATCGGATCGTGGACGCCGCCTTCTCGGCGCGCGCCTGTTCGATCACGCAGGCCACCGCCTCGATGCTGCTGCATCGCGTGATCGGCAGTACGGTGGCCGAGGCCACGTCGGTGCTGGGGCAGGTGGAGCGGCTGATCGAGGGGGCGGCGTCCGAGAGCGAGGTGGAATCACTGGGAGACCTGCGCGCGCTGGCGAGCGTCACCCGTTTCCCCGCCCGGAAGGCGTGCGTGCGACTGGTCACAGGTGCGATCAGCCAGGCGATCACGGGCTGAGGCAGGATCTGCGCACCGAAACGTGTCCGGTGACTGACGCACATTCGAGATGTTGGCGGAATTCACGGAGTGTCGTGCTCCGCGATCGAGCGACGTTCCCGAAGATGGAGTCGGCAGTGCATGTCTGGCGTATCTTGTGACGATGCGTCTCGACATTCCGGCTGGCGAATTCGCCGCCTATCTCTTCGATCTCGACGGCACACTGGTGGACTCCATGCCGGTGCATCTGCGGGCGTGGCAACACGCTCTGCAACTGGTCGGCCTCACGGTGCCGTTCGACGCCGAATTCTTCTACTCGCTGGGCGGCACACCGACGCTGGAATCGGCGATGATCTTCCGCGAGCACTACGGGCTGACGTTCGATGCGCCGCAGCTGGTGATCGACAAGGAGCATCTCTACCTCGACCTGCTGCACGAGGTGACGCGGATCGAGCCGGTGGTGGAGATTGCACGACGCGTGGCGCTCACGCATCCGGTGGCGATCGTGACCGGCGGTGGTCCGGAGATCGCCTATCCGGCGCTCGATGCCACGGGACTGCGCAGCCTCTTCGCGGTGGTGGTCACGCCGGAGGATGTGGCACCGGGTCGCGGCAAGCCGCATCCGGACATGTTTCTGCTGGCCGCCGAGAGGCTTGGTGTCGCGGCAGATGGCTGTCTCGTGTTCGAGGATGCGATGCCGGGCGTGGCGGCCGCGAAGGCCGCCGGCATGCAGGTCGTGCTGGTGCCGCGCACGACCTGAGCGTCGGCACCGCCGTCACGACGACAGAGCTGCAGCGCGGCTATGACGCAGCCGCACCGTGGCGCACGCCGTCGATGTACGCGCTTCGCAGCTGCGTCGTGACCGGTCCCGGCTTTCCATTTCCGATCGCGATGCCGTCGACCTGTACGATTGGCATCACGAATGCGGTCGCGGCGGTGATGAACAGCTCATCTGCCGTCGCCAGCTCGGAGGTCGCGATGCTCCGTTCCGCGATGACGATGCCGTGTGCGGCCGCGATTGCGAAGATCCGCGCACGCGTGATGCCGGGGAGCACCTGCGTGCCCAGTGCATGCGTGACGAGTGCACCGTCACGAACCATGAACAGCGTCGAGGCGCCGCCTTCGGAGAGGTACTCACCTTCGACCATCAGCGCCTCGAACGTATCGGCCGCCCGCGCCGCCTGCTTGGCGAGCACCTGCGGCAGCAATGCGATGCTCTTGATGTCGCGACGAGCCCAGCGCTGGTCAGGCACCGTGATCGCCGTGGCACCGGCAACGGCGCGGGGATGGTCGAGCACCGCCAGCGGTCGCGCGTAGGCGATCACCGTTGGCACCGGTGCTGCAGGGAAGGCAAAATCGCGCTCGGCCGGACCACGCGTCACCTGCAGATAGACCAGCCCCTCCGCGACGCCGTTGCGAGACACCAGCTCCAGCAGGCTGGCATGCAGCTCGGCCCGAGGCATTGGCAGCGTGAGCTGAATCTCGCGCAGTGATCGCTCGAGCCGGTCCAGGTGCGGGCCATCATCCACGAATCGGCCATCCACCAATGCGATCACCTCATACACACCGTCGGCAAACAGAAAGCCGCGGTCGAAGATGGAGACCACTGCCTCGGCCTCGGGAACGAAGGCGCCGTTGATGAATGCGATGCGAGTCATGCGCTGAAAGTACGACCGATGCACGGCATGTCGATATCTTTCCTGCATGTCATGGTCATTGCCTGCGCTCTGGGCCGCCGTCGAACGGTTCGCGCATGCGCGTGGCGCAGTGCCGACCACATTCGCGTGGAATCTGAGCCAGGCTTCGGTGGTGCCCGGTCCATCAGAGTTGCTGATGCTTCCGCTGGCGATCGCCGATCCGGAACGGACGAACGTGCTGGCGACGGTGGCCTGCCTGGGTTCGGTGCTCGGCGGAACTCTGGCATACTGGCTGGGAGCGGTGGCCTTCGATCCGGTGGGTCGGCCACTGCTGGCGCTGCTCGGCGTGGGCGATGCCGGAATTGCGCGTGCCATCGAACTGATGGCGCGCTATGGCTGGCTGCTGATCGTGAGCAGCACACTGACGCCGATCAGTTCGAAGGCGATCATGATCACCGCCGGAGCCACCGGGCTTCCCTTCCCCGGCTTCTTTGCCGCGCTCGTCGCAGGGCGAGTGCTGCGCTACACGCTGATCGTGGGGCTGCTCCGCGCGAGCGCCGGTCCGATGCATCAACTGCGCGCCAAGCTGCTCGATCGTCGAGCGTGATCGGCCGAGCGTGATCAGTCGCGCTGCGTCACGACGCCACCTTCGACGCGCAACGATGTTGCACCGGGAAGCCGCGCCTCCGACGCATCGTGCGTGATGAGCATCGTGGTCATCTGGTGCGCTGCGGCCCATTCCAGCACCACCTGACGAATGGTGCCACGCAGCGCACTGTCCATCGCCGCGAACGGTTCATCGAGCAGCAGCGTCTGCGGCTCACGCGCGAGTGCCCGTGCAAT
>JBBSCZ010000145.1:0-8099 GCA_038249795.1 Gemmatimonadales bacterium | reverse complement strand
GGTGCGCAACCTCGAGGCGTTGCGTGTGGAGCGGGGACAGCGCCGTGATCGCATCGGCAACGTGCGCATGCAGGCGCAGGAGGCGGAGCGCTCGGGGCGCCTGGTGGCGGAAGCGCGGAACGTGAGCTTCTACCGCGGCGATCGTCCGATCGTGAAGGACTTCGCGACCACCATCACGCGCGGCGATCGCGTCGGGCTGATCGGTCCGAACGGTTCAGGCAAGACCACTCTGCTGCGCCTGCTCCTGGGCCAACTGGAACCCGATGGCGGCAGCATCAAGCTCGGGACGAACATCGAACTCGCCTACTTCGATCAGCTGCGTGAGCAGCTCGATGAAGACGCGACGGTGTTCGACACCATTGCCGATGGCGCGGAATTCGTGGAAGTCGGCGGCAATCGCAAACACGTGCACGGCTACTTGCAGGAGTTTCTTTTCCCGCCGGAGCGCGCACGGACGCCGGTGCGCGCTCTGTCCGGCGGTGAGCGCAATCGGCTTCTGCTGGCGCGCCTCTTCACGCGCACCTTCAACGTGCTGGTGCTCGATGAGCCGACGAATGATCTCGACATCGAGACCCTCGACCTGCTGGAATCGCTGCTGCTGGAATTCAGCGGCACGCTGCTGGTCGTGAGTCACGATCGCGCCTTCCTCGACAATGCCGTCACCAGCACACTCGCATTCGAAGGGCAGGGACAGGTCGGCGAGTACGCGGGCGGGTATTCCGATTGGGTGCGGCAGCGTCCTGCAACGGTCGTGTCGGCTGCCACGCCCGCGAAATCCGCGACATCGGCTGCCGTGCCGCGCGCCGAGAAGAAAAAGAAGTTGAGCTGGAAGGAATCGCAGGAACTCGCTGCGCTGCCGGATCTCATCGATGCACGCGAAGTGGAGCGGACCGCGCTCTATGCGAAGCTTGCAGACCCGATCCTGCTGCGCGATGGCGGTGCGGTGACGCAGGTGAACGCCGATCTCGCGCGCCTCGACGCTGACCTGGCCACGCTGGCCGAGCGCTGGGAATTGCTGGAGACGATCGCGGCTGGTGGGTGAGCACACGCTGGCGTGCATCAGCCGTCGCGCAGAACCACGGTGGTCGGCCCGTGAATCGGTCGAGGCATCTGCAGCGGCTGCAGCCGTGGTTGCATGCATATTCCACCTTTCGCTTGTCCCGTCCGCCGATCACTGCGGCATTCTCCAATCCGGATTCCCGTGGCTCTGACCGCGACACTCTACAACTTCACGATCGAACTTGCCGACGTGGACCGCGGTGTGTACGAGTCCCTCACGCTGAAGGTGGCGCAGCACCCGTCGGAGACCGAGGAACGTCTGGTGACGCGTGTGCTGGCGTACTGCCTCGAGCAGGCCGAGGGCATTGCGTTCTCGCGGGGCATCAGCGATCCCGATGAGCCGGCGATCACCGTGCGCGATCTCACCGGCACGATCCTGGCCTGGATCGAGGTGGGCGCACCCGACGCGGCTCGGCTGCACAAGGCGAGCAAGGCGGCACCGCGCGTGGCGGTCTACATCGAGAAGGCACCGGTGATCTACCTGCGGCAGCTGGCGGGTGAGCGGATCCACAAGGCCGACGCGATCGTCATCCGAGCCATCGACCGCGCCCTGATCGACGGACTGGTGGAGCGTCTCGACCGGCGCATGAGCTTCTCGCTCTCCGTGACCGACGGCCATCTCTTCGTGTCGCTGGCCGATGGCACCAGTCTGGATGGCCGCGTGGAACAGCTGTCGATCAGCGCTGGCTAGCGGCCGCCCACGGTGTGGCGCGCGCCGCCGCTGGCTCCGTCCAGCGCTCGTCACACCGAAAGGCCCGCAACGCGCGTATTTACCACAGGAACCAGTCGCGCGTTCATATGGGCTGCGGCTGCCCGGTACTTGCGCGTCGATCGAATTACATCTATTCAGTAAAGAAGGAACCATTCCCTGTGGGATTGCTGACCATCATCGGAGCAGCGTACGCATGCCGATCGAGCACGCCGTTGATCATGCCACACAGCGAGTCACCGTGACCGCATTGGGCGACCTGCGCCTCGAGGACATCGCTGCGCTCTATACCGAGTTGGCTGATCGCCAGTGCCTCGGATACACGCAACGGTTCGACGCGCGCCACGCGACGGTGGTGTTGAGCGCCGAAGACGTCCGGCGACTGGTCTCGCTCACGGCGCGACTGCGTGCTGACCACGGGCAGTCCCGCACCGCCTTCATTGCCGAATCCGATGTGTCGTTCGGCATGGCGCGCATGTACGGCACGCTGGCCGCCGAAACGGATCGCGGCTTCATGGTCTACCGCACCATCGAGGATGGGGACAGCTGGTTGGGATGGCTACGGATCGCACTCGGCCAGCAAACCGCCTGATCAGTCAACTGATGAGCGTCGCCCTCACTCGCCGAGGGGGATGACCTGAACGTCGGCGTGCCCGTCGGCGCCGTAGCGGACCGTCACCTGCCAGGGACGGCAGCACACCTCGCAGTCCTCCACATACTCCTGTCGCGCCCCGCTGCCGGCATCGAGCGCGATCTCGATCGCCTCGCCGCAGTAGGGACAGGTCACGACGGCATCGCCGTCGGCAGTGCCGTCGCCGGTCGGGAACTCCTCGTCCTGCTCGTCGTCGACCGTTTCGTCGATTTCATCCTCGTCGCGCATCGAATCTCCAGGAGCCGGGAGCGGGTGGCGCAGAGCGCGTCACGCCATGTCGGCCACTTCGATATACTCCCGAATCAGGTGGAATGCACCGTGCGACGAGGTGCCCACTGCTGGCAGGAAGGGCTGGAGGCGATATTCCGTACAACCTTCCACCTACGCCAGAATCTCATGAGTGACGCGCCGGAACAGTCCTTTGCCAATCACGCCCGCATGGTGCCGGGCTTCCACTACGTCACGGGCCTCTGCACGCTCGTGTTCGTGCTCTGGTCGATGTGGCACGCGGCGTCGACCCGCACCGCCGATTCGCATTTCCAGATGCTCGGCGCCTTCGCACTGCTCGGCACCTTCTGGTATACGCGGAGTTTCCCGCTCAAGGCGCAGGATCGCGTGATCCGCCTCGAGGAGCAGCTGCGCATGGTCCGACTGCTGCCCGACGATCTGCGTGGTCGCGTGGACGAGTTGAGTGCGCGTCAGCTGATCGCGCTGCGCTTCGCCAGCGACGCCGAAGTGCCTGAGCTCGTGCGATGGGTATTGACCGACAGGGTCACCGACACGAAGCAGATCAAGCAGCGCATCAGGTCCTGGCGTGCCGACCATCATCGCGTCTGAGGTGCACATGATCAGCTGGCGCATCCTGCGCACGACCGCGGTCTGCGCCGCAGCGCTGATGCTTGTCGCGTGCGCCGGCGTCAGGCCGGCCGAGTACCTGAGCACCACCGTCGGACCGCCGCGGCCGTTCTCGCCAGCGGTGCGTGTGAACGGCTTCCTGTACCTCTCCGGTCAGATCGGTACCGACAGCAGCGGTGCGATCGTACCCGGCGGCATTCAGGCCGAGACGCGGCAGGTGATGGAGAACATCGGGGCAGTGCTCCGGCGCAGCGGGTCGTCGTTCGATCGGGTGGTGAAATGCACCGTGTTCATGGCCGACATGAAGGAGTGGGGGGCGATGAACGAGGTGTACGTCACGTTCTTCGCCGCCGACAAGCGTCCTGCCCGCAGCGCGCTGGGCGCCAACGGCCTCGCACTCGATGCGAAGGTCGAGATCGAGTGCATTGCGTATTGATCGCGTGTACCCGCCTGTCGCACACGTCGTCGGCACGGTGACGACATGACGGCACCGCCAGAGGCCTTCGTGCTGCGGACAGCCACACCAGCGGACATTCCGGCGATCACGGCGCTGATAGAAGCGTCGGTGCGTGGCCTGAGCCAGATGCACTATTCTCCAGAAGAGATCGAGGAGTCGCTGGCGTCGGTGTTCGGCGTGGATTCGCAGTTGATCGCCGACGGCACGTACTTCGTGATCGAGTGCGACGGTGCGCTGGCGGCGAGCGGCGGCTGGGGGAGGCGCTACACGCTGTATGGAGCTGACCGCGCAAAGCGGGAGGCGGATCCGCTGCTCGATCCGGCCACCGACGCGGCACGCATCCGTGCGTTCTACGTGTCGCCAACGTTTGCACGGCGTGGGCTCGCCCGCAGGCTGTACGCCACCTGCGAGGCGGAGGCCGTGGCCGCCGGGTTCCGGCGGTTTCAGCTCGGTGCAACGTTGCCGGGTGTGCCGCTGTACGAGAAGCTCGGATTCCGCGCCCTGCGTGATGTCTCCACATTGATGCGCAACGGTCTCACGCTGGGCATCGTGCAGATGGAGCGTGAGATTCCTTCCACCGGAGCCACCTGATGCCGTCCTTCCGAAACCCGACGGACCTCAGGACGATCGTCGCCCGCCTCGATCGGCTGACGGAGCAGATGCCACCGAAGTGGGGACGCTTCACCGCACCGAAGATGCTGGCGCACATGACCGACGCCTGCCGCATGGCGCTCGGCGACCTGCCGGTGGCGCCGAAAAAGGTGCCCCTCATCTCCCGATTCCCGTTCAAGCACCTGGTGCTGTACGTGCTGCCTTTCCCGAAGAACTCGCCGACGGCACGGGAGATCATCGCACGCGCCCCGGAGCCGTTCGAAGTGGAGCGCACGCAGTTGAAGGTGCTGATCGCGCGGCTCGACGGCAACACGGGCCGGCAGCCGCATCCGATCTTCGGTCCGCTCACCCCCGACGAATGGGGTGTGCTCGGTTACAAGCATCTCGATCATCACCTGAGGCAGTTTGGCGTCTGACGCCGCTGCCTCGCGTGTTGTCGAGATACACACGCTGCCGCTGACCATCCTGGCGCTGGTGGCATTTGCGGGCAATTCGCTACTCACTCGGCTGGCCCTCACACGCACGACGATCGACCCGGCCAGTTTCACGTCGATCCGCTTGGTCGCTGGTGCGATCGTCCTGGCGGTGATCTTCTGCGGGCGCGGTGGCGCATACCGTTTCGGCGGGACGTGGGCCTCGGCCGCCGCGCTCTTCGTCTATGCCGCTGCATTCTCGTTCGCGTACGTGCGGCTCACCACCGGCACGGGGGCGTTGCTGCTGTTTGGTGCCGTGCAGGCCACGATGATCACGGTCGGGGTCGCGCGTGGAGAACGGCTGTCGCTGGTGCAGGGAGGTGGGTTGCTGCTTGCGTACGGCGGGCTGGTGGCGCTGGTGCTCCCGGGCCTGGCGGCTCCGCCACTGCGCTCCGCCGCGCTGATGCTCGCGGCTGGTGCGGCGTGGGGTGTGTACTCGCTGCGCGCGAAGCAGGCAGGTGATCCGATCGCTGCCACCGCTGGGAACTTCGCGCGTGCGGTGCCCTTCGGTCTCACGCTGAGCTTCGGCTTTCGCAGCACACTGGTCGTCGATGCACCGGGCCTCATGTATGCCGTGGCTTCAGGCGCGATCGCATCGGGCATCGGATACGCCATCTGGTATACGGCGCTGCGCGGACTCCGCGCCACCACCGCAGCCACCATGCAATTGAGCGTGCCGGTGATCGCGGCATTGGGCGGCGTGCTGCTGCTGGGCGAGCCACTGACGACAAGACTCGTCGGTGCCGGGGTGGCAATTCTTGGCGGTGTGGCACTGGTGGTGCTGGCGCCCACGCAGCGTCAGGCCGTCGAATAACCTCGCTCCAGCAGGAACGCCGCGATCGTCTCCTGATCCCGCACCACATCCACGCTACCGGGCTTCAGTCCGACGCGCAGCAGCAGCCCGGTGCCGGTGGTAGTCGCGATCACGATCGCGTCGGTCGTGAGGCAGACCACTTCGGCATCGTCCGTGAGTTGACCGGGATGTCCGCTGAAGTGCATCGCCGCGCCCTCGCGCAGTTCGACGCCGAGCGCTTCGGTGCTCGTGACGGTCCAGGTGGCGCCGGTGAAGAGCACCACGTCATTGCGCCCGAGGCCGAACTCACCCGCGGCGTCGGTCGGGTCGGGTGGTGTCGGATCGATGCTCGCGTTGAGGCGGAATGTCTCGAACGCATCCTCGACGTCGGCTGCCTCGGTCTCCACGCGGACTGCTTCACCGGAGACGAGGTGCACGGTGACCGCCTTCTCCGCGATGGTCAGACCGTGCCACACACCGCGCGCCAGACGCAGCGATTCCTGCGTCTCCTCCGTCGCGAGAAACTTGTACTGTCGCATCAGCTCCGCCGCGGCATCAGAACGGTGTAGTCGAAGTCGAGCACCACGACGGGATCATACGTGCCCGGCGCGATCTGATAGGGGAAGTCGGCGCAGGCACGATCTTTTGTCGCCACCGTCCGGACACGCAGCGCGCCGACGTCATGGCGGTCAGGAATGTCCATGCGGTCGATGATCTCCGACCAGGCGTAGATCGTGTCACCGGCGAACGTCGGCGCCGTGTGCCGGCCGCCATTGATCGCCGCGATGCTCATGGCGTTCGCCAGCCCGTTGAACGACAGCGCCCGTGCCAGGCTGATGATGTATCCACCATAGATGATCCGACGCCCGAATCGTCCCTCGGCCTCGACGTGCTGATTGAAGTGCACCTTGGCCGTGTTCTGGAAGAGACGTGCCGCGAGCATGTGCTCCGCCTCCTCGATCGTCATACCATCCACATGGTCGATCTTCTCACCGACTTCGTAGTCGTCCCACAGAAACGGGCTGCCCGCGAGTTCGGTGTCGTACGTGCCGGCCTCGATGGTGTAGGGCACGTACAGATCTTCCACCGGCACCGCTGTCTCGAGCACAGGCACGACGACGTCCGGCGCCGGCGCATCGAGCACGTTCTTGCGCACCATCACCCATCGCACGTAGTCCAGCACCATGTCGCCCACCTGGTTCACGCCGATCGAACGCACGTAGACCACACCCGTCTTGCCATCCTTGTTCTCCTTCACGCCGATCACCGTCGACGTGGTGGAGAGGGTGTCGCCCGGATACACTGGCACGCCGAAGCGTCCGTTGGCGTAGCCAAGGTTCGCGATCGCGTTGAGCGAGATGTCGGGCACCGTCTTCCCGAACACGACGTGAAACGCGAGCATGCTGTCGATCGGCGCACCGTCCAGCCCGACGTCCACCGCAAACGGATCGGAAGACGTCACGGCGAATCGACTGCCGAAGAGTGCGGTGTAGAGCGCCACCTCACCCTCGGTCACGGTGCGCGGCGTGGCGTGCACGATTTCCTGACCGACGACGAAGTCCTCGAAAAAATTGCCGGGGCGGGTCTTCGATTCAGAACTCATATGCCGCCGCCAGCTCGGGATCCTTGCGCGCCACCAGTCGCGCCAGATCGACGATGACCTTCGCCTGCTTCCATGTGGCATCGTCCTGCATCTTGCCCTCGATCATCGCGACGCCGCTGCCGTCGGGCATCGAGTCGAGAATGCGCTTGGCGAACAGCACCTCTCTCACGTCGGGGCTGAACACGCGCCGCGCGATCGGGATCTGGTTCGGCGCCAGCGACCACGCCCCGCTGCATCCCATCAGGAACGCATTGCGGAACTGCGCCTCGCACCCCGCCTCGTCCTTCAAGTCGCCAAATGGCCCATAAAAAGCGCGGATGCCGTTCGACGCGCAGGCATCCACCATCTTGGCTACCGTATAGTGCCACAGATCCTGCTGCGCGAAGCTCCGCTGCGCTGCGCCTTCCGCAGGATCGGCCAGCACGCCGTAGAACGGGTGCCCGCCACCGACGCGCGTCGTCTTCATGCCGCGCGATGCCGCCAGATCAGCCGGCCCAAGGCTCATGCCGTGCATGCGTGGGCTGGCCGAGGCGATCTGCTCCACATTCTTCACGCCCTCGGCGGTCTCCAGCAGCGCATGGATCAGGATCGGCTTCTTCACGCCATACCGCGCCTCGAGCAGCGCAAGGTACTGGTCCACGAAGTGAATGTCCCACGGCCCTTCGACCTTCGGGATCATGAACACATCGAGCTTGTTGCCCGCCTGCTGCACGATCTGATCCAGGTCGTCCAGAAACCAGGGGCTGTTGAGGCAGTTGACGCGTACCCAAAGTGCACTGTCACCGAAATCGATTGCGTTGGCGGCCTCGATGAAGCCAGCGCGCGCCGCCGCCTTCGAGTCCACCGGGATCGCGTCCTCGAGATTGCCGCAGAGCACGTCCACCTG
>JBBSCZ010000144.1:0-8170 GCA_038249795.1 Gemmatimonadales bacterium | reverse complement strand
GCTTCGAGCGCGACCCCGCACGCGAGGCTGTGGAAGATCGCGACTTCGGCGTGACGGGCTCCGAACTGGTCGTGAGCGAGGCGCCGTGACCTGTCGATACGGCATCGCACTCGCAATGCTGCTGGCCTGTGCTGGCACGATTGGCGCGCAGAGCACCGTGAGCGAGAACGATCGCGCGGCGACGGAACGCATCGATGCCATCGTCCGCGATTTCGTGCGACGCGGGCTGCCGACCGACCTGTTGCGCGCCAAGATTGCCGAGGGCTCGGCGAAAGGGGCAACACCATCACGCATCGCCGATGCAGTGTCACTGCTGGCAACGCGCGTCGATTCGGTGGCGAAACTGCTGGCGCCGACGGTGACGGTGCCGGAACTGCACGCCGGCGCCGAGGCGCTGTCGGTCGGCATCACTGGTCCGTCGCTGCGCACGATCAGGAAGGCTGCGGGTCGGCAATCGGCGGAGCCGTATTTTCTGTTCGTCGTGCGGCTGGTGCGACGTGGTGTCACGCAGGATCAGGCCGTGCGTGCGACACGTGCATTGATCGACCGTCGGGTGGCGACTGGTACGCTGCTGGTGGTGGCCGATGACCTCGCACGGGATGTGGCGAACGGCATGGCACCGGATGCGGCACTGAACGATCGCATGACGAGACTGGTCGGCGGTGCAGCCGGTGCAACCGGTGCGGGGATGGCCAATACCGGCGGCAGTTCCGGTCCTGTGGTCCCGCTGGGCGGAACACGACCGCCCTGATCGCCATGCGTCGTCGGCTCTGTCGTGTGCTCAGCGCCGCGCTTCTGCTGTTCGTGGCACTGCCGCTGACTGCGCAACCGCGAGCGCGCGTGAGCGGCAGCATCGAGACCGGCGCCGCGGCCATCGAACAACCGCTCGTGTCAGGCGGCGCCGCGTTCTACATCGCACCGCAGGGAATGCTCACCGCGCGAGACGCAAGCATCGGAGCGACTGCCGTCTTGGCCACCGGCACTGCGCCGTGGCAGTCGTTTCTCGGCTCGGGCTTCGCCCAGTCGCCGGCATTCCGCAACACACGACTCGTCGGTAGCGCACAAGCGCTCAAGACCACGGGCCTCCAGCACACGCTGCACGCGGACATCGGCGCGGAATGGCGTACGATGCATGGCGCGAACGGCGGCAGCGCGCGTCTCAGCACTGGCCAGCTGAGTCACAGCGGCATCTGGTGGCAGGACGTGAGTGCTGGTGTCTCAGCTGCCCACACACGCGGCGATTTCTCGGCCTTGCTCGACGCCAGCTATACCGATGCGCGCCGACCACGCGCGCTGCAGGAACAGCTCGGCGGGCTCGTGATCGGCGGGTTCTTGCGTGACACACGTGCTACCCGTACACAGGTGCTGGATGTCGCACCGCGCGTGATCTGGGAACGGAGCCGCCTGCGCGCCGATGCGTCGGTGGCATTGCGTGCCGTCGAAAGCGGGCTGCGCGGCGCACGCATCGGCCCGCAACTCGGCGTCACAGTGCACACCACCCGCGGCATCTCGCTGTTTGCCGGCGCCGTGCAGCGACTGCCGGATGTGCGGTCGGGTATCCCCTCTGGACGAACGGCGCTCATCGGCATGCGCATCACCGGGCGACACACGCTGTTTGCCGCGACCAAACTTGCGCCTGCGGTGCCGGCGCTTCGGGTTGAACGAATGATGTTGATCGTCGATGCCGGACCCGCCGCCGCACAGCGCGTGGAGCTTCGCGGCGATTTCACCGACTGGCAGCCACGCGCCTGTGTTGCACGCAGCCGACGAGACTTCGACTGTGGTATCGCCCCTCCCGCCGGTACGTGGCGTGTCTCGCTTCGCATCAATGAGGGCGCATGGCAGCAACCTGCAAATCTCGCCCCGGTCTCGGACGATTTCGGCTCGGTGGATGGCCTCCTGCTCACAGGGGGAAAACCGTGATGCCGATATCGTCGTCAAGAGAGCCGCGCGGCAGCGTCCCGCGCGGTTCGTGCACGCCGGCGCTTCACCGAGAACGGTAGCCAGAACATCCAGAGGCCGGTGAGCCACATCACGCACAAAGCCACGCCGGTCGGCAGAAAGAGGCCGAGTTTCGTGATGTTGCCGAGAAAGAATGAGCCATCATGCAGCGACTCGATCAGATCGGAGCGGCGATAGGCGGTCTGCAGTACAGCGCCGGTGCCCAGATCCACCTGCACCTCCCAGTCGCCGGCGACCGTCACCTTGGCGAGCCCGCGATCGGCGCGGATGTCGATACGCTTGATGTCATCCCAGCCGCGCACGTTCAACGATGGCACGCCGCGCACCGCCGCCACGATCCCCTTCAGGTCGATCGTTGGCGTGGTGCCGGTGCCACGGATCTCGGCCGGCTGCACGAACGTCCATTGCTTCTTCACCTGCAGCAGAACGCCTGTGACGATGATCACGACGACTGGCAGCGCAATACCAAGCGTAGCCCAGTAGTGGACGCGTCGCGTGAGAACGTTCAGGCGCACGGGCGGACCCGGTCGGGGTGAGGCGTACATCGACCGCCATTTGGTAGGCGCCGTCGCGATCGATATATACGTACCCGCCTTGCGCATTGCTGTCCCCTGCCTGCCCGCGATGACCGACCTCCGGCCGACCACCCTGCACCGCATCGATCCCGCGGAAGACCTCGACCTCCTGTGGTTCTGTCAGCTCGCGGCTGATGGCGAATTTCTCGGCGCCGGTCCGCACCGACGTCCCACATTGCCGTATCTCGTGAGCCTGGTCGAGACGGCTGCGGAAATGGGCTTCAGCAGTCTGCTCACCGCCACGAACTTTCACGCCGAGCATGATGCGTGGACCGCGTCGGTGGCCACGCTGGCGCAGACGCGCGGCGCTGGGCTGCTGGTGGCGGTGCGGCCCGGGATGTTTCATCCCGCCATCTTTGCCAAGATGGCCTCCACCGCCGCGACGCTCTTCCCGGGTCGGCTGCGCCTCAACATCGTGACCGGCTCCAATCCCGCTGAAAACGCGATGTATGGCGACACCGAGTCGCATGACACGCGATACGCGCGCACCCACGAGTTCGTGCATCTGCTGCGCCGATTGTGGCATGAGCGGGTGGTGGATCATGAGGGCATCTTCTACCGCACCACCGGCGCGGTGCTGGAACCAAAGCCATCGCCGATGATTCCGATCTATTTCGGTGGTCATAGTGCGGCAGCGCAGCGCATCGCCGCCGAACTCGCCGATGTCTACCTCGTCTGGGGCGACACACTGCCGAGCATCGCGGCACGCGTCGCGAGCATGCGCGAGGCGGAGCGTGCGGCCGGTCGCAGCCTGCGTATCGGGCTGCGTGTGCACGTGGTGGTGCGTGAGACTGAAGCCGAAGCGTGGGCCGCTGCCGATCGGCTGATCAGCCGCATCGATCCCGCCGTGCGCGCAGCATTCGTGGCCGCCTCGGGCAGCGCCGATTCCGAAGGTCAGCAACGGCAGCGCGCGCTCACCTCGGGCACGTCGCTGGTGGTCGAGGAGAATCTGTGGGCCGGCGTCGGCCTTGCACGAACCGGCGTCGGCGTTGCGATCGTCGGCAACCCGGAACAGGTCGAGGCGAAACTGCGCGCCTATCAGGCGCTCGGCATCTCCACCTTCATCCTGTCTGGCTATCCGCACCTCGAGGAATGCCGTCGCTTCGGTGAGCTCGTGATGCCGCGATTGCGAACATCGCGCGACATTCACGGCACTACCGCCAGCGCACGCGCAGGCGTCGCACCCGTCACGTGAGCGCGACCGCACCGGCAGACAGCGCAGGACTGCTGCGCGTCGTGGGTCGGTGGGACATGGTCGCACTCGTCATCAACGGCATCGTCGGTGCGGGAATCTTCGGACTGCCACAGAAGGTGCACGCGCTGCTTGGCGCGTGGGGGCTGCTGGCGATCGTCGCCTGCGCGGTGCTGATGGGCTTCATCGTGGCCTGCTTCGCGGAGGTCAGCAGCCGCTACACGCAGACCGGCGGGCCGTACATCTACGCTGCGGATGCCTTCGGCCCGTTCACGGCGTTCGTCGTCGGGTGGCTGCTCTGGCTGGCGCGCGTGACGGGCCTCTGTGCCATCACCGGGGTGCTGGCGGACTATCTGTCGTTCCTCGTGCCATCGGTGAACACCGGCCTGCCCCGCGGGCTGCTCGTGACGGCAGTGATTGGCGGACTGGCGTGGCTCCATGTGCGAGGCACGCGCGGCGCGACCCGATTCAGCAGCGCGATCACGATCGCGAAACTCGCGCCACTGCTGTTCTTCGTGGTGGTGGGTTTGCCGCAGATCGACACCGCGCGCCTCGACTTCGCCGTGCAACCGTCAACGGAGCACTTCTCGGCGGCGATACTGCTGCTCGGCTTCGCCTTCGTCGGCTGGGAGACGGCGCTCGTCGCCGCCGGTGAGATGCGCGACCCGCGGCGCGACGCACCGTTCTCGCTTGGCATCGGCCTGGCTGGTGTGGCACTGCTGTATGTCGCGATTCAGGCCGTGTGCATCGGTATGCTCCCCGATCTCGCGGCGTCGACGCGGCCACTCGCTGATGCGGCATTCACCTTCCTTGGGCCGGCGGGGGCCACGCTCATCGTCGTCGGTGCCGTGATCTCGATGCTCGGCACGATCAACGGTGGCGTGCTCGCAATCTCGCGCATTCCCTTCGCGATGGCAGAAGCCCGGCAACTGCCGTCCATGCTGGCTGCACTGCATCCTGTCCATCGCACCCCCGTACTCGCGATCCTCGCGTCGTGTGGCGTGGTGTTGCTGCTGACGCTCACGCGCGGCCACATCTACCTCCTCACGATCAGCACCATCTCGCGCCTGTTCGTGTTTGCACTCACGATCATCGCGCTACCGCTGTTCAGGCGCCGCAAGCAGATGACGCCGGCACTGTTCACTCTGCCCGGCGGGCTGCTGATTCCCGGCATCGCGCTGGTGCTGATCGCATGGCTGCTGCTCAACACATCATGGGCCGAGACGCGCGACGTGCTGATCGCGACGCTCGTCGGCGCCCTGCTGTACCTGATCGGCCGCGCGGTGCAGCGGAAGCGCGCCGCCGATCCCGCGTAACGTGATCCCCTCGTCCTGCCCCGCCCCGAACCGAGATTCTCGATGAACCGTCGCGACTTTCTGCAATACACGGCTGCCCTCTCAGCCGTGCCACTGATGCCGCGTGCCCGGCAGACGCATCGCATTGCGGTACCACTGCGAGTCAACGGTGAGCGACTCAACAAATGTCTGACGGCATTCGACAGTATTGGCCGCACATCGGGTGGGATCAATCGCACTGCATATTCAGAGGCCGATCTGGCGGGGCGTTCCTTCACGCTCGACCTCTTCCGGCAAGCAGGCCTCACGCCGCGCATCGATGCGGCGGGCAATATGTACGGCCGCGTCGATGGACGCGACGCGTCGCTGCCGCCGATCCTGATCGGATCACATATCGACTCGGTCACCAACGGCGGCAACTTCGATGGGCCCGTCGGCACCTTCGGTGCGATCGAGGTGGCGCGCACGCTGCGGGAGCGGAACGTGCGCCTGCGGCACGCGGTCGACGTGGTCTGCTTCCAGAACGAGGAGGGCGGCACGATCGGCAGCAAGCTCGCGATCGGTGCGCTGTCCGATGCGGAATTGAACGATGTGGCGCGCTCCGGGAAGACAATCCGCGAAGGGATCGCGCTCACCGGCGGCGACGTGTCGAAGTTGGCGTCTGCGGTGAAGCAGCGGGGCGACATCGCCTGTTACATCGAGCTGCACATCGAGCAGGGCGGGTTGCTGGAGAAGGCGGGGCTGCAGATCGGGGTGGTCGAGGGCATCGTCGGACTGCGCTGGATCGAGGTGACGATCACCGGGATGTCCAACCACGCCGGCGCCACGCCGATGGACCAGCGCCAGGATGCGATGCTGGCTGCAGCGAGGTTCACCGTCGCCGTGAACGAGGCGATCCGTGCCGAACCGGGACGCCAGGTCGCAACCGTCGGCCGCGCCACCATCACGCCGAATACCACCAACGTTATTGCCGGCGAAGTGGTGCTGACGGTGGACCTGCGCGACCTCGACGAAACGAAGCTCGTCCGATATCAGGCGGCATTCGAGCAACTGGGTCGCCAGATCGGCGCGGCCACCGCGACCAGTTTTACGTTTCGGAACATCGTCGACAGCCAGCCCGCCCTTTCCGATCAGCGCCTCACGGGCTACATCGACGGCAGTGTAAGAAGCCTCGGCCTGTCGTCGCAGCGGATGCCCAGCGGCGCGGGACATGATGCACAGGAGATTGCCCGCATTGCGCCGATGGGCATGATCTTCATCCCGAGCGTCGGCGGCATCAGTCACTCACCGCGCGAGTTCTCCCACGCTGCCGACATCACCAATGGAGCCAACGTACTCCTCAACGCCGTGATTGCCGCCGACATGATCCAGTGACGTGTGCCCGCCGTTCGCAGTGCAGCTGCCGAGTCGGACATCGCCGCTGGCGGCGTAAAGAATCCGCGTACTGCAGTCAGCGCACGCGCGCCGCGGCCGCAGTGGTGCTGTCGAGACGCGCACCCAGCGACACGTTCGCGGCGATCCACACGGTGCTGGGATGGACCGAGAGTTTTCGTGGCGTGACCTGCAGCGCCAGCTGACGATTCTCGAGTGGCACCGCCGTCTCGACCGCGATCGGCAGCCGGATCGGGCGAAAGAAGCGCTGCGGAATCTTCACGTTGAAGCCACGGCCGACGAGCGCCTGCATCCGCTCACTGGCGTTGGACTTGTCGATCGCGAAGCCACACAAACCGCCGCGTGCCGCAAGCATCGAGTCCAGCGCGGCCACCGAGCGCGCCGATGGATCGACGAACAGTCGAATCGCGAGTCCAGGAAAGTCCGGATCCGCGAGCACTGCGCCGTCCACCGCGCTGAGCACGATCCGCCCCCGCGCCACGTACGTGCGTGCACGCACCTGACCGGTCACGTCCCGTTCCACCGACATGTCGCCGCAAATCGGTCCCGCCAGACCGCGCGACTCCCAGTCAGCCTTGATGTGCGCGATTCCCGTGCCACCGGCCACGCGAACCGGCACCGCAATCGTGATCACGTCGCCACCAAAGGTGAGCTTCGGGACATCCGGCTGCAGTCGTCCACGCACGTCGTCGAGGCGAATGGCAAGCGTGTACTCGCCGACGCGCCGCCGACCGAAGATGCCGAGTCGCGCCTTCACCTCGCCCGACTTCTTCAGGTTGATGCGCGGTAGCCGGATGTCCACTTCGTGGAACCAGCCCGTCACCACACTGCGCACCACCGCTTCGACGAAGGGAGTCGGCAGCCCGATCAGCACGTCGCCTTCCGGCTGCCCGTCGAGCAGATCGCTCGACAGCGCCGCATCGTACACCAGCGCGCGCAACGAATCGCGCTGCGCAGTCAGCTGCACGATCTGCCGCTCGACGGTCGCGGGATCCTCACGCTCAGCCTTCGGGCGATAGCGCATCGTGAGTACCCCGAGTACCGCGGCCGTCACGGTACCGAGCGCCAGCAGGACCATCACGACTCGCCGGCGTCGCGTCATGGCACCACACTCCGCGGAACCGTCGCGAACTGGCCAATGTCCACGCGCAGCACGATCCAGAGTCGGTTCTGAAATGCGATCACGCGCGAGGCCTGCACGCGCAGCGGTGCCGCGCTCGGCTCGATCGACAGTGCACCCTCGGGACCGAATCCGGGCAGCGTCATGCTCTGGTCGAGGCGAACAGGAATCGTCACCGCCGGGATGGCGGCCGTGAGTTCGGGGAGGCTCCGCTCGACGACGCGCTGCAGCACCTCGACCACCAGCGGATCGAGTGCCGACGGCGTGCCGCTCGGCGTATCGAGTTCCACGTCGTCGATGGCGATGCGTGCGCGCAAACCCCTGCTGGAGTCGACCCTGAATGCATCGAACGCGCCTTGGAGCAGGACGGCTGCCGCCACGCGCGGGTAGCTGCGACGACGCACCGATCCGGTCAGCGCGACGCTGACGACGTTCGAGCGGAGGGTGATCGTGGCTGCGGTCAGGGTCACGGTGAGATTGCCCTGAATGTCCACGGTGACCGGCAATGCTGCCGTCAGCAACGATTGCAGCAGTGTATCGCGGACGCTCACGAGCACTTCTTTTTCGCGATCCATGAGCTGACCCGGCGCGAGATCATCGAGCATCTCCAGTCCAGCGACCTCACGCCTGAGCT
>JBBSCZ010000143.1:0-8332 GCA_038249795.1 Gemmatimonadales bacterium | reverse complement strand
TCATCCGGCCCGGGTGGCGGAATCGGTAGACGCAGGGGACTCAAAATCCCCCACCCTTCGGGGTATACGAGTTCGAGTCTCGTCCCGGGTACTGTACCACCGCTCGACCAGCTCCATCCGCGTGATCCGAGGCCGGATCACCACCCCGTTCCGGACCGCAGCCGACACGCTGACCTCCCGCACGGGTCCGCCCCTCTCTGGCCCACGGGGAACACCGACCGCGATCGTCCGAGCATCGAGACGACGTCAGCCTTCGCGTGATCATGTCATTCGCCGCGCGTCGCGCAGCGCTAGGCACCGGCCCGCAGTGCAACGAGCGCCCGCCCACAAAAGAAATGCCCCCGCGCGAACTCTGTCGCGACGAGGTCACGGAAACCGTCACGCGCTCCATCCACGCCTGAAAGCACGATTAGCTTCTGCAAGTCGTTCTGCTGCTGTTTTTAACTTCTGGAGAGACGGAATGAAGAACTTCTTTGTCGGTTCGCTGGTCGCGGCCTGTATGGCCGTGTCAGCGAGTGTTCTACCCGCGCAGGTCACCACCGGATCCATGCAGGGCCGAGTGACCGCACAACAGGGCGGCACCGGCGTTGCCGGCGTTCGCGTCCGCGCCCTGCACACCCCGTCCGGCACTGCCTATCAGGCACTCACCCGCGCCGACGGTCGCTACACCATTCCCGGCATGCGCGTCGGTGGTCCGTACAGCATCACCGCCTCCACCATCGGCTTCGCCCCGCAGACCAAGAACGGCCTGATTGTCCAGCTCGGCGTGACCACGGAAGAGAACTTCGTGATCTCCCCGGCCGCCGTGCAGTTGGCCACCGTCTCGGTCACGGCCGCGACGGGCGGCGTCATCTCGCAGTCGCGCACCGGTGCGGCCACCACGGTCAGCCGTGAAGCGCTCGAGAACCTGCCGACCATCAACCGCTCGATCAACGACTTCACGCGCCTCACCCCGCAGGCCAACGGTCAGTCGATCGGTGGTCAGGACAGCCGCCTGAACAACATCACGGTCGACGGATCGTACTTCAACAACTCCTTCGGACTGGGCCAGGGCGCCACGCCCGGCGGTCGTACCGGCGTGTCACCGATTCCGCTCGACGCCATCGACCAGATCCAGGTCAACGTCGCCCCGTTCGATGTGCGCCAGGGCAACTTCGTCGGCGCCGGCGTGAATGCGGTCACCAAGTCGGGTACCAACACCTTCACCGGTTCCGTGTACCGCCTCACCCGATCGGAGAGCTTCGTCGGCGATCAGGTCGGCAACCAGGCGTTCACTCCAGGCGTGTTCAACTTCGGCCAGTGGGGCGCCCGTATCGGCGGCCCGATCATCAAGAACAAGCTGTTCTTCTTCGTCAACGTCGAGGATGACGGCACCAACAGCCCCGGCACGAACTTCGTCACGAACACCGGCGGCCAGACCGTCGAAGGCAATACGACCCGAGTACTGGAGTCGGACGTCACCACGCTGTCGAGCTTCCTGAACACGAATTTCGGTTACGCCACGGGTCCTGTGAATGGTTACGGCTTCGAGACGCCGTCCACGCGCGTACTCGGCAAAGTCGACTTCAACCTGAACGACAACAACAAGTTCAGCTTTCGCTACACCTCGCTCGATTCGAAATCCGACGTGATCATGTCGAACTCGTCGTCGCTGGGAGCTGGCTTGCGGAACAACCGACTGGACGCGATGAGCTTCCAGAACTCGAACTACGCGATTCTGGAGAACATCCGGTCGTACGTCGGTGAGTGGAACGCCAATTTCGGCAGCCGCGTCTCGAACAACATGATCGTCGGCTATACGAGCAACGACGAGTCGCGCGAGCCACGGGGCGCGTTCTTCCCGATGGTCGACATCCTGCAGGACGGTCGCAACTACCTGTCATTCGGCACCGAGCCGTTCACGCCGAACAACGAGTTGCGCTACAACACCCTGCAGTTCCAGAACAACCTGAGCATCACCAGTGAACGGCATGACGTCACCATGGGTGTGACTGCGCAGCGCTACCGCTCCGAGAATGTGTTCTTCCCCGGATCGCAGAGCGTCTACGTCTACAACTCGCTGGCCGACTTCTACACCGATGCCAACGGCTTCCTGGCAAATCGGAATCGCACCACCTCGCCGGTGACACTGAACCGGTCACAGGTGCGCTTCAACAACATCCCCGGGCAGACGAAGCCCGTGCAACCACTGGAGGTGCTGTATGCCGGTGCATATATCCAGGATCAGATCCGCGTCAGCTCGCGCCTGAACCTGACTCTTGGCATGCGTTTCGATGTGCCGCGATTCGAGAACACCGCGCTGCGCAACCCAGACGTTCCGAACCTCGCCTTCCGAGACGAGATCGGCGCCCCGGTGCAGATCCAGACGGATCGTATGCCAAGCTCGAAGGTGCTGTATTCACCCCGTTTCGGCTTCAACTGGGATGCCCGCGGCGACCGTACCACGCAGGTACGCGGTGGCTCCGGCATCTTCACCGGTCCGCCAGCATTCGTCTGGATCTCGAATCAGGTAGGTGCCAACGGTATCCTGACCGGTTTTTCTGAGCAGCTTAATACGCAATCCCGGCCATTCAACCCGAACCCGGACCAGTACAAGCCGGCGACCGTCAACGGTACGCCAGCCCCATCGTATGAACTGGCGGCGACGGATCCCGACTATCGGTTCCCGCAGGTCTGGCGCTCCAACATCGCCGTCGATCAGCGCCTGCCGTGGGGCATCATCGGAACGGTCGAGTACCTGTACAATCAGGACGTCAATGGCACCTACTACATCAACGCCAACCTCCGCGCCCCGAACGCAACGTTCAACGGCCCTGACAACCGTCCGCGCTGGATCGGCTCGAATCGCATCAATCCGAACATCACCAGTGCGATCGTCCTGAAGAATCAGAGCGTCGGCACGTCGTACAACGTCTCTGCCGCACTCGAGAAGTCGTTCTCCGGCGGTCTGTACGCGAAAACCTTCTACAGCTACGGCTCGGCGCGTAACAGTGTCGATCCAGGCTCGATCGCTTTCGGCTCCTGGCAGACCAACCCGTATACCGGTGACCCCAACAACCCGGGCATGGGTTTCTCCAACGGTTGGGCTGGTCATCGTGCCGTGGCAGTGCTCTCGTACAAGAAGCAGTACTTCGGCTTTGGTGCCACGGGCGTCTCGCTGTTCACTGAGCTGCGCTCGATCGGCAACCAGAGCTACACGTACAATGGCGACATGAACGGTGACGGCACGAACAACGCGGACCTGATCTACGTCCCGCGTAACGTGTCCGAAATGAACTTCCAGGCGTACTCAGTCGACGCCACGGGTCGGGCGACATCTGTTCCGGCGCAGATCGCGCGGACGTTCAGCGTCGCGGAACAGACCACGGCATTCGAGGCTTACATCAAGCAGGACCCGTATCTGAGCAAGAACCGCGGCCGTATCGCTGAGCGCGGCGCGGTGTTCCTGCCGACCGTCTTCCGTACGGACTTCAGCATCACGCAGGACATCTTCACGAACGTTCGCGGCTCCAAGAATGCGATCCAGATCCGCGCCGACATCCTGAACTTCGGCAATCTGCTGAACAAGAACTGGGGCGGCAGCCAGCGCCTCGTCACGAACCAGCCGCTCGTGCTGCAGGCCACGCCGGCCAACGGCGTGCCGCTTTATCGCCTGCGAAATGTTCGCACGGACCTCGTGGACAAGTCGTTCGAGCGTACCGTCAGTGAGTTTGACGTCTGGCGCATGCAGCTGGGCCTTCGCTATACCTTCAACTGATCCGAACGCTGCTCAGTTGATGCACGCAACGCAGAACCGCCGCCCTCCGAACAGTGGAAGGCGGCGGTTCTGCGTTGTACGGATCATCAGCGAATGAGATGCGAGCGACTCGTCATTCCTCGGTTCGTTCGATCGCCGCCCCAAGCCGTCGCAACCTGGGATGTCGCGCGCGAAAGAACAGCGCCATGGCGATCGATGCGACGACATTGCCCAGCGCCACCTGAACCGGTGTGATCGCCGTGGCCGACTGCACGCCCACGACCGTGACGAAGCCGGTGAACGCCACCTGGAACGCAAAGAAGAGAATCACGAACAGCAGCAACGCCACCGGCTGCTTGATCGTGACCTGCACGATCGCTGCGGCAATGATGCCCGCAATGATGAACGCGATGAAGTGAAACAGTGTGTACAGCGCCAGTGCCGTCGTGCCATCAGCTGCGGTCTCCGGCGCCGCACCATACAGCTGCAGCAACATGCCGCCGAGCTGCCGTGGCGTCCGGAACGCTTCATCGACCACCAGATCGACCAGCAGCAGCACTACGGCCACCGCGCTCGCCGCGACGATCCCTGCCAGGACACCCTCGGAGATGATTGCGCCGGTCGACCGGCTGTTGGTGCGTCCGCCCAGCGCCATCGCGTCCTCCGCCTTCGAAGCCAAAGCGTCCATACCGAGTCCTCACGCGTTCGTGGTGACGATACAATGCCCGATGATTACTCTCTCAGGCGGACTGGTACGTCGCTGTCGGCAAAACCCTTACATGCAGCAGGCTCAGGGGCAGGTCGCCGGTCGCAGCGAGAGGGTCGGGAAGTGCCAGCCGCCGTTCGCGTCCCTGCTGAAGACACCAAAATTCGTGACCAGCCCGCCGTTGCGCGGCAACGCCCCCAGCAACTGCACATCAGCCGCGCGCACCCCCGATGCCTGACGCGCCTTGACGAAGCGGGCCACGATCGGCCGACCGGCCGTCATCGCGCGCTGTTCCGCCGGGGCCAGACGCGCGGTCACGGGCTCGCGGACGGCAGTACCGTTCCAGCGGTCGATCCCCTCGCCGGCTCGCGGTGACACGATCCTGCCACGCTGGGCAGCGATCAGGTCAGCCGCCGACATCGTGACGAGATAGATCCACGGCTTCGTGCCCTGACAGGCGTCACGCATGGCGTCCACACGCTGCCGAGCGAGGACTGTGGCGGTCACGACGCCACGCCGACCAGTGCGATTCGGCAGTACGACCGACAGCTTCTCGTTCACACCGAACAGCGGCGCGGCGCCAGTCGCATCGTCCTGCACCAGCAGCGGCACCGCCTCGGCGCCATTCCCGACCATCGTCAGATTCGCGACGCGCGTCGGCTCGGCAGCGGTGGTATCGGGAATCATCAGCGGCTCGACTGCCGTGCCGACATCCTCCGCCATCGTGCTGTCACCGGGGATACCGAAGAGTGCGAAGGTCGCGATGTAGAGCTGCATCCGCGGCGAATATGGCGCTGTTTCGACCGAAGTCGACGGCATCGATTCCACCAGCGCACGCGTGGCAGTGAGCGTTGGCATGGCCACGGTGTGCGTTTGTCCGTCGACGGACAGCAGCAGCGCAGATGTCTGCGCCAGACGCTGCAGCAGCGGCGCCGGCAGCGGCCACGCCACCTGTGTGCGACGCACCACCCGCTGATCGTCGAGTCGCTTGTCGTTGATGCGACCCGCGACGACTCCGGCAGCGCAGGGAAGTGAATCACAACTGACCCACACCGGTACCGCGCGCACCTTCGGCGCCGGCGGTGCATTGCGGCGCGCCACTGCCACCGTGTCGATCAGGAGCAGGGTCGCCATGACGACGGGTGTCGCGCCGCGGCGTCCGCGATCGATGTCCACCACCAGCGTGTCGAGCACGCACTGCTGGCGGCAGTCTGCGGCCGAGAATCCCTGCACGGCCGGCGGCGGACGCACCTCGCGCTGTGCCATGGCCGATGCCGGCAGGTGCGCGGCGATGAGCAACGCAGCGGCACCAGCGTTGCGCGACGGACAGCGGATGGCGAATGGCATGCCCCACGGTCGCAGCACGACGGCCAACTCACAAGGCCACGGCTGCGACGCGACTTTACATGTCGCCGGGGGTGTGCCAGTCGGGCAGGCCGGAGGCAGTGTCTTCGATCACCTGCAGCCCCTGCGCGGCAAGCCCCACCGTGCGCACCCACGCTGTGATCGCCATGCGCGTCAGCAGTGCGGTTGGATCAGCTGCGGGGCGATGCACGGCGAGCGCCTGCACCAGACGACGCCTGCCATCGGCACTGTCGCAGAACTGTGCCGCGAAGGCCTCGAGTGCGCTGACGGGCCCCAGGCCACAGCCATGCTGCGACGTGATGACGTCATACACTCGCGTGGTGAGGTGCATCCGTGAGCCGCCGCCGGCGAGAAACGCGATCACGGTGCCACTGTCGCGGACGGCGGCCAGCACGTCGGCCTGCGGCTGGGTGCCCTTGAGCCTGGCCACGTCGCTCATCGGCAGGCTGGGGCCCTGGGGGGGCGGCAGGTGCGACGAGACATGTCGGAGCGCATTGGCGCTGACGAGCATCGGCGACTGGGGTTGGCGGCGGCGGAACATCACGAAAGCCTGAGTCCAGGGAGGTGTCGGAACCGGGCCCGCGAACCGGGCTCCAATGCGCTCACGACGACCGGAGCAGCAGCGCGGTCACGGTCGGTCTGCTCGCGTGCGCGCGGCCGCGAGCACGAGCGAAGCAGAAACGCCTCCCGGCGGAGGACCGGCGACCCCCGTGTCGGATGGGCCTCGACGCCGTAACTTGCCCGCATGCCACTCACATTCTCCGTTCGCCACACCGATCCCAGCTCGCTGGATACCGGTGTTCTGGCCGTGCTTTGCCCCAAGGGCGATGCCCTTCCGGCTGCCCTCGCCACCCTCGACACCGTCCTCGCCGGGGCGCTGAGCCGATCGTTTGCCCGAGGCGCCTTCATCGGCAAGCGCGACGAGGTGCTGCACCTGGCCGGCGGCGCCACCGGACCGGAGCGCGTGCTGCTCGTCGGTATGGGCGACGCCACTGATCGACCGGCCGCGCTCAAGCGCGCCGCGCAGTTGGCCGGCCGTCGCGCCACTGGGCTCAACGTGTCATCGCTCGCACTGCTCGTGCCGTCCGGCCTCGATGCAACCGGCACCGAACAGGTCGTGATCGGTGCATCGATGGGTGCATGGGAATACAGGGAGCTGAAGACACCACCCATCGAGCCACGCGTGTCGATCGCACAGGTGACGGTGCTGGTCGATGACGAAGCGGCGAGTGCGACAGCGCTCGCGAACGGTGAGTCGATCGCCGCCGGTTATGCGCTTGCGCGCCGTCTCCAGATGATGCCCGGCAACCACTGCACGCCTGACACGCTCGCCGATGCGGCGCGTGAGATCGGCGAGCGCCACGGACTCACCGTCACGGTGCTCGGCCGTCGTGAGATGGAAACGTTGCGCATGGGCAGTCTGCTCTGCGTGGCACAGGGCACGCCGCAGGAACCGCGTCTGATCGCCATCGAGTACAAGGGCGCCGGTGACGCACGTCCCGTGGTGCTGGCTGGCAAGGGCGTCTGCTTCGACACGGGCGGTATCTCGATCAAGCCGGCGGCCGGCATGGAGTGGATGAAGTACGACATGAGCGGCGCTGCCGGCGTGCTCGGTGCGATGGAAGCGATCGCGCGCCTCGAGCTGCCGATCAACGTCGTCGGTCTCGTCGGTGCGGTGACGAACATGCCGTCCGGCACGGCCATCAATCCCGGTGATGTGGTGCAGGCATCCAACGGCACCTTCATCGAGATCGTCAACACCGACGCCGAAGGCCGGCTCGTCCTGGCCGATGTGTTGCATTATGCGAAGAAGTACGATCCGGTCGCCGTCGTCGATGCGGCCACGCTGACGGGAGCCGTCGTGATCGGGCTCGGCAACTCGCTCATGGGCGTGATGGGCACCGATCCCGCGCTGGTGCAGGACGTGCTTGCCGCCGGCGCACGCGCAGCGGAATTCGGGTGGGAGCTGCCGCTCTGGCCCGACTACGAGGAACAGATCAAGTCCGACACCGCCGACATCAAGAACACCGGTGGTCGCGCGGCCGGCACGATCACCGCCGCGCTGTTCCTGAAGGTGTTTGCCGAGGGTTATCCGTGGGTGCATCTCGACGTCGCTGGTACGGCGTACTCCGAGACCGACCTCGTGTCGCTGCCGAAGGGACCGACCGGTCGGCCGGTGGGCACGTTCGTGGAATTCGTGCGCGCGAGGGTCAGCTGACGTTCCACCGGCTCTGCAGTCTGGCATGCGCGGTGCTCTGCATCGCCCTGCCGCTGCGGGCGCAGGTGCTGTCCGCGCCCGACTCGATCCTGAAGGCACGTGGCGATTCGCTGGCGCGCGTCGACTCGGTCGCCGGCGCCTTGCCGCAAACCGAGGTGCCGTTTCTCACTGAAGTCGGCATGTCGCACCGCTGGAGTCGCGACAGCCTGTTCTCGGTGGGCGCACTCACACTGGCGGACTTTCTCGATCGCGTGCCCGGGTTGTCCACGTTGCGAGCGCGCTTTTACCAGGCGCCGCAAGTTGGATC
>JBBSCZ010000142.1:0-8396 GCA_038249795.1 Gemmatimonadales bacterium | reverse complement strand
GGGATCGGGGAGCCGCACGCGCTCGGCGGCGTACTCACCGCCCACCAGCTGCACACAGGCGCCGTCACGAAGATCGATGGCGGGAATGACGATCATGCCTGCACCTCGCGCAGCCACGCGTGCACGAAACTCACGCCGGCGGTGCTGCTCTTTTCAGGATGAAACTGGACGCCGGTGCAGGCACCGGCACGGACCATCGCGGGAAATCGGTCGTGCTCGTGCGTGCTCCACGCCACCACCACCGACGAATCAACGGGGCGGCAGGCGAAGCTGTTGGCGAAGTACGCGATACGCAGTTCAGAGGCATCGAGCAGCGATTCACGCGCCGCTCCGAGTTCGAGCTGATTCCAGCCGATCTGCGGAATGCGCTCGGCCTGTAGCCGATCCACCCGGCCGGGCACGATGCCAAGCCCCGCTCCGCCACCCTCGTCGCTCTCGTCGAACAGCACCTGCATGCCAAGGCAGATGCCGAGCGTGGGCAGTCCGCCGCGGATCGCGTCCCGCATCACGATGCGACCCCCGTCACCGAGTGCCGCCGTCGCGGCCGGAAACGCACCGACACCGGGGAGCACCAGCGCATCGGCCTGCACGGCGCGTGCCGGATCGGTGTCCACCTGCACCTGAACACCGGGACGCTCGAGCGTCTTGATCAGTGAGTGCAGGTTGCCTGCGCCGTAGTCGAAGATGCTCAGCTTCACGCCTTCTTTCCCTTCGGCTTCGTTTTCTTCATCGCGGCGGCGAGTGCCTTCACACCCTGCTCCACCATCGGCCACGGGCCCACGGAGATGCGCAGGCAGTCGCCCACACGCGGCAGGTCGGGAAACGGCCGTACACCAACGCCCTTCTCGCGCATCGCCATGCCCACTTCCACACAGTTCGGCACCGGCACGCAGACGAAGTTGGCGCTGGATGGAATGGGGTCGAGTCCCAGCTTCAGCAGTTCGATCGTGAGACGATCGCGGTTCTCGATCGCCAGCTGAATGTGTTCCTCCACCCACTGCACATCCTCACGGAGCGCGGTGACGGCGACCTGCTCGGCCAGCGCACTCACCTTGTACGGTCCGCGTGACTTCTCCACTTCGGTGACGAGCGAGGGATGGCCCAGCGCGTAACCGATCCGAAGCCCTGCCAGCCCGAATGCCTTCGACATCGTGCGGATCAGCATCACGCGCGACGAGCGTGCCAGCAGGTCCACGTTCGATACGCCGGCGAACTCCACGTACGCCTCGTCGATCAGCAGCACGCCGGGTGCATGGTCGATCAGCTTCTCGAGCGTCTTGCGGGCGACGAGCGAGCCAGTCGGATTGTTCGGCGAGCAGACGTAGATCACCTTTGCGCCCGTGGCCAGCAGTGCATCGGCATCCACCTCGTGATCGGGCAATTCGGTGATCATCACCGAACGCAGCACGTTCATCTTCGCAAAGATCGGGACCATTGCGAAAGTGGGATCGGTAGCCGCGACCAGGTCACCTTCGTCGCCAAATGCTCGCATTGCCGAGTCGAGGACATCGTCGGAGCCGCAGCCGGTGGCGACCATGTCAGGCGACACGCCGGCGTGGTGAGCGAGTGCGCGCTTCAGTTCCGTGCCGTAGAGCGTCGGATAGCGCGTGACGGTGGACGACGCGAACTCACGGATCGCCCGCTCCGCATGCGGCGGCACGCCCCACAGGTTGGTGTTGTCGGTGAGGTCGAGCTTCACTGGCGTGCGCTTCGGGTCGTACAGCGGCACGTCGTCGTATGCCGCCCGCGCAATGGCGAGGCGATCGGTGACCGGCGAGGTCATGTGCGGGCACTCCACTGCCGTGCGGTGACGGCGTGATTGGGCAGGCCCTCGCTGTCGGCAAACCGTCCGACATCGGGAGCGAGTGAGGCGGCTGCGACGGGCGTGACACGCTGCCACGACGTCCAGCGGATGAAGTCGAGCGTGGAGAGACCGGAGTAGCAGCGCGACAGGCCCCCGGTGGGCAATACGTGGTTGGCGCCCGTCATATAGTCGCCGAATGCCACACTCGCCGCCTCGCCGATGAACACCGTGCCGGCGCCACGGAGGCGTGCGAACGCCCCGTCGAGCACAGCGGGCGCCAGCGCCAGCAGCAGGTGCTCGGCGGCCCATTCGTTGGCGAACGTCACCGCGTCATCGAGCGATGCGGTGTGCACCACACCGCCCGCAAATGCGAAGGCATCGGTGACGATGTCGCGACGCGCGATCGATGGCAGCAACGACTCCACCGCCGCCACGATGTTCGCGGCAACCTCGGCGCCGACTGCGACACACACCACCGCGGCGCGCGGATCGTGCTCGGCTTGCGCCAGCATCTCGCGCGCGACGATCATCGGGTCCACCGAGGCATCGGCGATCACGAGCAGTTCGCTCGGCCCGGCCGGCGAATCGATCGCGACGGCGCCGGCGCACTGCAGCTTCGCTTCCGCGACGTAGGCGTTGCCGGGTCCGACGATGCGATCCACACGGGGAACACTGTCGGTGCCATGCGCCATCGCGGCGATCGCACCGGCGCCACCGATGGCGAACACCCGATCGGCGCCGGCGATCGCGGCGGCCGCGAGTACCACGTCACTCGGCAGCCCGTTCGGGCCCGGCGGCGAGCAGACGATCACGTCGACCACACCGGCCACCCTCGCCGGCACCACGCCCATGATCAGCGAACTGGGATACGCCGCCCGTCCGCCCGGGGCGTAGACGCCGACGCGCTGCAGCGGATCGGGGCGACGGCCGACGATGACACCGGGCTCCGTCTCCACTTCCATCGCCGAGGGCAGGAATGCAGCGTGTGCGGCCCGCACGTTGCGGACGGTGCGCTCGAGCGCGGTGCGCAGCGCGGCATCCATTGCGTCACGGGCGCGATCCCACTCGGTGCGCGGCACTTCGATCGCGTGCAGCGTGGCCCCGTCGAACTGCGCCGCCAGCTCGCGCAGCGCGATGTCGCCGGTCACCTGTACGCGACGGATGATCGCCGCAGTCTGTGTGCGCACCGCGTCGTCCGCCGAGGTGCTGCGGTCGAAGAGCGTGCGACGTTCGGCCGCTGACAGTGCGCTGACGGTGCCGGTGAAGCGAAAGAGTCTGTCGGTCATGGCATCAAACGTTCGATGCGCGTGACCAGGATCCCCTGCCCACCCAACTGCTTCAGCAGTCCGATGGTGCGGTAGATCGTGGCCGCCGGCACCACGGCATGGACCGCGACCATCTCGCCGTGATCCATGATGTCGATCACCGTCGGTCCGTTGATGCCCGGGAGAATGGCCTGGACTTCGGCAAGATTGGCGCGGGGGACGTTGGCCATCAGGTAGCGGCGGCTGCGGGCCCGGAGCACCGAGGAGAGCGCGTCGACCAGCTCGTCGAGTTGCGTGCGCCGCGGATCGCCGACGGGAACGATGGTGATCATCCGGGCCGACGATTCCAGCACGGTCGCGATCTCGACCAGCCCGTTCACCTTGAGGGTGGAGCCGGTGGAGGTCAGGTCGACGACGATGTCGGCGATGCCGAGGTGCGGGGCGATTTCAGCGGCGCCGGAGACCGGGACGATATCCACCGGAATGCCGGCCTTTGAGAAAAAGTCGGCGGTGATGCGAGGGAAGACGGTGGCGACGCGCGGCCGCCCCTGAATGGCCGTGATGTCCCGGATGGGGCTCTCGTCACGCACTGCCACCACCAGACGGCAGCGGCCGAATTCGAGGTCGAGCAGCTCGTCGACCTGACGTCCCGACTCGTTCACCAGGTCGACACCGGTGATTCCGGCCTGGGCGGCGCCGTCGGCCACGAATTCCGGAATGTCGGCCGCGCGCACGAAGATCGCCTCGAATTCTCCGCCGAGGGAGGCGGTCAGGGCGCGCTCACCCTTGCCTTTGACTTCCAGGCCGGCGTCGGTGAAGAGGTCGCGAGCGTCCTCGGAGAGGCGACCTTTGTTGGGCAGGGCAATGCGAAGCATGCGGGTGACGAAGTAGGGAGACAAAAACAGCGGCGGCCCGTCCAGAAAGCCGGACGGGCCGCCGCGATGCAGTGTACGAGCGCTCGGGAACTAGGCGCAGCACCACACCCGGACGACGCCCGTCGGGCGGCGACCATGATGATGGTGGTGATGCTGGACGGCCGGGTTTCGCTGCATGTCAGGAATAATAGTGGGCTCGGAAGGATGGGTCAACGTTGCCCCGTTCCGCTAACCCGACGGAACCCATCGGGCGCCTGAGTGTGTTTCATTTTCACAGTGAGGCATCTCCCACCTGGCCACGTCCGGCTGCGGGGGCTTGTCCCCGGCGTCTGGTGCCCTATGCTTCCCGTAGTTTCGAGGCGGAGTGAAGCGCGGGACTGCAGGGCAGCGGTCAGTAGACGTCACGTTCGTCTGTTCGATATTCACCGATTCGAGGAGTTATTTCATGCGGTTCAAGGTTCTGGCAGTGGTAACGAGCGCATTCGCGCTGGTAGCGTGCGGCGGTGGTGAGACGAAGGCGGCAGACACCGCAGCAGCCGTTGCTGCTCCGGCCGAGGGCGCCGCACCGGTCGCTGGCGGCGTTGCCGCAATGCCGATCACGGGCACCACGCACACGGTCAACATGATCGGCGACGAGAAGGGCTATCGCTTCGAGCCCGCCGAGATCACGGTCAAGGCCGGCGACGGCATCAACTTCGTCAACGTCAAGGGTGGCCCGCACAATGTGGCGTTCGACGCCGCAGCGGTCGGTGCAGCCGGCGCACAGATGGCGGCCAACATGCCGGAATCGTCGGGCGAGCTGGCGGGCAAGATGCTGGTGACGGACGGTGAGGCGTGGACGATGTCGTTCGGTGGTGTTGCGCCTGGCACGTACACGGCCATCTGCACGCCGCATCAGGCGATGAACATGATCATGAAGATCACCGTTCAGTAAGCGTCTGCAGTCGATGGTCCAATGCGGCGCCCGGCACCAGCCGGGCGCCGCGCTGCATTTCATGGCTATTCTTCCTGCGTGACTGCCGACGACGCTCCTACGGCCCAACCGCGCGCGCGCTGGATGGCTGCGCGTGCGCGCAACCTGACGCACCGCAGCGGTGTGCTGGTGAGCACGGGTGCCGTGACCTTCGCACTCTCGTTTGGTCTGCTGCTCTGGTTCACGCGGGTCGAGCGTGAGGCGTTGCAGCGTGTACCCGCTCCGGTCGACACCGTCAATCTGGCGCGTGCGGCTGGAACACTGCGGCGTGAGCAGTATCGTGCCGACAGCATGCTGGCCGAGATCCCCGCCCCGCGCCGGTACGCCGTCCGTGCGACGGCGCTGATCGTCACCAGCGGTGACAGTACCCTGCGCGATTCCACCACCGTGTCGACCGCAGCCGACGTGGTGCCGCTCGCGGTCGATACGGCGCCGGACACGCGGCAGCTCCCCGACTCGATGCGCGTCGCGGCTGCGGCACTGACTGCGCGACTGGAGCGCGCGCAGAATGCACCACTCTCGACATCCTGGCGCGCTCTCGCTGCCGATCCGATGCTGCAACAGGATCAGCGTGTGCGAGCCCTCACGGACTCGCTTGCCGCCGCTGAACGTACGCGCAACGAGTATGACGCGGTGGGCGGCGTGGATCCGCTCTACCTCGAACTGTCGAGTCGTGTGACGGCCTACGGTCGCGCGATCGAACGGATCGCCACGCAGCGCATTGCACTGCTCCTGGGCACCTCGTCCGCCGCCGGAGCTGCGGCGGTGGCGGCGCCGGCGGGACCGAGTGCCGCAGCACTGGAGCGGCAATTCGTTGCCGACTCGATGCGTTACGTGACCGCCAGTGCACGGCGCGCGTTGGCGGCACGCGCGGCGGACTCCGTGACCGGCAATCTCGTGGCGCGACGGACCGAGGCGGTGCAGCGCGACGCCGCGCGTGCGCGTGCACAGCAGCGCGTGGATGCGCTCGCGCCGCCACTGGCGATGTTGATGGCGAGTGCGTCGGTAGCCGTGGGTGCGTCGCTGCTCCTGGCCCTGCTGCTCGAGGTGCGAGCGCCACGCGTGGCCGACGAGCGTGAAGTGGTGACGCAGGCGCGATTGCCGCTGCTGCTCAGCGTGCGCGCGTCCGATGCGTCGACGTCAGCGGGACTGACCAGCGCGTTCAGTCAGCTGGTGTTCGATCTCGAACCGCTGATCATGGGCACGCACACACTGATGATCGTGAGCGACGATGCGGAACTCGCGTCGCGCACCGCCGCACGGGTCGCGGAACGACTCGGCTACGACGGCCGCCAGGTGCGCGTCGTCTCGCCTCGTCGCGGCACCGCCCGCACCACGACGCGACGTCGCGGCCGCGCCACGCCAACCGCCACGCAATCGGTGCTGGTCCAGCCGGAACGCAATCAGGGCGTGGCCTGGACCGGCGAGTTCTTTCTGGAGACGGTGGCCGAGGCGACGATCACCGTGCGCTCGGGCAGTCTCGCCGATGTGCGGGCCGCGCTCAGCGCAGCCACTGCAATGGTACGCGTACTGCTGGTCGTTCGCATCGGCAGTACGCCGACTGCGTGGCTGGCGCGCGCCCGTGCCGAAATCGAAGCCGCCGCCGGCGCCACCGCGATCGGCGTGGTCGCTTGGGCGCCGGACATCGACGATGGTGATCCGGTACACTTCGCATTCGATACCGCACTGCAGCGCGCGATCGACGCGGCACCGGCTGGAGGACGCTGATGGATGTGGGCTGATCAGGTACTCGCGTTCGAGAAAGCACATCTCGCACGTCTGCTGCTGTGGGGTGCGATGAGCATGGTGGTGGGGCTCAGCGCCTGGGCGTTCACCCGCGCACGCCGACTCGACGCGCCCCTGCTGCGACACTTCGCCATACAGACGGGGGCCTGGGGCGCCGTGGACGTCGTGCTCGCGCTCGGTGCGCGCCCCACGCTCGCCCTTCGTGACTACGACGGCGTGACGAGCCTGGATCGCTTTCTCTGGTTCAACTGTGGTCTGGACGTCGGGTACATCGCGGTCGGCATCACGCTCGCGGCCTGCGGATGGAAGCTGGCGAAGTCGCGCGGGCTCGCGGGCGCCGGTCTCGGCGTGATCATTCAGGGCGCGGCGCTGCTGCTCCTCGACCTCCGTCTCGTCGCCCTGCTGTCGCAGGCCCGCTGATTCAGCGTTCGTGGTGCACTCGTGCGTACGCGAGAGTAGTTTCCCCGTCCGTCGACAGCCTGTCCCTGATTCCGGCCGAAGGCCTTTCATGCGCGGATACTCCGACCGCATCAACCACGCACTCGCGTTCGCGGCAAAGCATCATGACACGCAGGTGCGCAAAGGACTGCGCCTGCCATACGTCACGCATGCGGCCAACGTCGCCGTCATTCTCGCGCACTACGGCTGTGACGAGTCGTTGGTGGTGTCGGGTGTTCTCCACGACGTGATCGAGGACAGCGTGCGCGACGGCTACTCGTCCGACGATCTGACCGACCGCATCGGCGCGAAGTTCGGTCACGATGTGCTGTCCACGGTGCTCTCGGTCACGCGCCGCCGTGTGGACGACGATGGCGTCGAGATGAGCAAGGACGACGTAAAGCACGACTACCTCGCGCGCCTCGCCTCCGCCTCCGATGCCGCGCGCTGGGTCGGTGCCGCACACAACCTGCACAACGTCGGCAGCATCCTCGCCGATCTGCGGCGCACGATCGAACCGGTCACGGTCTGGTCCCGCGGCGGCTCCACGCGCGAGGGCACACTGCTCTGGTACCGCGCGGTGCACCAACGGCTGCAGTCCGTTGGCTTCACCGCGCCGATCATGCACGAACTCGGCGAGATGCTCACCGAACTCGCCGAAGCTCCGGCTGGCGACGAGACCGCCGTTCGCTAGTGCTCGTTTGACTTCGCGGTCTACTCGAACTGCAACTCTTTTCGGGGGAGGCGCGAAGCTCCGGCTGGCGACGAGACCGCAGTTCGCTAGTTCTCGTCTGGCTTCGCGGTCTACTCGAACTGCAACTCTTTTCGGGGGAGGCGCGAAGCAACGAAGGCTGAGAGGACTCTGCGCGTTGTGAACAGCGTCATCGCCCGGAGGGCGCTGAGGACACAGAGAGCTCGGTCCGATCGGCGCCCTTTCGTGCCGCGACTGTCTCTGGACAAGCTTTGGGAACTGCGTGCGGCGACGCGGTTCCCCAAAAAAATTTGGCGCTTCCACGCGCATGGAAGGCTGCACGACGCATCGTCCCACCTCTGTGTCCTCTGCGCCCTCTGTGCGATGCGCCGTTCGCGATGCACTGAGCCCTCTCATCCTTCGTTGCTTCGCGCCTCCCCCGAAAAGAGTTGCTGTTGAAGGACTCAGCTCAGACGGACACCGCTTCAGGCGTCGGGTAGGTGCGGGAGACGTAGTTCTCGAGGATCTCGAGGAACTCGGGCACGATACGATCGCCCTTGAGCGTCAGCATCAGCGCACCATCCACGTATACCGGCGCCTTCGG
>JBBSCZ010000141.1:0-8418 GCA_038249795.1 Gemmatimonadales bacterium | reverse complement strand
GGGCAGCCGCTCACCGATCTCGACGTGCGCGAGCGACGGCGCGTGGTGGTGATCGGCAGCGACATCGCGAACAACCTGTTCGACGGCGTCGATCCGGTCGGTCAGGTGATCCGCATCAAGGGGCAGCCGTTCACCGTGTCCGGCGTGGCGGCGCCAAAGGGTCGCGTGCTCGGCCAGAGCTTCGATGGCTTCATCCTGATGCCGATTCCCGCTTTCGAATCGCTTTACGGCCGTCGCCTCACCACCACCATCAGCGTCAAGATGTCCGATCCTGCCGCCATGCCCCGCGCCATGGAACGCGCCGAGGAGGCCATGCGACTCGCCCACCGCCTGCGTCCGGGTGAGGCCAACGACTTCAGCATCGAGACGGCCGACGCGTTGGTGGCATTCTGGAAAAAACTCACCGCGACGCTCTTTTCCATCATCCCCGCCGTGGTCGCGATTGGCATCGTGGTCGGCGGCGTGGTGATCATGAACATCATGCTGATGTCGGTCACGGAGCGCACGCGCGAGATCGGGATCCGCATGGCCGTCGGCGCCACGCGTGGCGACATCCGCCGGCAGTTTCTTGCCGAGTCGGTCGCCGTCTCCGCGCTCGGCGGTCTGCTGGGTCTCGCGCTCGGTGCGACTTTGGCGTGGCTGGTGTCGGCGCTGTCGCCCCTGCCGGCACGCGTCAGCCCGTGGTCGATCACCGTCGCGCTGGCGCTCGGTGCCAGCGTCGGGGTGCTGTTCGGCGTCTACCCGGCCGCGCGCGCCGCACAGCTCGATCCCATCGACGCGCTGCGCTCCGAGTAACGCATGCCCGCCGCGCGTGTCGTCTCACAACTTGGCCAGAACGTCGCCATCGCCCTGACGGCGATCCGCGCCAGCAAGCTGCGTTCGGCGCTCACGATCCTCGGCGTGGTGATCGGCGTCTCGACCGTGATGACGATGGCGAGCCTCGTACAGGGCATTCGCGACCAGATCGTCCGCACCATCGAGATCGCCGGCCCCACCACGTTCTACGTGCTGAAGGTGTTTTCGCAAACGCCGGTAAATCCCGACGCGCTGCCGAAGTACATCCGCATCCGCCCCAATCTTTCACTGGCTGAAGCGGAGCGCATCCGCCAGCTGCCGGGCATCCGCTATGCATCGTTGTGGGGACAGGCGATCGCGCGCGTGGAGTACGAGGGCTCGCGAACACAGAACGTCGCCGTCTTCGGTTCCGACGAGGGCTTCACCACCATTCAGGGCGGCGAGCTGTCAGCCGGGCGCTGGTTCACGCACTCCGAGGTCGTCGGCGGTGATGCGGTCGTCGTGCTGCGTGATGCGATTGCCGACAAGGTGTTCGGCCGCGTCGATCCGATCGACAAGATCGTGCGCGTGGGCGGCCGTCCGGCGCGCGTGATCGGCATTTACGTGCAGCCCGGCAACATCTTTTCGCCACCCGGCTCCGAGATCGGCGCGATCATTCCGTTCCGCATGCTCGACGCGCAGTTCCGCATCGACAAGACCAACGGGCTCTGGATCCCCGTGAAGCCCGAGCCGAGCGTGACGGTGAGCGACGCACAGGCGAGTGTGACGGTCGCACTGCGCTCGGGACGCAAGCTGCGCCCCCGCGACAAGAACACCTTCGATCTCGTGACGCAGGATCAGGTGCTGGACACCTTCAACAGCCTGACCAGCGTGTTCTTCCTGGTGCTGATCGTGCTTTCGAGCGTAGCGCTGCTGGTGGGCGGCATCGGTGTGATGGCGATCATGATGGTGTCGGTCACCGATCGCACCAAGGAGATCGGCCTCCGCAAGGCACTCGGCGCCACCACCGGGGACATCCGCCTGCAGTTCCTCGTCGAGGCGGCGACGCTCACGGGGCTGGGTGGCATCATCGGCGTGCTGGCCGGCGCAGCGATCGGCAAGCTCGTGACCGTCCTGCTCGACATCACCACCGGTTTTCCGCTGACCCTCACGGTGGTGGCGGTGACGTCATCGATCTTCGTGGGGGTACTGTTCGGCATCATCCCGGCGAACCGCGCGGCCCGGCTCGATCCGGTCGATGCGCTGCGCTACGAGTAGCGTTGTCACAATCACAGCGTTCCTGCGACGCGCCAAAACTGCACTAGAATCCGCGCGCCTTGAGAAACACTTCCCAGAGCGGTGCTTCGCTGCGCACGCCCAGCAGGATGTACTCGAGAGCCGCCAGCGCAATCAACATCGCCAGCAGCGCGCGGCTTTGCCTCAGGAACACGTCCTTCGCCTCGCGGCCGTTCCACCAGCAGATCAGTGCGATGCCAACCGCAGTGAAGACCGACACCGGCAGCCACCCGGTATTCACCGTGGGCCCGTAGTAACTCAGCAGAAATTGCAGGTGCGGCGGAAGGAATCGAGCACCGGGATTCTCGACGCCGAAGAAGATGAGGAGCTTTGCCACCTGCAACACCGCCCAGTACGTGGCCAGCGCAGTGAACGCGAGGCGATTCGGCGACTTGCGCACGAACAGCCAGGTGGAAAACAGCAGCAGCACGCAGAGCAGCTCATGCCAGAGCAGCGACACGATCGCCTCGAGCGCGCGTGCGAGACTCGGCTCACCGACGATCGTCGCCTCACCACCGGGCCCGACGATCCAGCCGCCGTACAGCCCCACGTTGATCCACATCCAGACCGCCGTCGCCGCCAGGAAGGTGCGACGAGCCGATGATGCCGTGCGCAGCGCGCGCTGCGTGTGGACGTCATACGTGGCCCAGATCGCCACACCGGTCGAGATCACCCACGCTGCAAATTTGGTCCACTCGTTGCGTTGCAGCGCGACGATCACGCCGGTCACCAGCCACCAGAAGCCGACCACCGCCAGCGTTCCCTTCCCGACCGAACTCCAGTGATCGTGCCACCACGTAGCCAGTGGGCCGCGCACCGGCAAAGCGCCGGCGCGGTCCGTGGAAACCGGCGCGTGCACGACTGCATCACGAGGTGCCGTCATCTTGCCTCCCTCGCCAGCGCCACTGCCCCGGCGATTGCACGCGCATCCACCACCGGCAGCGGCACGTAGCGCGCGCCAATTGCCTCGGCAACGCGACGCGCCATCGGCTCCGGACGCGGTGAGGTGTCGATCAGCACTGCCGACAAGTTGCTTTGACGGAACTTCGCCGCCGCATCCCGCACGTCGCGCATCGACTCGGCACGCCCTCCCTTGCCGTCTCTCGCCACGTTGGCACGGCCGTCGGTGAGAAACACCACCACCGGCATCGTCCCCGCGCGACGTGCAGCCACCCCCGCCGTGATCGCCGTGTCGATCGCCGTCGCCAGCGGCGTCCCGCCACCACCGGGCAACGAAGCCAACAGCTTTCGCGCCCGTGCCAGCGCGCGCGTGGGCGGCAGCAGCACCTCGGCCGTCGTACCGCGGAATGCGATCAGCGACACACGATCGCGCCGCGCATAACTCTCCGCCAGCAACGCCTCCACCGCCCCCTTCGCCTCGCCAAGTCGCTGCGCCGCCGCCGAGCCCGACGCATCGACCACGAAGATCACCGACGTGCCCGCCCGCTCCACGTAGCGACGAATGCGGAAGTCATCGCGCTCCACGATGAGCGATCGCGCCGCAATCTCACGTCGTGCGCTAGCCTCGGCGCGTGCACGCTGCCAGGGCGCAGCCGCGCGGAGGGTTTCGAGCACATGCAACCGGCGCACTCCGTCAGGGGCACCACGTCGCGCCGCAACCTGACGTCCACGCGTCCAGCTCTCCTTTTCCGCGCCAGCACGTCCCATCTCCTGGCTCGGCCGCTGCGCCCGCGCCAGCAGATCGGCCAGCAACTCGGGGGGAATTGCAGCCGTCACGGCATCCACCAATCGATCCTCCAAGGCACCCTCGTCCTGCTGATCGGGTGGCGTCTCCGAAGGCGTGTCGTCCGACGGCGGTGACTCGGGCGGCGGCGGCGGTGGCTCGGCATTGCTGGTCTCGGGCGGCGTGGGCGGCTCGGGCGGCGGCTCCTGCTCCGGCTCGTCCTCGGCTTCGGGCGGTGCCGGGGCGCGCGTCGCGCGCGGGGCCAGCACCAACTGCGCGGCCAGTGCGAGATCCTCCTCCTCCACCGCGCTGCGACCGTCCAGCGCTGCCAGCGCACGCGCGGTCCAGAGCGTGAGGCGCGGCGCGCGCTCCGACGCAATGCCGAAGGAAACGCAGAGCGTGCCGATGCCCACCATCACCTCGTCGGCTGCGACCACGTGCGGCAGCATCGCGCGCGCTGCCGCCACGGTCGCGGCATCGGGGAGCATGGATTCGTCGACGCGCACATCACCGTCCAGCAGCAACGCCAGACGATCGCGCAGCGGCGCCGCCACGCCCCACGTGTCCTCCTCACTTTCATCGATCGCAATCAGCGCGAACTCGGCCTCGAACTCGGCGCGGACACCATCGCGCAGCACCAGCGCCACGCCCGTGTCGAGCACCGCGCCGAGCCGTGCCTGCGTCGCGACCGGCATGCGCTCGATCAATGGAATCACCACGATGCCGCCGTGCGCATCGGCCACCACCCCCCGTTCCGCTACTGGCACGCCGGACGCGATCGTTGCGGCGAGATCCAGACCGCCGAAGATGCGGTCGTCCGTCGCCGACGATGGCAGGCGCCGCACACGCACGTCGGAAGGCAGCAACGGGCGCAGTGCCGCAATCCACTGCTGCGCACCGGCCGACGAATCGCGCAGCACGATCCCGCCGATGTGCGCACCGGCAACGGCGAGCACGCACAGCGCCGCCGCGGAGCGCGCGCGCATGGCATCGATGTCCTCGGCTGGAGCCGACACTGCAGGTACCGCCATCGTCATCAGCCAGCGCCGTAGATCGTGGTGATCGCACGAGCGACACGCGTGCCGCTCCCTCCCTCGTCGAGCACATTGCGACGCAGTCGGTGCCGCAGCGCCATCGGCGCCACTTGCTGCACCTGCTCATCGGTCACGATCTTGTGGCCATCCAGTGCCGATGCCGCACGTGCCGCGCGCAGCAGCGTGAGTTCGCCGCGCACACCGTCGGTGCCAAGCTCCACGCACAGCTGTACCGCCTTGTGCAGCACCGCATCCGGCACCTGCACCGACGGCAGTCGCTTGCGCGCCGCGAGAATGCGCACCCGCACCGCCTCGTCCGCATCATGCCAGCTCGCCATGAACGCCGTCGTGTCACGTTCGAACGCATCGCGCCGACGGATCACGTCCACGCGCTGTGCGACGTCGTCGCTGGTGCGCACTTCGACGCTCAAGCCGAAGCGGTCGAGCAGTTGCGGGCGCAGGTCGCCCTCCTCGGGATTGCCGCTGCCGACGAGCACGAAGCGCGCCGGGTGGCGCACGCTCACGCCATCGCGCTCCACCACGTTCTCTCCCGTCTGCGCCACGTCGAGCAGCAGGTCCACCAGGTGATCCTCCAGCAGGTTCACTTCGTCGACATAGAGGAATCCACGGTGCGCGCGCGCCAGCAGGCCGGGCTCGAACGCCTTCTCGCCATTGCGCAGCGCCTTCTCGATGTCGAGGGCACCGACCACGCGATCCTCGGTCGCCCCAAGGGGCAAGTCGATCACCGGCACCGGCTTGTCGACCACCGGCAGCTTGCCGCGGGCCACGTGCAGGGCGCGTTCGCGGCACTCGTCGCAGCGCGCGCCGTTGGCGCTCGGATCGCACCCGTAGCGGCACCCCTCCACGGCCTTCATGCTCGGCAGCAGCGCCGGCAGCGCCCGGACCACGGTAGATTTTCCCGTGCCGCGGTCACCCAGCACCAGCACCCCACCGACCGACGGATCCACTGTCGCGATCAACAGCGCCAGCTTCATCTGCTCCTGCCCTACGATTGCACTGAATGGAAAAGCGGCGCGCACTAAAACCCCGGAATTCGATGAGAAGCTGTCAGGGGCCCGTCCCTCCTGTTACGGTCGGACACGGTTGGGCGACGCCCCGTGTTCAGAAGGTGCCCCCAGCTTCGACGTCCAGCAAGCTTGACAGAGTACCTGTTTTGCTTGCATCACAGTGCAGCACGATGGCGGACCCGATTTCCGCCGCGCCTCTGGGTGTCACTTTCCCGTCAGGACCGGATCGCCTTATCCATGTCTGATCGCATCAAGCCGGCGGCCATCGCCGCCGCCGCCCCGCCGCGCGTCGCCGGCATTCGCGAGCGCGCCGAGATTCCGGCCGCGCCCCTCTCCGTGGCCGACCGCATCGCGGACTGGCGCAACCGGATGGCGGCGTCGCCCGGATTCCAGCGTTGGGCCGGCTCCTTCTTCCTGACTCGCTTCATCGCTCGGAAACACGCCCGAGAACTCTTCGATCTCTGCAGCGGCTTCGTCTACTCGCAGGTGCTCTACGCCGGCGTCCAGCTGAATCTGTTCGGCAAGCTGCGTAACGGTCCGCTTTCAATGGAAGAGATCGCTGTTGCGGTCGACCTGCCGTTCGAGGGGACTGAACGTCTCGTGCGCGCCGCCGCCTCGCTCGACCTGCTGGAGGCGACCCAGGACGGCCGCTGGCGCCTGACGGTGAACGGCGCCTCGATTGCACCGAGCACCGGCCTCGAGAAGCTGATCGAGCACAATCAGTTGCTCTACCGTGATTTGTTGGACCCGGTCGCCATGCTTCGCGACCCGCGCCGCAGCCAGACCGCCATCGCCGCGTACTTCCCCTACGGCGAAGCGGGCCGGCCGGAGGATGTGGACCCGGTCGCGGCCGCACGCTACAGCGACCTGATGGCATCCACGGTGCCCCCGCTGGCGGAAGAGTTGCTCGATGCCTACCCCGTCGCCCAACATCGCCGCGTGCTCGACGTCGGAGGAGGGATCGGCGCCTTCCTCGCACTCGTGGGCGAGCGCGCCCCGAATCTCGACCTGATGCTGTTCGACCTGCCGGCCGTCGCCGTACACGCCCGAGCCGCCCTCGAGAAGAACGACCTCGGTCACCGGACACAGGTGCACGCCGGCAACTTCCAGACGGATGCCCTGCCGACTGGCGCCGACCTTGTCACGCTGGTCCGTGTGCTTCTGGATCATGGCGACGAAGTCGCGCTCACAGTGCTCCGCAAAGTCCGTGAGTCACTCGAGCCCGGCGGTACGCTGCTGGTGGTGGAGCCGTTCGCGGCGGTGAAAGGCGCCGAACGGGTCGGTGATGCGTACTTCGGCCTGTACCTCTTCGCGATGGGACGCGGGCGGGCCCGCTCCACCGTGCAACACCAGGCGCTGCTCCGTGCGGCGGGCTTCTCCCGCACTCGCATCGTGCCGACGCGCTACCCCGTGCACACCGGCATAATCGCGGCGCAAGTGTAACCGTCTGCAGCTCCGTATTCGGGTTTGCCCTGAGGGTGGCGACCCGAACACTGCGGGTGCCGAAGGCCTGCAAATTCTCGTCCGCGAACGGCGCTCACGGAAAGCGTCAATTTTTATTGACGGTTCGTGATGTAGGGGTAGGTTGACACCTGACACCCCAGTTCCTCTTCGGTCGGAGTTCTCGGTGAACACGCTCGCTGTCGTATTCGACGAACCGCAAACGCTTGCCCTGCGCACGCTGCCAATCGACGAGCCCGGTGATGCTGATGTCGTGATCGCCGTGCGGTACACCGGCATCAGCACCGGCACCGAGCGCCTGCTGTACACCGGCACCATGCCACCCTTCCCGGGGCTCGGTTATCCGCTCGTGCCCGGATATGAAAGTGTCGGCGTGGTGACCTTCGCTGGTCCCCTCTCGCAGCGCTCGGTCGGCGAAGAGGTCTTCGTGGCCGGTGCGCGCTGCTTCGGCGCCATGCGTGGCCTGTTCGGTGGGGCCGCCGAAACGCTGATGGTGGCCGGCGATCGCACGCACCGCATCCCGGCCGGGCTCGGCGATCGGGCAATTCTGTTGTCGCTCGCCGCCACCGCGCTCCACGCCCTGCGCACGCATGGCGACGCCGGCGGCCCCCAGCTGATCGTTGGTCACGGCTCGCTCGCCCGGCTCGCGGCACGCCTGACCCTGGCACTGGGAAATCCCGCACCCACGGTGTGGGAGATCAACCCGGCGCGGGTCAGCGGCGCCGAGGGATATGAAGTGCTCCATCCCGATCACGATTCCCGCCGCGACTATCAGCGGATTCTCGAGCTGAGCGGCGCCACCGACATCCTCGACACCCTCGTCCCACGCCTCGCGCGGCACGGCGAGATCGTTCTGGCCGGCTTCTATCACGAGCCGGTGAAATTCGCTTTTCCGCTCGCCTTCATGCGAGCCATGCAGCTGAAGATCGCTGCCGAGTTCACCCCTGAGGATCTCGCGCAGGTCACGGCGATGGTCACCGCTGGCGAACTCTCGCTGGATAACATCATCACTCATCGCAGCCCCGCCGCTGATGCCGTACAGGCCTACGCCACTGCGTTCGGTGATCCAACGTGCGTCAAGATGATCCTCAACTGGAGTGACCCGGTATGACCACACAGCAGGCGCCCGTTCAGCCCGATG
>JBBSCZ010000140.1:0-8422 GCA_038249795.1 Gemmatimonadales bacterium | reverse complement strand
TGCTTTGACCCGAGGAACTGCACGTGACGGCTGCTTCTGAAACGCTGCTCGACGATAGCGCACCACTGATGCGCGTTGCGCTCGTGTTCCTGCTCGCGCATGCGGCCTTGATGATCTTTTCCGGTGTCGCGTTCGCCACGTTCCTGTCGCCGCCATTTCCGGGTTGGCTGCAGACGCCGGCGAACCAGAAGATCATGGTCTTCATGTACAAGTGGGGCGGCCAGACCACGGTGGTGTTCGGGGCGATGGCCGGGCTGCTGCATTCGATCGGCCGCTTGGGCCGCCGCACCGCAGGGTGGGTGTTCCTCGCGAGCTTCGGCATCTCGCTCGGCTCCGAACTGCTGGGCACCAGCACCGGTCTGCCGTTCGGCCCGTACAGCTACACCAACCAGCTCGGCTTCAAGATCCTCGGCCTGGTGCCGTTCAACATCCCGACGTCGTGGTTCTACATGCTGTACTGCTCGCTGGCCATTTGCGGTCGACTGCTGCCGGCCACGGATGACGGCAAGAGCCGCTGGTGGTGGGCGCTGATCGCCGGCTTCGTGCTCACGGCATGGGACGTGTCGATGGACCCCGGGATGGTGGCGAGTCTGCACTGGCTCTGGCACCTGCCGTCGCTGGAAGGAATGCCGCTTTGGCAGAGCATCCTGATCGGTGGACATTTTTACGGCATGCCGCTGACGAACTGGCTTGGCTGGTTGCTGACAGGCATCGTGGTGGCGCGGGTGATGCTGGTGATCGTGCCACCGTCGCGCTGGGCCCGTGACGTCTCGCCGTCGAAGTTTCCGCTCGCGCTGTATGCCGCGAATGGGATACTGCCGCTGGGCATCTGTCTCGGCCGCGGCTTGTGGGGGGCGTTCTTCCTCGGAACGCTGGCGATGGCAATCCCGCTTTACCTCGCGATGCGGAAGGGGACGAAGCCTGTGAGCGTGTCAACGCGCCCGCAGGGTGCCCTCGGCGACGTGACCGTCGCCGGTCGCTGACGGACACTGGCGCAGCGGTGCTCGACTGGCTGCGTGCGCCATTGCTGTACGACGCGATTCTCGCGTTGCTGGTGGTCGAAGGGTTCGTGCTGGCACGCCTCACCCGCCGCACCGGTCGCGGCATGCCCCTGCCGCAACTCGCCAGTTTTCTTGGCGCCGGTGCCGGCTTTACGATTGCCTGCCGCGCGCTCGCGGCGGGCTGGCCGTCCTGGACGCTCGGCGTCGCGCTGAGCGCCTCCGGCCTCTGTCACCTGCTGCACCTTCGCGCGGCCCGCTGAGGCGCCGCGCTTCTCCAAGGACTTTCGGTCGCATGCGCATCATCGTCATCGGCAGTGGATTCGGCGGGCTCTCCGCTGCGGTCCGGTTGCAGGCCCAGGGCCATCAGGTCACCGTCGTCGAAAAGCTCGACAAGCCGGGCGGTCGCGCCTATGTGTTCGAGCGTGACGGATTCACGTTCGACGGCGGCCCCACGATCATCACCGCGCCGTGGATGATCGACGACATCTTCGCGACGGCTGGCGCAAAGACCAGTGATTATGTGCAGATCGTGCCGATCGACCCGTTCTACAACGTGCGGTTCGAGGACGGTTCGGTCTTTCACTACAATGGCGAGCGCGAGCAGGTCCTGAGCGAAATCCGGCGCTTCAACCCGGCGGACATCGAAGGGTACGAACGGTTCTTCGCCGAGACGGAAAAGGTGTTCGCGGCTGGCATGTCGCTGGTGGATCAGCCGTTCAGCACCGTCGGCAGCATGCTGAAGGTGGCACCGAAACTGGCATTGCTGCAGGCGCAGCGCTCGGTGGCGACGTTCGTGAACAAGTACATCAAGGATCCACGCCTGCAGCAGGTGTTCAGCTTTCATCCGCTGCTGATCGGTGGCAATCCATTTCAGGCCAGCTGCCTGTACACGCTGGTGCACACGCTGGAACAGAAGTGGGGCGTCCACTTCGCCATGGGCGGCACCGGCGCGCTGGTGCGTGGCCTGGTGGAGTGCTTCACCGCGATCGGCGGCACGATACAGCTGAATACCGAGGTGCGTGAGATCGTCGTGGACCCCGCAACACGTCGGGCCACCGGAATCGCACTCGCCAACGGGCAGACGCTCCCGGCCGATGCCGTGGTGTGCAACGGCGATGTGGCGCGGAGCTACATGGCACTGGTAAAGCCGGAGTTCCGGCCGAAGAACTCCGATGCGCACTACGAGAAGTTGAATTACTCGATGAGCCTGTACGTCAGCTATTTCGGGACGGCGGGCACGCGTGACATGTGGCCGGACGTGGCGCACCACGAGATCCTCATGGGTCCGCGGTACAAGGAGCTGCTGAGCGACATCTTCGACCGGAAGCACCTGTCCGACGACTTCTCATTGTACCTGCACCGCCCGACGGTCACGGATCCCTCGCTGGCCCCGGAAGGCGGCGACGCCTGGTACGTGCTGTCACCGGTGCCGCACCTTGGTGGCAGCACCGACTGGGCCGCGACGCATCAGCGGTACACGGACCGGATCATCGACTATCTCGATGCACGGTACCTGCCGGGTCTGAAGTCGCGGATCGTGACCGAACACCATGTCGACCCGCGCTACTTCCGTGACACGCTGAACAGTCATCTCGGCAGCGCGTTCAGCGTCGAGCCGACCCTCTTTCAGTCGGCGTTCATGCGTCCGCACAACGTCAGCGAGGATGTGCCGAACCTGTTCTTCGCCGGCGCCGGCACACATCCGGGCGCGGGGCTGCCTGGGGTCATGGGTTCGGGCAAGATCGTGGCCGACATGATCGGCGTGGCACCGGGCGCGACGCTGCGCGGCACGAAGTCGAAGTCGGCGCGGCAGGCGGTGGAAGAGCTGGCGGCTGTGTAAGTCTGGTGACACACGACGACGGCCGGCGAAGATGTTTCGCCGGCCGTCGTCGTGTATTCAGGGATGGTCTCGCGTCGGTGACTACTGCTTTTTATCGCGGCGCCGCTTCCAGATCACGTAGGCCGGTGCACCCGCGAGGACCACGGCGATGCCGATCGCGGAATCGCGCGGTTGCGTGACGACGGTGTTGATCACGATCACCGCGCCAGCCAGAACGAAGAGCACCGGCGTGAGCGGGTAGAAGGGCACACGGAACGGACGGACGGCATCGGGACGCTTGATGCGCAACGCGATCACCGCTGCCGCACCCAGCGCGTAGAACATCCAGCCGATGAACACCACGTAGGTGAGCAGCTGCTCGAACGTTCCCGACAGCGCGAGCACGATGGCCCATGCGCAGCTGGTGAGGATCGCGAGCGACGGCGTGCCGTAACGCGGGTGCACCTCGGTGAGCCGGCTGAAGAACAGCCCATCACGCGCCATGGCGTAATACACACGCGGCACGGTGATCACGGTGGAATGTGCCGCGCTGTACATGGCGACGATGATGGCCGCTGCGATCACCCATCCCGCCGCCGGCCCCATCACCGCCGCCACCGCCTCGCCCGCGACCCGCTCCGAGGCTGCCACTCGCGCCGGTCCCAGCGCCGCCAGATAGGCGAAGTTCGCCACCAGATAGATGACGATCAGCAGCACAGTTCCCAGCGTGATCGCCTTGGGCAGTGACCGCTGCGGATCCTTTGCCTCGGCGGAGATGAACGTGACGTACTGCCATCCCTCGTACGCCCAGAGCACGGAGATGATGGAGAGTCCCACACCCGATACTGACGCCGGCGTGACGACGTGCGCAGTCGTGACACCGCCGCCGCCGTCGCCGAGCACGAACATCACTGCGCTCATGCCGAGAATCGCGATCACCTTGATGGCAGTGGCGACATTCTGCACCGAGGCGCTGCCACGCGTGCCGCGCACGTTGATCACGGCCATCACCACGATCAGCGTCACCGCCACGATGTCCTTCTGCAGCGCGGTCATCGGCGTGAACTGCGTCATGTAGTTCGCGGCTGCGACGGAGAGCGTCGCGATGGTGCCGGCACCGATCACGAAGAAAAGCGTCCAGCCGTAGAGAAACGCGGGGAATGCGCCGAATCCGTCGCGGATGAAGGCGTACAGTCCACCGCCACTGCCGGTGCCTTCCATGGCGCCGAGTTCCGCATAGCTGAGCGCACCGAGCAGGGAGAGGATACCTCCCACCAGCCAGACCCCCATCGCGATCGGGACCGACTCGCCGCTCTGCGCCAGGACTGACGCGGGCACCAGGAAAATGCCGGAGCCGATCACGTTGCCGATGACGAGCAGCGTCAGGTCGCGGGTGCCGAGCGTGCGGGCGAGAGAGTCGGACATGGCGTGGGCTGGAAGACGGTCGGAAGCCGGGCGGCGGCTGCAACGTATCCACGCGTCATGTCGGGTGCGGAGGGGCATTGCCACGACGGTTGCCGAAAGGTTGTATGCGCGATCGCCCGACGATGCGGCCATCGTGTTGCAGGACCGTCGCCCACTCCTTACCGCCGCAGCCATGTTCTCCCGCTACACGCGCGCGATCGTTCGCCCACCCGCAAGCAACTTTGCCGAGGGGCTCACCACGGTCGATCTTGGCGTGCCGGACGTGAACATCGCGCTGCAGCAGCATGCCGCGTACTGCGATGCGCTCGCACGGCACGGCTGCGAGGTGATTGCGCTGCCGGCCGATCCGCAGCGCCCCGATTCGACGTTCGTCGAGGACACGGCGCTGATCCTGCCCGGGCTGGGAGCGATGCTGACGCGGCCCGGCGCCGAGAGCCGCGCTGGTGAGGTGAAGGCGATGCGCATCGCACTGCAGCCGTATTTCGCTGCGATGGCGCAGTTGGAGGCACCCGGCACGCTCGATGCCGGCGATGTCTGCGAGGCGGGGACGCACGTGTTCATCGGGCTGTCGCACCGCACCAACGAGTCGGGCGCCGCACAGCTCGCGGAATGGCTCACGCACTTCGGTTACACTGCGTCGACCGTGGACATCCGTGATACCAATGACATTCTGCACCTGAAGAGCGGCATCGCAGCCATCGACCCGCGCCGTCTGGTCGTGATCGAGACTCTCGCCGACCATCCGGCTTTCGCAGGCTATGACATCGTGCGCGTACCGACGGGTGAGGAGTACGGCGCGAACTGCGTTCGCGTCAACGACGTGGTCTTCGTCTCGATGGGTCAGCCGATCCTCGACGCGGCGCTGCGGGCGCTGGGGTACGGGCTCGAGGCGCTCGACATGAGCGAATACCGAAAGATGGACGGGGGGCTGAGTTGCCTCTCGCTGCGCTTCTGAACGTCAACGCGCCGAAGCGCCCTCGAACTCCTCCGGTTGAATCGGACGGAAGGCGACGTCGAAGGTCAGCCAGGCCACCTTGGCGAAAGGAAAGAGCAGCACCGGCATCGTCGCCACACCCAACGGCAGGGCCCAGCCCAGCGTGTCCCAGGGCACGTCGGGCCAGGAGGTGATGATCGCGGTGGCAAAGATCAGCGCAAAAAGACCCTCCGCCACCGCGAGATTCGTGAGCATCGCGCCGGAGAAGTACGAATCGGCGCTGCGCGTGAAACGGAAGCCGCAGACTCCGCAGTGTTCGTGCACGGTGGCATAGGGTCGAAGCACGGCGCCCACGCCGCAGTTCGGGCATCGGAGCCGGATGGCCCGACCGATCAGCCGGAAGAGATGGCGCCAGGCCGGGAAGGCCATGGCCGAGTCGGTGGTGGCCCCCGTGTCCGTCACCGCAGTGGGCCCGCGGTCCAGCGGCGGTCGCTGGTGGCGATCGGGATCGCCCAATTCCGGGGGAATGACCATGCAGCAATGTACGGCGCTCCCTCCCGCCGAGAGGGGACGATGACTCAGGGGCAGGCACCACTCGGTCACCACTGCGTATCCCCGCCCTGTTGACGTTAGCTTTCAGGGATTCGTCGCCGTGACTGGCGGCGGTTTTCCGTTCCTCCTGATTCCGACCCGACGATGTCGTTTGAAATTGCCGTCAAGAAGGCCGAAGGCGTCGAGCGCCTGCTCGGTGTGACCGTTTCCGTGGAGATGGTCAAGGCCGCCGAAGACAAGGCCGTGAAGCGCTACGCTTCCGCTGCCCGGATGCCGGGCTTCCGCCCGGGCAAGGCCCCGGTCCACTTGATCCGAAAGGCGTATGCCGCCCAGATCCGCGAGGAGGCGGTGGAGAGCATCGTTCAGGACGCCTGGAAGCAGGCGATCGACCAGGAGAAGCTGGAGCCGATCGCTCAGCCGCATGTCCACGACCTGAAGTTCGAGGACGGACAGCCGCTGACCTTCGATATCCACCTGGAAGTGCGTCCCGAAATCGTGATCGAGACGACCTCCGGCTTCACGGTGTCGCGTCCATCGGAAGTGGTGACCGACGAGATGGTGCAGGAGCAGCTCGAGACACTGCGCGAGCAGCGGGCCGCGCTGGCACCGGTCGAGGAGCAGCCGCAGCCAGGCGATCAGGTCCGCGTCCAGATCGCGTCGCAGGAAGAGGGCGCCGACATGCCGGAGCAGCGAGAGTATCCGCTCGAGCTCGGCAAAGGTCAGGCGATCGCCGGGATCGAGGAGCTGATCATGGAAGCCACCCCCGGCACGACCGTCGAGCGCCCGGTGCGCTGGCCGGACGACTTCCCGGATGAGGCGCAGCGCGGCAAGTCGAAGCTGACCCGCGTGACCCTCCTCGAGGTGAAGCGCAAGACCTTGCCGGCACTGGATGCAGCCTTTGCGGCCGCGCTCGGCGACTTCGACAGCGTCGAGGCCCTGACCGAGGCGATTCGCAAGGACATGGGCGCGCATGTGAAGCGTGAAGCCGACTCGTCAGTTCGCGAGCAGCTGCTGGATCAGCTGATCGCCGCCAACCCGTTTCAGATCCCCAACGCCTGGGTGCAGCAGGTGATGGGAGCCTATATGCAGATGTATCAGGTGCCCGAGGGCATGCAGGAGCGCTTTACCGGCGAGTTCCGTCCGATGGCGGAGCGTCAGGTCCGTCGTGACGTGGTGATCGATACCATCGCCGAGAAGGAGACGCTGGTGGCCTCCACCGCCGACGTCGACGACAAGGTGGCGGAGCTGGCGACGGAACGCGGTGTCGAGACTGGAGAGTTGTATGTGCAGATGGAGAAGGCGGGCCGCCTGAAGGAGCTCGAGCGGACGGTGACCGACGAGAAGGTGTTCAGCTGGCTGATTGCACGGAACACCGTGGAGCAGGTAGCGTAAAGCAGCAGGAGTTCTCACCGGGTTTGGCCCGGTGCCTCAACCTCAGCAGGAAGCACGAACCATGGCCAGCATCTACGCTCCATACGTCATCGAACGGTCCAGCCGCGGCGAGCGGTCATACGACGTGTTTTCGCGTCTGTTGATGGATCGAATCATCTTCCTTGGCACGCCGATCAACGACGACGTGGCCAACGTGATCATCGCACAGCTGTTGTTTCTGCAGGCGGACAACGCCGACCGGGACATCAGCCTGTACATCAACTCACCGGGTGGCAGCATCTCGGCGGGGCTGGCCATCTACGACACGATGAATTTCATGTCGGCGCCGGTCAACACGATCTGTATGGGCATGGCGGCCAGCATGGGCGCGTTCATGCTCAGCGCCGGTCGCAAGGGCAAGCGCTCGGCGCTGCCACACAGCCGGATCATGATCCACCAGCCCAGTCAGAACGGCGGTGGTGGTACGGCGTCGGACATCGAGATTCAGGCGCGCGAGATTCTGTACCTGAAGGGCAAGATGAACGAACTGATGGCGAAGCACACCGGCAAGCCGGTGGAAGTGATCGAGCGCGACACGGACCGTGACCGATTCATGAGCGCGCAGGAAGCGCTCGAGTACGGCATCATCGACAACATCGTGACGAGCCGCATTGAATTGAACACCGATACGAAGCCGTCCGTCATCGCGGCAGGCTGAACCAGCAGGTGTCGGGCGATGGGCCGGTAAACGGCTGTCGTACCGAGACTTGGGAGGGGCTGCACCGACTGCGGTGCGGCCCTTTGCCCGCTCCGGGGGGTACGAGTTGGATTGCGATCCCCCGCCCGGGTTGTAGCTTCGAACTGTAGTCTCTGATCAGTGGACGAGGCCCCATGCGGGGGACTCGCCGTGTGCTTTTCTGCCGGGTCTCGAATGTCGCACGACAAGCACCTGCGCTGCTCGTTCTGCGGAAAGTCCAAGGATGCCGTGCGGAAGTTCATCTCCGGACCGTCCGTGTACATCTGCAACGAATGCATTGCGCTCTGCAATGAAATCCTTGCCGAGGACGAGGAGCGCGAGGTCGCCGAGGCGATCACGCAGGTCCCCACCCCGCAGGAGATCAAGGACATCCTCGATCAGTACGTGATCGGGCAGGAACGTGCGAAGAAGGCGTTGTCGGTGGCGGTCTACAACCACTACAAGCGCATCAACCTCGGTGCCTCGCGTGACGAGGATGTGGAGCTCGAGAAGTCGAACATCCTGATGCTCGGCCCCACGGGTGTGGGCAAGACGCTGCTCGCGCAGACGCTGGCCAAGATTCT
>JBBSCZ010000139.1:0-8470 GCA_038249795.1 Gemmatimonadales bacterium | reverse complement strand
GATGGCACGGTCGTGGAGCCGGGCGATGCCGTGTTGCGAATCACCGGCCCGTCGCGAGCACTGCTGCAGGCCGAGCGCGTGGCGCTGAACTACATGATGCACCTGAGCGGCGTCGCGACGCTCACGTCTGCGTACGTGTCAGCGATCGTCGGCACGAATGCGCGCATTCTTGACACCCGCAAGACCACACCCGGCCTGCGCCATCTCGAGAAGTACGCCGTGCGCTGCGGCGGTGGCCGCAACCATCGCATGGACCTGGCGTCGATGGCGATGCTCAAGGACAACCACCTCGCCGCCGTGGGCGGTGACATCGTCGTCGCCGTGCAGCAGGTGCGTGCCATATTGCCCGCCGGCACCTGGGTGGAGGTCGAGGCCGACCGTCTCGAACAGGTGGAGCGCGCGATCGAATCCGGCGCCGACGTGATCATGCTCGATAACATGGCGCTCGACCTGATGCGCGAGTGCGTGCAGCTCATCGCCGGTCGTGCGATCGTCGAGGCGAGCGGCGGCGTGACGCTCGATCGTGTTCGCGCGATCGCCGACACCGGCGTGGACTGGATTTCCGTCGGTGCGCTCACGCACTCCGCGCCAGCGCTCGATCTCGGGCTGGATTTTGATTAAGTGACAGATTGTTCAATCAGAGTATCCGACAGCTTCATCGGCACCACCAGTTCGACCGGGTAGTCCAGCGGTACTTCGAGCACCGCGTCGGGAACGAAGCCTCCACCCGCCGCCCGCAGGTCGGCGGCGATGGCGCGGCGCGTGGCGTCCTGGGGCGACTGCAGGTTCTCGCGGTTCTCCTTGAAGCGGCGACCACTCTGCACACAGAACAGGTCGCAGAGATTGAGTTCGCGCTCCATCGCCTCGACACCGCGCTCACGAATCAGTCGCTGCGTGCGGCTCAGCACGCAGGCGCGGGCGTACAGCTCGATCGCCATGTTCGACAGGCGCTCCACCAGCATCTGCCGGTCGATCAGCTGTTTCTTGTGCGCCATGATCGCCGCATCGGTCGCGGCACTCAGTTCAGCCACGTGCTTCTCGAAATACTTGCGGTGTGGCTGCAGGCGGGCGTGCATCGGCATGTCGATGGTGTCGGCACTGGGCACACCAAGCGCGTTGCGGACGCGATCCACCATGAACTCGCTCAGGATGCCCATGTTCTTCATCGGCGCCTTCATCGCGTCGCCGATCCCCTGCAGCGTCTCGGCCGGCCCCTGCACACCGTTCAGCGCGATGAAGAGTCGCAGAATCTCGTTCGCGCCCTCGAAGATGCGATTGATGCGAGCATCCCGAAGCTGCCGCTCGTACGGCCACGGCTTGCTGAAGCCGCGACCACCGGCCAGCTGCACCATCTCGTCGCTGGCGCGCCAGACCATCTCGCTCGCAAACACCTTCGCGCACGCCGCCTCGAGAGATGCATCCACATCGTCGCGTGACATCAGCGACGTGAGCATGCCGATCATGCTGTCGCAGGCGTACTGGTCGGCGGCAATGTCGGCCATCTTCCGCTGCGTGATCTCGAAGTCCGCAAGCGGCTTGCCGAATTGCACGCGCTCCTCGGCGTACTGCACGAACTGACTGATGATGCGCCGCGTGCCGAGCGAACAGCCGGCGGCGAGACTCAGGCGACCGGCGTTGAGCGCATGCACCGCCACCTTGAAGCCCTTGCCCACCTCGCCCAGCACATGATCCAGCGGCACTTCGAGCTCGTCGAAGCGCAACTCCGCCTGCGTGCTGCCCTTGATGCCCAGCTTGCGAATCGTGCGCTCCACATGGAAGCCGGGCATGTCGGGGCGGATGATGAACGCCGTGGGGCGCATCACGATCTTGCCGTCACGTTCCACCGGCGTCTGCGCGAACGTCGCCAGTACGCCGGCGCGATGCCCGTTGCCGATCCAGTACTTCCGACCGGTGAGCAGCCAGTGCGTGCCCGCGTCATTCAGGCGCGCCGAGGTGACGATGTGCTGTGCATCCGATCCCGTCTCGGGTTCGGTGAGCGCGTATGCCGCCAGCGTCTCACCGCGCGCCAGCATCGGCAGGTAGCGCGCCTTCTGTTCGTCGTTGCCATAGAGCGCGATCGCCTTGCCGCCCAGCCCGCAGTGCACGCCGACCAGCACCGCCAGCGAGGGATCGACGATGGCCACCGCCGCGAACAGTCGCGCGTAGCCGGCCTGCGAGAGTCCGAGGCCGCCGTATTCCTTGGGAATGCTGATGCCCAGCAGGCCGAGGCGCGCGAATGCCTCGATCACCGACTCGGGGATCGTCTCCTCTTCGTCGAACTGCTCAGGCTTGATCAGCGTGCCGACCAGTGCCTGCAGCTCGCGGATGATGCGCGACACCACCGCCGCTTCCGCAGGGTCGCGCTGCTCGAGGGAGTCGGGATAGGGGAAGATCAGGTCGTCGTGGATCTCACCGGCAAAGAGGCTGCGGGTGAAGGAACGCGTGGCGGAGCTCATGATGCCGGGTGTCCGGGTGAAGCGAATGATGCCGATCTGAAAGTTACGGCTGCTCGGCGCATCTCGTGAGCCGCCGAGGACGACGGCTCACGGCAGGCGCCGGATCGCCGCGCGCAGCTGCTGTGCGAATAACGCCGGCGCGGTGGCCGGCAGTTCGCAGCGGAAGTCGTGGCAGACGTACGCGGTGGTGCGCCCATCCACCGCCGGGCGCTCGCGCAGCAGGGCCGGAGCGTCGGGATCGGTGCCATCGCCGCGGGCCAGCAGCAGTGTGGGCACGTAGGCGCGACGCAGCACGTCCAGCATCGCCCCGTCACCGTCCTGGCCCGGTACCAGCGCCACCTCGATGCCGCCGTGCACGAACCGATCGGCCACCCCGAGCCAGTGCCCGAAGCCCAGCGGATGCTCGGCCATCAGCGCCGCCACAGATTCGAGATGTTCGGCAACTATAGTGCGGTAGTGTGCGGTACCGTCGAAAGCGGCCAGCTGCAGGAGCACGTCGCAGGCCAAGGACGCGCCGGCCGGCGTGGCGTTGTCGGTGAGCTCGCGAGGGCGGGTGATCATCGTCTCGTGATCACTCGCGGTATCGAAGAAGCTGTGTGACGCCGAGTCGTAGAAGTCGCGCACCATCGCCTCGGCGAGGGTGCGGACGGTTCGCAGCGCGCGCAGGTCACCCGTCGCCTGATAGAGCGTGAGCATGCCAGTGGCCACCGCCGCCTGATCCTCGAGGAAGCCGGGCCTGCTGCGTACGCCATCCATCCAGGTGCGCACTACCCGATCGCCCTGGATCATGTGCTGCTGCAGGAAGTGGCCGAGATTGCGTGCGGCATCCAGCATGCGACGGTCGTCGAAGACGCGCGCGGCCTCGCTCAGCGCCACGAGCATCAGGCCATTCCAGCTGCCGATGCGCTTGCGGTCGGTCTCGGGGGCAACCCGTGTCGCGCGCGCGGTGAGCAGCAGTTCGCGCACCGTACGCAGCTCTGCTTCGGCGGCCTCGACACTGATTTCGCTCCGGGCAGCGACGATGCCGATCGGCAGCGGAGCAGTGAGAATCGTGCGCCCTTCGAAATTGCCAGTGCCTTTCACACCGTACGCCACGGCGGCGAAGGCGAAGTGATCACCGAGCACCGCCTGCAGCTCCTCGCGATCCCAGACATAAAACTTTCCCTCTTCCCCTTCGCTGTCGGCGTCGATGCTGGCGTACAGGCCACCTTCGGGTCCGGTCATCTCGTGCAGCACCCAGTTGATCGTGGCGCGGGTGACGCGCTCGATCTCGTCGCTGCCGGTGGACTGCACCAGGTGAGTGCCGAGCGAGATCAGGAGCGCGTTGTCGTACAGCATCTTCTCGAAGTGCGGCACCACCCAGGCGCGATCGGTGCTGTACCGCGCGAAGCCACCGGCCAGCTGGTCGTTGATGCCGCCGCGTGCCATCGCCAGGAAGCTCTCGGTCACCAGGCTCAGCACGTCACCGTCGGCGTGGCGCGTGCCGTGACGGAGCAGGAAATCGAGCGGCATGGTCTGCGGGAACTTGGGCGCATCACCGAAGCCATGGTGCTCGGTGTCGTGCAGTCGCTGCAGCACGCCGGCGGCGGTCTGCAGGAGCGGGGCGTCGACCGATCCCGAGGGGGTCAGCGGGGCGGAGGCGTTGGCGTAGAGCTCGCGCAGTGTGGCCGTGGTGGCGGTGACCGCTTCGCGCCGGGTGGTCCAGGCACCGGCTACGCTTTGCATCAGACGTGTAAAACTTGGGATGCCCTGGATGTCGGCCGGAGGGAAGTAGGTGCCCCCGTAAAAGGGCTCCCCGTCCGGGGTCAGGAACACCGTCATCGGCCAGCCGCCGCGCCCGGTCATGGCCTGCACCGCCTGCATGTAGATCGCGTCCACATCGGGTCGCTCCTCGCGGTCGACCTTCACGTTCACGAACAGCCGGTTCATCAGGGCCGCAGCGGCTGGATCCTCGAACGACTCGTGGGCCATGACGTGGCACCAGTGACAGGCCGCGTAGCCGATACTGAGGAGTACGGGGCGATCCGAGGCGCGTGCTGCCTCGAAAGCCTCCTCGCCCCACGGGTACCACTCCACCGGGTTGCCGGCGTGCTGCCGGAGGTACGGTGAGGTCTCATTGCCGAGTCTGTTGGTCATGCAAGCGCTACTTGCGTAAAGGGATGCGGTCGGCTTGGGTTTAAGCCGGTCTCGTTCAGCCGTCCGGTTCGCCACCCCGATCGACGCGTCCTTCACCTCCGACTGCCTGCGTGACCGATAGCGCCCGCACGCCAGCCTCGCCACAGGCTGATACTTCTCGCCGCCACCGCACGCTCTGCCCAATCACGCGTCGAGCGCTTGGGATGCGCAATCGCCTGCGGGCGATCTGTGTGCGCGACGTGTGCTTTCCGCTGCTGATCACGGCGCTGGTGGTCAGTACCTCGTTCGTGGCGCAGGTTCCGTTGCGCGACGCGGTGACCCATGGCGACGTCAGCGGTATGCGGCTCGCCATCAGCCGGGAGTTTGCGATCGTGGCACCGTTCAGCACGCTGCTGGACATGCAGGCGCTGTTGACGGTGCCGCAGCACATCGCGGTGCTCGTCACGCTGTTGCTCGGTTATGTGACGTGGCGCGCTGTGACCTTCATGCGCGGCACCACCTATCCGGTCTGGCGCTACGAGTTTGCCGGCCTGGTTGCCACGGTGCTGCTGGCGCCGTTCCTGGTGCTGCTGGTGAACGTGATCGCTCCCCGGCCGATGTCGCAGCTCGAGGTGGACGACCCCGACCTGGTGGTCGTGGATGTGCATGCGCATACCGCCTCGTCCCACGACGCTCGTCCGCACTGGACGCAGGATCGCGTGCGGCGGTGGCACGCCGCCAGCGGGTTCGACGTGGCGTACATCACCGACCACAAGCGGTTCGGTGGCGCCATGGATGCGCTGCTCTCCAACCCGGCAAAGGCGGGTGACGGCATGGTGCTGCTCTCCGGCCTCGAGCTGCGGAGTGGCGGCCAGCATGTGAACGTGCTCTCGATGACGCTGGCGGAGTCCACCTACATCGTGAACGGCGATCATCTGGTGAAGGGCATCCGGCTGCAGGATGGTCGCGCGCCGATCATCGTGCAGACCATCCCGTTCACGGTGCCGATGTTCGCCGGGCCGGGCCAGGACTCGCTCCCGCGGACGATGGCGTTGGAGCTGAACGACGGTGCACCGAAGGGGCTGACCTTCGGGCTCAAGCGGCACGCCGAGCTGCTGCGTCTCGCCGATTCGCTGAACCTGGCGCTGGTGGCGGGCTCCGACAATCACGGCTGGGGCAACACCGCCTCGGGCTGGACGCTGATCCGCGTGCCGGGCTGGCGCGACCTGACGCCAAACGAGCTCGCGGTGCAGCTGGAGGCGGTGCTCGCCACTGGCCGCAACGCCACGCAGGTGGTGGAGCGCCGCACCCCGCTGCTGCTCACGGTACCGCAGTTGGCGCTCACGGTGCCGGTCATGTTCATCTCGGCCGCACGCGGGCTTACCCCGCCCGAGCGGGTCAGCTGGGTAGCCTGGGGCTGGACCGTGCTGCTGGTGCGCCTCGGTATCCGTCGCGCGGCGCATCTCTCGCTGGCCCGCGCCCGCCTCGCGCGACAGCGGCGCCGGCAGCGCATCCGCATCGTGCCGGTGGGCCGTGCGGTCGGCCTGCAGCGCTGAGTCGGACCGACCATATTCGTGGTCAGACCGCGCGCCGCCGCATCAGCCGGCGCTGTCCACCAGTCCAGTCCCAGCCCATGGCCGCCGCCGTCGCTCCCGATCTCGACCAGTTCCTCGTTGCCGCGCAGGCGCGCATCCACGACGAGCTCCACGACTTTCTTCGCATCCCGAGCGTCAGCGCCAGCAGCGAGCACACCCTCGACGTGCAACGCGCGGCGGAGTGGGTGGCCGCGCAGTGCCTCGCCATCGGCCTCTCGTCGGCTGAGGTGATCGAGACCAGGGGACACCCGATCGTGCTCGCCGAATGGCGGGGCGCACCGGGGAAGCCGACGGTGCTGATATACGGGCACTACGACGTGCAGCCCGCCGAGCCGCTGGAACTCTGGACCTCGCCGGCGTTCGAGCCGACGGTGCGCGACGGCAAGCTGTTCGCGCGCGGCAGTGTTGACGACAAGGGGCAGCTTTTCCTGCACCTCAAGGCGCTCGAGGCGCACCTGAAGACCCGCGGCACCCTGCCGGTGAACGTGATCGTGCTGGCCGAGGGCGAGGAGGAGGTGGGCAGCGAGAATCTCTCACCATTCATCGAGGCGCACGTCGATCGTCTCACGTGCGACGCCGTGGTGATCTCCGACTCGACGATGTTCGCGCCCGGCCAGCCGTCGATCCTCAGCTCGCTGCGTGGATTGGCGTACTTCGAGATCCGCGTGACGGGGCCGCAGTCGGATCTGCACAGCGGCATGTACGGCGGCGCGGTGGTGAATCCGGCGATGGAGCTCGCCCGCATCCTGGCCACGCTGCACCACGTCGACGGTCGCATCGCGATCCCCGGGTTCTACGACGACGTGAAGCCGTTCCCTGACGCCGTGCGCGCGCAGATGCGCGAGCTGCCGTTCGACGAGGAGCACTTTCGCGCCGAGGTGGGATCGCCTGCGCTGGGCGGCGAATACGGCTACACGGTGCTGGAGCGTCTCTGGACGCGTCCCACCTGTGAAGTGAACGGTCTGCTCAGCGGCTACACCGGCGAAGGCGCCAAGACGGTGCTGCCGAGCCACGCGATGGCGAAGGTCAGCTGCCGCCTGGTGCCCGATCAGGATCCCGCGGTGATCGAGCGGCTGATGCACGATCATGTGCATGCGGTGGCCGGTGCCGGTGTGACGGTGGAGGTCGAGCATCTGCACGGGGGCAAGCCGTGGCGGGCCGAGTTGCGCGGGCCGATCTTCGATGCCGCGCGTCGCGCGCTGACGGCGGCATTCGGCAAGGAGCCGGTGATCACCGGCGAAGGGGGCTCGATCCCGGTGGTGGGCGACTTTCAGCGCCTGCTGAACGTGCCCGTGCTGCTCGTCGGCTTTGGTCTGCCGGGGGAAAACGCGCATGCGCCCGACGAGTGGATCAGCGTCGAGAACTTCGAGGTCGGCATGCGGGCGATGGCGGCGCTCTGGGACGAACTGGCCGCCACTTCCACTACCATTTCCACTCACGCGACAGAAACAGACCGATCGTCTGGAATGCATTCGGTGCATTCCGATCCAATGTCTGGCTCGTGAGCAGGAAGCGCGGCCCGAAGCTCGTCTCGAGTCGGTAGTTGCGCGGGAGTCGGTATTCCCAGCGGACGCCGATCGGCGAGATGTTGCCCGCCGTCGTCGCGAAGTTGGCCGGCGTGAGCGTGACGGCGGTGTAGCTGCGCGTGCCGAAGTAGCGACCGTACTCGAGTTCCGTCGCCAGCAGGAAGCCGCTGAATCCGCTGAAGAGGTTCTGCACTTCAGGTGCCGTACCGTTGGCCGTGATGTTCAGCACATCGGCGCCCAGCACCCGCGCCAGATTGCCTTCGGCGCCGTTCAGCAGCGCACCGAGTGCGGTGGCGGAGAAGAAGCGATTCACGAGCGCCGCCGAGCTGCCGAGAATCGAGCCGCCGCTGGTGGTGCCGGCGTTGCTGGAGCCCGACTGCGAGAGCAGCGATCCGCTGCTGTTGCCGAAGGCGAGATAGCTGATCAGGTCCGTCTGCGCGATCGGTGGCTGCGCATCGCTTTCCAGCGACAGGCGCGGGCGCAGCAGCGTGCCGCCGATGTTCAGCCGGATCGCGAGCGCCTGCTGCGACGCCTGTCGCACCTGCACTTCGGCGATGGCCTGCAGCAGCGGATTGAGGTCCGATGTGCCGATGAAGGTGGCCGAGCCGCGCACGATGTTGAATCGCCTGCCAAGGAACTCGTACTGACCGCGCTCGGTGGCCACGATGCCATCGAGCGTGAGGCCGCCGGTGGCCGGATTCAGCGCCAGGGCGAGTTCACCATCGGTGAACACCTCGACGTTCGCCTCGTCGCTGCGCACCCACACGTCCCGGTCGAT
>JBBSCZ010000138.1:0-8507 GCA_038249795.1 Gemmatimonadales bacterium | reverse complement strand
ATCTCCACCATCCAGTCGGCCATGCGCACCGCCTCGAGATCATGCTCCACCACGATCACCGTGTTGCCGGCATCGCGCAGACGACGCAGCAGGCCAAGCAGCCGATCCATGTCGCGCGGGTGCAGCCCGATGCTCGGCTCGTCCAGCACGTACAGCGTATCCACCAGTTGCGCACCGAGCGAATTGGCGAGGGCGATGCGCTGCGCTTCGCCGCCGGAGAGTGTGCGTGCCGCGCGATCCATCGACAGGTAGCCGAGTCCCACGTCGCGAAGGAATCGCACGCGGGCGCGCGCCTCGCGCAGCACCGTCTCGGCCACCTTCGTCTCGAAGGGCGACAGCGTGAGCGTCTCGATCCATGCATCCAGCGCGTCTACCGACATCGCGGTGACATCGGCAATCGTCAGGCCGGCGATGCGCACGTTGAGCGCGTCGCGCGTGATGCGGCTGCCACCGCAGGTGGCACAGGTGGCTGCCGACTGGTACTGTCGCAGAAATACGCGGATGTACTGCTTGTAACGCTTCTCCTCGAGTGCCTTGAGGAACGGGAAGATGCCGACGTAGCCCTTGGTCTTGCCGCGCAGCAGCAGCTTGCGCTGATCCGCGGGCAGCGTGTTCCACGGCGCCGTCCACGAAATGCCATCACGCTTCGCGAGGTCGTACAGCTTCTTTCGCGGCTCCTCGTAGCGTGGCATCGTCCACGGATGGATCGCGCCATCGCGCAGCGAGCGGTCGGGATACGGCACGATCAGGGACTCGTCATACTCCAGCGTCGCACCGAAACCGTTGCAGGTGGCACAGGCGCCACGCGGATTGTTGAAGCTGAAGAGCTGCGGCGACGGTGTCGGAGCCTGAAAGCCATCGTCAGGGCAGGCGAAACGTTCCGTGAAGGCGATACGCGTGCGCACTTCGTGCCCGTCAGGGAGCGACACCGCGACGGGAAAGAGCAGCACGCAATCACCATCACCCTCCGCGAACGCAGTGCTCACGGCATCGGCCACGCGTCCCCCCACCTCGGCGTTCACCGTGAGGCGGTCGGTGACCACGTCGATGCGCGTCACATCGGCAATGCTGCGCTTTGACGCCACCAGATCGTCCACATGCACGATCTCGCCATCCAGCGCCACGCGCACGAAGCCCTTCACGCGCAAGGCCTCGGCCAGCGCCTCGCTGCCCAGCGAGGCCGCATGCGTGAGCGGGAACGCCACGGCGAAGCGCGTGCCTTCAGGCAGCTGCTTCACCTGATCGGCGATGCTCTGCGGTGTGTCGGGGCGCAGCTCGCGTCCGCAGATGCCGCAGAAGGTGTGGCCGACACGCGCCCAAAGCAGGCGCAGGTAGTCGTAGATCTCGGTGGCCGTGCCCACCGTCGAGCGCGATGAGCGCGTCGGGTTCTTCTGCTCGATCGCCACCGCTGGGGAGAGCCCCTCGATGCGATCTACGCGCGGCTTCTCCATGCGCTCCAGAAACTGGCGCGCATACGCGGAAAGGCTCTCGACATAGCGCCGCTGTCCTTCGGCGTAGATCGTGTCGAAGGCGAGCGACGATTTGCCGGACCCGCTCGGTCCCGTGATGACGGTGATGGCGCGCCTGGGCAGGTCAAGGTCGATTCCCTTGAGATTGTGCTGCCGGGCGCCACGGATGGTAATGCTCTCGATCACCCATGAAAGCTAATCCGCCCGGCCACTCACGACACTGACCGGAAGTGCGTAGCGTTAAGCCATTCCATGACAGCTCCCGCCAGTCCGCACGACGACGACGAGGTCAGGCCGGTACTCGACCGCCGCCTCCTGCGCCGCCTCTTTCACTATGTGCGCCCGTACACCCTGCTCGTGGGCGGTGCGGTGCTGCTGCTGGCGCTCGAAGGGGCGACGGCGGTGGTAGGACCGTGGCTCACGCAGCGCGTGATCGACCACGCCATTCCTGCGCGCGATTACGGCTTCATCCGTCTCGCGGCGATCGCCCTCGCCGGATCGCTGCTGGTGCAGTTCGTGTGCAGCTATGGCGAGACGATGCTCACCGGACTGCTGGGCCAGCGCGTGATGCGCGACCTGCGGAAGGAACTGTTCGCCAAGCTGCAGACGTTGAGCATCAGTTTTTTCGATCGCAATCCGGCGGGGCGACTGATCACGCGCGTCACCAGCGACGTCGAGTCGTTGAACGAGCTCTTCACCGCCGGCGTCGTCGCCGGACTGGGCGACGTGTTCGCACTGCTGGCGATGGCAGTGATGATGCTCGTGATCGACTGGCGCCTCGCGCTGGCGGCGTTCGCGGCGGTGCCATTCGTCTGGCTGGTGAGCCGCATCTTCCAGAAGAAGGTGCGCGTCGCCTATCGCGCGATCCGCGGCAAGCTGGCGCGCATCAACGCCTTCGCGCAGGAACGCATCACCGGCGTGCGCGTGGTGCAGCTCTTCAGCCGAGAGAAGAGCGAGGCCGCGCGCTTCGATGCACTGAACCGCGACCATCTCGATTCCAACCTCACCTCGATCACGTACTACGCCGCGTATTTTCCGGCGATCGAGATCCTCACCACTGTCGCACTGGCGAGCCTGATCGTCGCCGCCACGCACCGCGTCAATGCGGGACTGCTCACCGTCGGCACCGTCGCCGCCTTCCTGCAGCTGGTGCGCCGCTTCTTCCAGCCGCTGCAGGATCTCAGCGACAAGTTCAACACGCTGCAGCAGGCAATGGCAGCGTCGGAGCGGATTTTCACGCTGCTCGACACCACCGCCACCGTGCCCGATACCGCGCGCGTGACGACGGCCGAGGTGCGCACCCACCGCGGTGCGACGATCACGTTCGACGATGTCTGGTTCGCGTACGACACGGCCGATGGCGTGGCGCCCGATGATGCCACCACGCACTGGGTGCTCAAGGGGGTGTCGTTCACCGTGCGGCCAGGCGAGACGCTGGCGCTGGTGGGGCACACCGGGGCAGGGAAGACCACCGTGGTCAGCCTGCTGCTCCGGTTCTACGATCCGCAACGTGGACGCATCCTGCTCGATGGTCGCGACATCCGTGAGCTCACGCTGGATGAGTTGCGCGCGCGCATCGGTTACGTGCAGCAGGACATCTTTCTCTTCGCCGGTGACGTGGCCTCGAACATCCGCCTGTCGAACCCGCTCGACGACGCGCAGGTGCGGGAGGCGGCGGCACGCGTGGGGGCGGATCGGGTGATCGAGCGCCTGCCGAACGGCTATGCGCAGTTGCTGGGAGAGCGCGGGGCGACGCTGTCGGTGGGTGAGCGGCAGTTGCTGAGCTTTTCGCGGGCTCTCGCCAGCGACCCCGACCTGCTGCTGCTGGACGAAGCCACCAGTGCCGTGGACAGCGAGCGCGAGGCGGATATCCAGGTTGCATTGAGCACGCTGATGCAGGGGCGGACCACGATCGCGGTGGCGCATCGGCTGAGCACGATCGTGGAGGCGGACGAGATTCTGGTGATGCACCACGGCGTGGTTGCGGAACGGGGTGCGCACGCGTCGTTACTGGCGCAGAAAGGACTGTATGAGCGTCTGTGGCGCCTGCAGGTTGGCGAGCCGTCGACTCCGGCAGATTTCAGTCAGGCGGGCTCGACCGTGGCGCTTGCCGGGCATAACGACCGAGCCTAGCTTCACCCGACCAATGTCCGTGCAACCTCCTTCCATTCCTCTGTGCGCTGCGCCTGTGTGCCGCACGGGGGCGACTCAGGATTCGATGCGCCTCTTCGCGGTGACATGCAGCTGATTCACGCAGCGAACACGCACGTGGGGATGGTCCGTACGGGCAACGAAGATGCGTATCTGGCCGAGGCCACTGCGGATCGCGGGATCTACATCGTTGCCGATGGCATGGGCGGGCACGCCGCCGGTGAGGTCGCCAGTGCGATGGCGGTCGATATCATGAGCGCCGCACTGCGTGCCTCGTCGCTGCCTCTCTCCGGACTGCGCACGGTTGCTGCGACTGCCGTGCTCGATGCGAATCGCGCAATCTTCAATCGGACTATCGAAGAGCCCGACAAGCATGGCATGGGCACCACGCTGACCGCGATGGTGGTGGGTGATGGGAAGTACATGATCGCGCATGTGGGAGACAGCCGCGCCTACCGCCTTCGCGATGGCGCATTGACGCAGATCACCGTCGATCACTCCTACGTGCAGGAGCAGGTCGACGCGGGGTACCTCACGCCCGAGCAGGCGCGCTACCATCCGTTCAGCAACGTCATCACCCGCTGCGTGGGCGTGGCCAACGATGTCGAACCCACGATCTACGAAGGCGAGCTGGTGAATGGCGACCTCTACCTCCTGGCGAGCGACGGTCTCACCGGCATGGTCGAGGACAAGAACCTGCTGAAGATCCTCACGGCGCGGAAGTCGCCGGGACCGATGGTCGATGCGTTGCTGTGGGATGCGAACAAGGCCGGTGGCGTGGACAACATCACCGCCGTGATCATTCAGATCGCCACGGCGCGCTGAGCCGATGTCGATGCAGGATGAGCTGAACACGTCGAGTCCTGACGACTCGGCGCCGCTGCGCGTCAGTGAGCTCGCGGAGCTCTATCTCGGCAACATCCTGTTCGCGCTCGAGCGAACCGCGATCTCGCTCGACGGCGAGCAGAAGCCCGAGGACGCTGCGTTCTATCGCGGCATCGGGCGCGCGTTGGCCGATGCGCACGGCCGCGACAAGGTCGGTCCGCGACCGTAGTCGCCGCCTCCGGCAGTGATCAGCGTCGCCGGCGGGTCGAGTCGCGTGGCGCTGAGAAGGCAGCGGACGAGTCAGCCATCAGACCAGCGCGTCGCATCGAGTCACCGGTTGGTACCGCCGTCGAATCAGACATTCCCGTGCCGGCGAAGAAGGCCTGATTATCCAGGCGCTCCTGGCCCACGAAAATACCGTCGGTGAATCGGTAGCCCAGGTCGAACGGCACGGTGGAACCGCGGATCACGTAGTCCCTGCTCCAGTTCTTGTGCCACTCCATGAGCACGAACCGTCCCGGCACCGCCCGCCCCTCGGCGTCGCATGGGGTGACGTCCACGATCGTGCTCAACTCCAAGGCATCGAGCGAATCGCGCCACGCGGGCACGTCATCCAGGAACCGGTTCACCGAGCAGCCGTCGATCGGAAGGGTGTCACGAGCCACCGTGCGCGCCCGCACGAGCTCGCGCAGGTAGCCCACCCGTTCCTGCGGCGTCGCCTTGGACATCTGGTCACAGGCGCTGACGCTGGCGAGGCCGGCGATGACGAGGGCAAAACGGAGGGGCTTGAGCATCCGGGGTCAGGCGAGGAGCGGACGGCCTTCGGCGAGCGCAGCTTTCAGCGCCGCGGCATCACTCGTCACCAGCGACCAGAGCTGCGTGACGTTCACCGGAACGCGACTGACGGCAAAGACCCGCAGCCAGCGTGCCGAGTGATACAACTGTTGACTTAAGGCAGGAAGGTTCAAGGCGCCAGCCAGTCCCGCACTGGTCAGATGCTCCACCGCACCGCCACGTCGCAGGACTGGCAGGTCCACGCCCAGCATCTGGGTCTTGGCGGGGTAATCGAGCAGCACCTCACCCGGAGCCAGCCCCAGCTCACGGGCCAGCTGATCCTCGACCGCCACAGACAGCGCCCGATCGCTCGCGATCCACTCCCCGGCCTGGTCGCCCAGCTCGGCGGCCGACCACTGCGCCACGCGCTTGTAGAGACGGCGTTCACGCAGCGCCATCAGCAGCGGCGGCGCCGTGGGCAGCAGGGCGTGCAGGAGACCCTCGTCCGTCCAGTCGGCGAGGCCGTCGAGCGGCAGCGCGCCGCTTTGCAGCGCATCGTCCACCAGCCGCTTGTACATCGCCGTGGCACTGCGCACCGCGTGATGCCAGTAGATGTTGCGGTACATCTGGTACTTGGCGAAGAGCAGTGACTCCAGTGCGCTCAGCCCCTTTTCCATGATGCCGACACCGGCGCGACCGGTACCGGGATCGTTGACGATGACCACGCTGTCGAGCAGGCGGTCCACATCCACCTCGCCATACGGCACGCCACACATCATCGCGTCGCGCTTGAGGTAATCGATCTTGTCGAGATCGATGGAGCCCGACACGAGTCCCTGCAGCGCGCCGGTGTCGGTACCGTGCATCATCGCGAGCACACGCGCCGGCGCATCGGCACCCAGCGCCGCCGTCAGCGCCTCGGCGACACCACCGGTGGTGATGCGCGGGGCTGCCGCGCTTTCGTGATTGAGCGCACCTATTTCTTCCAGCGCGTGGCTGAACGGATAGTGCCCCACGTCATGCAGCAACATCGCGGCCGCAGTGAGATCGCGTTCGCGCTGATCCACGTTCACCAGCTCGCCACGTTCGGCCAGCAGCGTGATGGTGCGATGCGCCATGTGATACGCGCCGAGTGCGTGTTCGAACCGCGTGTGCGTGGCGCCGGGATAGACCAGGAAGGCGTAGCCCAGCTGCCGCACGTATCGCAGCCGCTGCATGGCCGGCGTATCCACCAGCGACAGCGCCAGCGGATCGAGTCGGATGTTGTTCCAGAGCGGATCGCGGATGACTTTCACGTGCAGGCCCGGGGTAGAAAGACGACGAGGGTGCCCGTCAACCGGACACCCTCGTGCAAGTTATTGAATCGCCGCGCAGTGTCAGCCCTTCGGGCCGGCACCGGCAATCGTGGCGGAGACCTGCTCGCCGAATTTACCGAAGTTCTCGCGGAACATGCCCGCGAGCTTGCGGGCCTGCGCGTCGTAGGCGGCGCCATCGTTCCAGGTCCCGCGCGCATCGAGTACCCCGGCCGGGACGTCGGGCACTGCGTCCGGTATGGCGAGGCCGAAAATCGGATCGATGGTGGTCGGCGCGTCGTCCAGCGTGCCGGCCAGTGCCGCCTTCACCATCGCGCGCGTGTATGACAGCTTCATGCGCTTGCCGGTGCCGTAGGCCCCGCCGGTCCAGCCAGTGTTCACCAGCCAGACCTTCGCATCGTGCTGCGTGAGCAGCTCGCCCAGCATCTCGGCGTACTTGGTGGGATGCCAGACCATGAACACGGCGCCGAAGCAGGCGCTGAAGGTGGCCTGCGGCTCGGTCACGCCCGTCTCGGTGCCCGCCACCTTCGCGGTGTAGCCAGAGAGGAAGTAGTACATCGCCTGTTCGGGCGTGAGACGCGCGATCGGCGGCAGGACGCCGAAGGCATCGGCTGTCAGGAACACCACGTGCTTCGGGTGTCCACCGCGACCACTCGGCATATGATTCCTGATGTAGTGCAGCGGATACGAGGCGCGCGTGTTCTCGGTGATGCTCTGGTCGGCGAACTTCACGCGACGCTGATCGTCGAGCACGACGTTCTCCAGCACCGTACCGAACATCTGCGTGGTGGCGTGGATGTCGGGCTCCTGCTCGGCGCTCAGGTTGATGACCTTCGCGTAGCAGCCCCCCTCGAAGTTGAACACGCCGTCGGCGGCCCAGCCATGCTCGTCGTCGCCGATCAGCGAGCGCTCCGGATCGGCGGAAAGCGTCGTCTTGCCGGTACCCGAGAGGCCGAAGAACAGCGCACAGTCGTCGGCCGGTCCGACGTTGGCCGAGCAGTGCATCGGCAGCACGTTCTGCGTCGGCATCAGGTAGTTCATGATCGAGAACATCGACTTCTTCAACTCACCGGCGTAGCGCGTACCGCCGATCAGGATCATGCGTCGTGCGATGTGTACGATGATGAATGTGCTGGTGCGCGTGCCGTGTTTTTCCGGGATCGCCTGAAAATCGGGAGCGTGCAGCACACTGAAGTTCGGCGCGAACTGCGCCAGTTCGTGCAGCTCCGGACGGATGAACATGTTGCGGACGAAGTGCGCGTGCCAGGCATTCGGCGTCACGTAGCGCACGCTCAGTCGATGGCCCGGGTGTGCACCGCAGTAGAGATCCTGGACGAACAGCTCGTCGCGCGCATTCAGGTACTCGCGCACGTCGGCGAGGAGCGTATCGAAGTGCGACTCCTCCATTGGCATGTTGACCACGCCCCAGTCGACGTTCGCTTCGGAGCTCGGCTCACGAACGATGAACTTGTCCTTGGGCGATCGGCCGGTGTGTGGGGCCGTCACGGCCACGAACGGGCCCATGTCGGCGAGTTGTCCTTCGTCACGGCGCACCGCAGCCTGGACCAGCTCCGGGGCAACGAGGTTCCAGTGTACTGAGCCGCCGGCTGTGAGGCCCTGCTCAGCAAGCCCGTGGGCGCTCGAGCGGGTCTGCGGCTCTGTCTGCGTAGCCATATGGCAGAAATGGTTGAGGGAAACGCGGCTGTGTCAGAGGCCCGAGGGCTGTGGGACGCATCCTGCGGATCGGTGGAAAGCTAGCGGAACCACAGCTGCGGAACCACGGAGGGTTCCACCCGCCGGTCTCGAATCGACAGGGCTCCGCGTGACGGTGGTTCACACATCGAACGCGAACCGACAGTACTCAAATCAGCGCGAGCAGCCGGTTGAGCATCAGCCGATCGGTCCGCGTGGCGTCGTCGAGCTTGGGCGTCTCGAGAATCCGCACGGTGTGCGCAAAACGTGCATCGGTCATGAT
>JBBSCZ010000137.1:0-8551 GCA_038249795.1 Gemmatimonadales bacterium | reverse complement strand
GGCGTGTCGGCGGCCACCGCAATCGGGGGCGCATCAGCCGGCGTCAACGCCTGCACGATCGACTTCGCGGCCCGCTGGCCAGCCGCGATGGCGTCGATCAGGTCGCGGGGACCGGTGGCTACGTCGCCGGCGGCCCAGACGCGCGGATCCGACGACCGCAGCGTGCCATCCACCGCAATGCCACCCCACGGCGTGCGCTTGATCAATGGAAAGTCGGCGAGGAAGTCGGTGTCCGACTGCTGACCGATGGCGAGCACCACGTGCGTCGCCTCGATGGTGGTGCGTTGCGTGAGGTCGAGCGATGGATTGAAGCGACCCTCGGCATCGAACAGCGACTGTACCGGCGCCACCTCGACCCCGGTCACCGCCATCTCGCCAAGGATGCGTACGACGCCATGCCCGTCGCGCAGCATCACGCCCTCCTCCACCGCCTCGTGCAGTTCCTCGGAAGGCACCGAGAGCTGCTCGCGTCGTTCCGGCGAGACCATCGTGACCGACCCCTGACCACCGCGCACGGCGCTGCGCACCACGTCCACCACCGTCTGGCCGTCCCACTTGCTCGTAGCCTGCGCGCGCCAGGCACTACGAGCTGCATCGAAGGCCACGCTGCCACCACCGATGACGACCATCGCACCCTCCGTGCAGTCGCCGACCGACGTGGGGCCTTCGCGCAGGAAATCCACGGCGCGGATCACTCCCGGCAAGTTCACACCGGGCACCTGCATGGTGCGGCCCCGCTGACAGCCCACGGTCACCAGCACCGCATCATGCTGCGTGTGCAGCTCGGCAAACGTCACGTCGCGCCCGATCGCGCACCCGAGCCGGATCTCGACACCGAGCGACGCAATGGCATCGATCTCGGCGTCGAGCACTTCGCGGGGCAGACGGAAAGCGGGGATGCCGTATCGCATCATGCCGCCGCCGTGTGACATGGACTCGAACACGGTGACGGCGAAACCGGCGATGCGGAGGTCATGCGCGGCTGTGAGCCCCGCGGGCCCCGCACCGATGATCGCCACCGAGCCGCGCGTGGCGGGGGGCACCTGGCCCACCGCGCGCATCCAGCGCGAAGCTGTACCCTGCTCGGCGCCATGGGCATCACAGAGCACGCGCTTCAGTGCGCGGATCGAGATCGCGACATCGATCACACCGCGGCGGCAGGAGCGTTCGCAGGGCGCCGAGCAGACTCGACCGCAAACCGAGGCGAATGGATTCGGTTTCCGCGCCACGTCGTAGGCGTCGGCGAAGCGCCCCTCATCCATGAGAGCGACATAGGCGGACGCGTCGGTCCCGACCGGGCAACCTGCACGACACGGAGCGGGCGTACCCTGCACCATTGGTCCGAAATCGGCGCGAACGCTCATTGGAGCCGCGATGGCGGGGATGCGCCGCCGCTTCCTGTCGCACGCCAGCCGGCGTAACAGGAGGCGCCGAGCGCGAGCGCGATCCAGCCGGTGGCCATCCAGACGCGGATGTCGCGCGATGGGGAGTGCAGCACCGTCAGGATCCAATGCGGTATGTACAAAAACACCAGTACGAGCACTGCAAAGCTCAATACGCTGGCCACGATGGCCCGCATCCACGTCAGGGAGTGCTGGTGCATGCTTGAACGCTCCGCCCAATCGCGAGAAATGGCAAGGTCAGCGGACCAGCCGCAGGGCCTGTGCCCGACTGGAGCATAGCAGCGGGGAGGGTGACGCGCGGTTGCGCGGTGACTGAAAGTTCTCCTGCCGGTGGCTCAGCGCGGGCTCGGGATGAAGACGCTGTACGCCCCGCGCAGGTCGCCGACGCGGAAATCGAAGGCGCGGTCCTGCGGGTAGTTCGCCGTGACGAACGCCGGACGGCTGGCGCGCTCACCGTGGCAGAGCAGACACGATGACTCGACCGTGATGCGCCGCAGGTATCGCACGCCGGGCTGGCCGTTCTGGCTCGTATTCAGGATCAGCGCGCGCAGCAGCGAGTCAGTCGCGAAGCGCTCGAGTTGTGCGACGGCCTCGGCATCGGCTTCGTTCGCCGGATTCCGGAATTTCACGGCCACCTGTCGCGCCGTCCAGCCATTGGCGGCGGCAGCCTGCTGCATGCCCATGCCGACCGGTTTGCACACGCGACCGAAAGCGGCCAGGTCGGCCGGGGCACCGGACTGCGCGAAGGTGGCGGCCAACCCAGACCTCATCGCGTCCAGTCGCTCCATTTCGCTGACCGCTTTCGCCAGCCCCTCACCCGATTGCGCCCGCGCCACCCGAGGCACGGCGAACAGAGCCGGTACGAGGCAGCACAGCGCCAATCGGACGTGAAGGCGCATCGGCGAAGTAGGTATGGATGATTTCGAGATCATGATGCAAGGTGTCCGGAAGCGGTGCTCTCGCACCAGTCAGGCATTCACGTTTTTGATGAAGGGCAATTCACCCTTGCGCGATGCAGCGGTACCGAACAACACCGCTGCGATCAGCCTCCGCTGGCAGACGTGGCCGTATCGCCACTCACCGCGCGCATGGTCGATCGAGCGCGCACCAGCATCGCCTCCAGGGCGCCGGCGGATCCCGGATCGCTGCGCGCGAGGGCCGTGATCACCGAGTCACGTGTGACCAGCAGCGTGCGCAGTGAATCGCGCTGCGGCTGATCGAGACGCGGCAGCAGGTCGCGCTGGAGGCCGGTGTAGAACGCGCTGGCCTGCAGGCGCGCATCCTCGAGGCGCCCGGCCTGCGCATCGATCACGGCCCCGCCGAGTGTCGCTTCCAATTGGGCGATGCGCCACGCCGTCGAGACGCTCGCCACGTCGCGTTGCAGATTCGATAGACGAAACTGCTGGATCGTGAACGCCACGCCGAATCCGACGATCGCAGCCACGACGATCCAGATCAGAGACGACTTGGCACGGGGGGCGGTCGCAACGTACGGCTCGTGCGCGGTAGTGGACGACATATCGGAACCTGTGGTGCAGGTGAACGAAGCAGTATGGCGCCGGCACACCGGTGATTGGTGCGCACTGACGGAGCGCTGCAGCTCTTCGGTGCACGACGCGTACCGCAGGCGCCGCCGGCGGCGTCAGATCAGCCCTGCGAGATGCGAACGTGGCAGCGACGGTCGGTGCGTGACACGCGGCACTGCTGACCACGGTATCAGGAACAGCAGCGGATTTTGCGAGGTCCCCAGTGCGTCGCGGGACGATCGGGCGCTAAACTCCAATTGCCGGTTTCTGGCATGCAGCCAGTGCCGGATGACCATCGCGTACGGAGAACAGCAATGCTTCACCTCGGCCGCGGCGCCGCATGACGCAGCCCGCACACCCGCATCATGGAGCCGGCACCACTGCCACATCATCGTCCACTCGCCCGCATCGCTGCTGCACGGTCGTGATCCCCGCCCTCAACGAGGCCGCCCGGATCGCTTCGGTCGTGCGCCATGCACTGGCCGACGAGGCCACCGCCGAGGTGGTGGTGGTGGATGACAGTTCGATCGACGAGACCGCGCAGCTCGCGCGCGACGCCGGAGCCAGAGTCGTCCAGAGCACCCTGCTCGGCAAGGGCGCCTCGATGAAGGATGGCGCGTTGGCCGCAGCGCACGATCTCATCGTCTACCTCGACGGCGATCTGGCCGGATTGCGCGATGGCATCGTCTCCGACCTCTGCCGGCCGCTGGTCGAGGACACCGCTGATTTCGTGAAGGCGCGCTTTGGTCGCTCGGGTGGACGCGTGACGGAGCTCACCGCGAAGCCGATGCTGAAGGTGTTCTTTCCGGAAGTGTCGCATTTCGCGCAGCCGCTCGGCGGACTGATCGCAGCGCGCACCTCACTGCTGCGCAGTCTCAACTTCGAGGACGGCTACGGCGTGGACGTGGGCCTGCTGATCGATGCGTGCTCGGCGGGAGCGCGGCTCGCCGAGGTCGACGTCGGCTCGCTGGAGAACGACAGCCAGCCACTGCTGGATCTCGCGCTCATGGCCACCGAAGTGTCGCGGGTCATCTACGTGCGTGCGCGGCATGCAGGCCGCCTGCATGTGGAACAGATCACCGCGATGTACGAGGGCCAGCGACAGGCCGCCGGGAGCATGGAATCCATACTGACCCGGCGGCGAGGACGCTCACGTCTGTTGCTGCTGGACATGGACGGCACCATCACGACGGGACGCTTCGTGCAGGAGCTGGCGGCGGCCACCGGGCAGCAGGAGGCGCTGGCCGGCCTGCTCGACTCACCGAACAACGATGCGGCGACGCGGAGCGAGGCAATCGCCGGGCTGTTCCGGTTCGTGCATCGCGGGCAGTTCGAGAAGGTCGCCCACGCAATGCAGCTGCGCCCGGGCGTGATCGACTTCGTGCGCGCGATGCGTCGCGCCGACTTCATGGTCGGCGTCATCAGCGACAGCTGGCTGGTGGCCGCCGACATCATCCGGCGTCGTATTTTTGCCGACTTCGCGCTGGCGCACGTACTCCATTTCGACAATGACACCTTCACCGGGAAACTGCAGCTCAACCCAGCCTTTCTGTCGATGAGTCGGGACAACGGAGCAGCGCTCTGCAAGAGCCATGTGGTGGCGCGCTTCCGGGAGGATCCGGCGTTGCCACAGGTGGCAGAGGTATGGGCTTTCGGCGACAACGTCAACGATGCGGCGATGCTTCGCAGTGCCGACTATCGCTTCGTCATCGAACCGAAGGTCGACAGTCTGGCGGGTGACACCGGTGCGACGGTGATCGAGTCGTTCGAAGAGATGCTGTCGAGGGTTCCAGCCATCTAGACGTGCGGCACCCTTGGCCGTGCAGATACGTTTGGTCCGCGAGACTGGCGAGGTCGCGAAACCACTCTAATCGATCTGAAAACGTGTCAGAGACGAACGGCGTCATGATGCAGTACTTCCACTGGTACTCGCCGGCGGATGGCAGCCTCTGGCGTGAAGTTGCACAAAACGCAGCGCAACTGGTCGGGCTTGGCATCACGTCACTGTGGCTGCCACCGGCCTACAAAGGCATCAGTGGCGCCAGTGAAGTGGGGTACGGCACGTACGACCTGTTCGACCTCGGAGAGTTCGACCAGAAGGGATCGGTACGCACGAAGTACGGCACGCGCGCTGAGTTGCTGGCGGCCTGCGCCGCCGCGCGAGACGCCGGCCTGCGCATCTATGCCGATGCGGTGTTCAATCACAAGATGGGCGCCGACGCCGAAGAGGATGTCGAGGCCACGCCCTTCGATCCCGGCGATCGCACGGTGCCCGTCGGCGAGCCGACCATGATTCGCGCCTGGACACACTTCAGCTTTCCGGGACGTGCCGGTGTGCACTCGCCGATGCAGTGGCACTGGCATCACTTCACCGCCGTGGATCAGGACGACGGCAGTGGCACGCGGGTGTATCTGCTGAAGGACAAGCAGTTCGACGGCAACGTGGACTCGGAGCTCGGCAATTACGACTATCTGATGGGCTGCGATCTCGACACGAGTCATCCCGAGGTGCGCGGCGAGCTGACACGATGGGGCGAGTGGTTCGTGAACACCACCGGCGTGGATGGATTCCGCTTTGATGCCGTGAAGCATGTGGAAGCCACCTTTTTCCGGGACTGGCTCGAGACGGTCAGCGAGCGCACCGGTCGGCCACTCTTCGCCGTCGGAGAGTACTGGTCGTACGACGTGGACGCGCTGCAGCAGTTCATCACGATCACGCAGCGGTGCATGTCGCTGTTCGACGCACCGCTGCATCACAACTTCCACCTCGCCAGCACCTCGGGCGGACAGTACGACCTGCGCACCATCTTCGACGACACGCTGGTGCAGCGTGACCCGCAGCTCGCCGTGACCATGGTGGAGAATCACGACTCGCAGCCGTTACAGTCGCTGGAGAGTGTCGTGGAGCCCTGGTTCAAGCCGCTGGCGTACGCGCTGATCCTGCTGCGTCGCGAAGGCTATCCTTGCATCTTCCACGCCGATTATTTTGGCGCTGAATATTCCGATACCGACAACGATGGCGGTACCTGCGACATCAGTCTCGCACCGCACCAGTTTCTGGTGGATCGCTTTCTCGCCGCGCGACAGACGCATGCCTGGGGCGCGCAGGAGGATCACTTCGATGACCCGCAATGCATCGGCTGGACGCGTGCGGGCGACGAGGCCCATCCGGGTGGGATGGCGGTGGTCATGAGCATTGGCGAGGCGGGCGTGAAGCGGATGCAGGTGGGCCTGCCGCGGGTGCATTTCCACGACATCACCGGTCACGTGGTCGGGGTGGTGGAGACCGATGCCGACTCCTGCGGGGAATTCGTGTGCACGCCCGGGCAGGTATCGGTATGGGTGCCTGTGCCACGACCCACGCAGCAGCTACAGCGACAGCTCGGCAGCAGCCCACGCTGACGGGTTGGTGTCAGATGCGAACGCCTGATCGAGCTGCACCACGACGCCGGCCGAGGTACGTCGGATCGCAAAGCGATCGAGCTCCGTCGTGCGACGTCCGCTCGCATGGGCACCGTCCGACGTGAAGCGTGCCTTGTGCTTGGCGCAATAGAACCGCTGCTCCGAGGGGATCCACTGCAGCGTGCGCCCGCGGTGCGGGCACTCGAGCGAAAAGGCGAAGAGATGCGTGCCCACGCGAGCCAGTGCGACGTTGCCGTCCCGATCGACCCAGACGCCGTCGGTGGCTGGCACGGGGTAGGACCGCTCCATTCCCCCACTGGCGAGTGCCGTCAGGTCATGGACTGCTCCGGCAAATGCATCGCTCGGCGCCAGACCCGCTGCCACGAGCGAGCCGGCTACCGCCAGCGAGGCAGTCCGCAGGAAGGTGCGGCGGTCGAGACGAAGCGGGCAATTCGACGCGCTCGCGGTGGTGTCAGGCGCTGGCACTGACCTGCCGTCGTGGGTGATCAGATCCGTCGGTGCTGTCATGGCGTTGGGCCTCGGTGAGGTTGTTCCCGGGACACGCCCCGGGCTCACCTGCAGCATCAGCCAGTGCGCTGCCCGCCACCATCCGACACCTGTGCAGCCGCATTGGATCGGCACACATGTCGGATCCTCTCAGCGCGGTGCGCGCGCCTTACGGTGCCGGCGTTCCGGAGGGGAGCATCAGCCCCTCGAGAAAGAAGGCCGCCAGTTCTGCGCGCCCGCCCTGACCCGACTTCCCATAGACCGCCACGGCATGCTGCCGCACCGTGCTCTCGCTGCGCGACGTACGAAAGGCAATCTGTTTGTGACCGTGGCCCTTCAGCAGCAACAGCGCCACCTCGCGTTCAGCCGGCGTGAGCTGCCAGGTATCGAACTGCTCGCTGATCGCATGCGCCAGGCCGTGCAACGCCTGTTCGGCACGCCCCTGCCACGCGTGGCGGTCGACCTCGCTGGCCGCGAGCGATCGCTCGGCGTCGGCCAATGTGACGGCAGTGCGCCGCCACACGCGCCACAGCAGAACGCCAACCGATGCACTGATGGCCATCAAGCCTGCCTCGACGATGACATGCAGCGACAACCACGAGTCGAAACCATCCAGATACAGATCGAATGCGCCACCGACGACGACGATGACCAGCACCGCCAGCACGAGCGGCCTCAGCCTCCGCTCCTCACGCGCGGCGTCATCGTGGTTCATCCGCATCGGTTCTCCACACGCAAGGTACGGGCAAGTCATCACGCATCCGCGCGACGACCTCACACAAATGTACGACTCGCCGCCTACCGAACAGTTGTCGGATGGGAGTGATGCCGTCGACCGATGATGATGAGAGTGTGAGCGCGGGACTCTCCCGCCTCGCAACACGTTCTGGAGGTCGCCATGCTCGCGTCGCTCGCATCCCTGATTCCTGACCCGCTGCATCCTGCCATCGTTCACCTGCCGATGGCGCTGGCAGTGCTCGCACCGCTGTTCGCCGTCGGTGCCGTGATCGTGGCGCGACGGAGCATGGTACCGCGGAAGATCTGGAGCGTGGCGGTGGCGGTGCTGCTCGCACTCTCGGCCAGTGCCTGGGCCTCCAGCGAGACCGGCGAGGATCAGGAGGATCGCGTCGAGCGCGTGGTCCCGGAAGCGGCGCTGGACGGCCATGAGGAGGCGGCCGACAACTTCCTCTGGCTCTCGGTGGGCGTGCTCGTGGTCGCGAGTGCCGGACTGCTGCCAGGCCGAATCGCGGCCCCGGCCCGACTCGTCGCCACGGCCGGATCGGTTTTGCTGCTGGTGGCGGGTTACCGCGTGGGCCACACCGGTGGTGAGCTGGTGTACACGCATGGCGCGGCCAGCGCCTACGTCAAGACTGCCGGCAGCGGTGCGGGCGTTGTGGGGCCCGCTCCCCTCACGAGTCAGCGCAGTGACGATGATGATTGAACGACTATGCCACCCGCCACGCTCTCGTCACCATTGGCAAGCACATGCGTCACCTCGAAATCCATCGCACCACACGGATTGGATGGCTCCGCGCCGACTTCGCCGTGGGCGCGATGCTTCCGGTGGCGGTAGCAGCCGTGGCTCCCGCGACGCTGCTCCCGGCGCTGGTGACGACGAGTGCGCTTGCACTGCTCGCCGTACTGGGTGCGCTCGCCGCACGCGTGGGAGGCGCGGCGGTGTGGGTCGGGGCGCTACGCGTGATGTTCTGGGGC
>JBBSCZ010000136.1:0-8582 GCA_038249795.1 Gemmatimonadales bacterium | reverse complement strand
TGGTACATCAGGCTGTTGAGATCAACCGGAATGAGATCCGTGGTCTCGAGCGTCTTCAGGTCGGTGGTGTCTCGCATCCAGCGACTCGAGAAGTCCCACCCGCTCTCGGCGGCCGCGCGAATGTTGCGGAACAGCGCCTCGCGCTTCGCGGCCGGGAGCTGCTGGCCCAGTTCGAAATCTTCGCGGTACGACTCGGGACGCGGCTCGGGCCGGTCATCCCAGTACCGATTCAGCAGCGCACCGCTCTTCATGCGCACCACCCGACGGTTCGCCGTTCCCGGCTTCAGTGCGGACGCACCATCCATCCAGAAGTCGTGCTCCGCCACCATCGCATCCAGATACGTGAGCGCCTTGCCCGTGTCGGTGGCCGTGGCATACAGGCCTACCATCGCCGCGAAATATGGCGGCTGACTGCGGCTCAGATAGTAGGTGCGGTTGCCGTTCGGGATGTGCCCGACCGTCGTGATCAGATGCGCGAAGTTGTCGAGCATGTTGCCGACGAGATCCGTGCGTTTGCTCTCCACCAGGCCGAGCATCGTGAAGTACGAATCCCAGTAGTAAATTTCACGAAAACGACCGCCCGGCACCACGTATGGCTTGGGCAGCGGCAGCAACGACGAGCGCGCATCGGCGGTATCGGCTGCGCGCGTGAGCAACGGCCAGAGATCGCGGATGTGCTGCTCCATGCCGGTGCTCGTGGCACTGCCCACGGGGCTCGGCGCAGGCGCCGGCGGCGCGAACCAGCGACCCACGAACGTCTGCAGGCTGAAGCCCGGCTGCGTGCGTTCCGCGAGATAGCGCGCCGCGAGTGCAGCAGGAGCTTCGAGCGGGCGGGCATCGACGAGGGTCTTCGAATCGGTGAACAGGCGCGCCATCTGCGCATCGTGAAAGAGCGGGCCGAGATCACGAGCCGGATCATATCCGAGGACAGGTACCGGGCTGCGCACGACCTCGAACGTGGTCTGCGTGACGGTCTTGCAGCCAGCGAACAGCAGCGCGCCAGCCAGGGTCAGAGCGGAAACGGCGGGCCGTGCACCGGCGAGACATGCACCGGCGAGACGAGTCACTGCATCGTGAAGCATCAGTGTCCTCCTGCGGAAGCGAAGCGTACCTCTCCCGCGTTGCGCGGGGGTGAGACAGTCACGAACGCACACGCCACTGCGGCGCAGCCGAGCAGCGCACCGGCGAGCCGGATGACGTTGGCCGGATTGCCGCCAAGCAGCGGTTCATACAGGAAAGGCAACGTCACGTTCTGGATGAGCATCGGTATCACGATGAACATGTTGAAGACACCCATGTACACCCCGACACGATCCCTGGGGATCGAATCGGAGAGCATCACGTACGGATTGCCCATCATGCTGGCCCAGCAGATTCCGATGCCCAGCATCGGCACGAAGAGCAGCGTGCGGCTCTCGATCGACGGTATTGCCAGCATTGCGACCGAGCCGGCGACGAGCGCGAGCACGTGCATCCACTTCGCCCCGATCCGGCGTGTGAACGGAATCATGGCGAAGGCGGCGATGAACGCGATGAAGTTATAGAACGCGCCGACCTGCCCCACCACCAGCCCCGCTTCGCGAAAGCCGGGCGAGAGCGGATCCCTGGTCTGGAACAGCGTCATGGCGAGCGCCGGCGCGATGTAGATCCAGTAGCAGAACATGGCGTACCACTGAAAGAACTTCATCGCCACCATCTGTCGCATGGTGGTGGGCATGTCACGGACGGCTTCGCCGATCTCCCGCAGCGTGTGCCCGATACCACGCGGCATGGCCTCGATGCGCGCACGCTCGTCGGCCGACAGCGGCAACTCCGGCGTGGTCTTCACCGACCAGAGTATGGACAGGATCGAGAACGCCGCGCCCATCATGAACGCCAGCATCGTGATGGTCGGGATGCCGCGATCGTTCACCGCGTCGCGATTCATCCCCATGAACACCAGCAGCGAGGGTGTGATGTACGACAGCGTCTGTCCCAGTCCAGTGAATGCGCTCTGTGTCAGGAAGCCGAGGGAGGTCTGGGCCCCGTCGAGCCGGTCGGTGACATAGGCGCGATATGGCTCCATCGTGATGTTGTTCGCCGCATCGAGAATCCAGAGGATGCCTGCCGCCATCCAGATCGTACGGCTGAACGGCATCGCGAACAGCGACAGTGAACAGAGAATCGCGCCGATCAGGAAGTACGGCGTCCGCCGTCCGCGCGGGCTCAGCGTGCGATCGCTCATGGCGCCGACGATCGGCTGCACGATCAGCCCCGTGATCGGGCCCGCGAGATACAGAAAGGGGAGGGTGGCCTCGTCCGCGCCCAGATAGCGGTAGATCGGGCTCATGTTTCCCTGCTGCAGCCCGAAGCTGTACTGGATTCCGAAGAACCCGATGTTCATGTTCACGATCTGCCCGAAGCTCATCTTTGGCTTCGGAACGCTGGACATGCTCGCCATCGATGGTGCCTCGTTCGCGTGATCGGAGCGGCTGGCAATCAGCGGCCGCCGGTGCGGTGCCGCTGCCAGTGTACGCAGAGGGCACGGTCACGACCAGCGGGCTGCCGCATTCCACGGCACGTAAGTTTCAGCGGCACGTGCGACCGTGCGCCATGATGCTTGACCTGCCGGTGCCGCGCCACTGTTCGACACAGCTACCAGACCCGACTCACGCGCGCCGAGGCGATCCTGACCGTCCCCCACTATACCGATGCCGTTACGCTACTCCGCACCCTGAGCGGCCCGCACGGTATCCACGCCTCACAGGCGAGCAACGCGAACTATCGCGCCATCTTTTCGCGCGACGGCGTAATGGCGGGTATCGCCGGCCTGCTCCTTGGCGACGAAGGGATCACCACGGGGCTGGTGCGCACGCTGGAGGGGCTCAGGGACACGCAGGGTGCAGTGGGTCAGGTGGCGTCGAATTTCGAGCTCCGTGACGGCCAGCCGCCGCACGTGAGCTTCGGCTCCCTCGCCCCACGCATCGATGGCGCCACCTGGTACCTGCTCGGCGTGGCGCTGGCGGCCCGGCAGGGCGCGATCGATCCGGCCGACTTCGAGCCGTCCGTCCGCGCCGCCGTGCGCGTGCTCGATGCGCTCGAGTACAACGGGCGCCACCTGATCTACATTCCGACCGGCGGCAACTGGGCCGACGAATACATCTACGACGGCTACATCCTCTACGATCAGGTGCTGCGGGCCTGGGCGCTTCGCCTGCTCGGCGTCACCTACGACGAGCGACGATGGGTGGAGAAGTCCGCGCAGATCGCGGCACGCATCGACGAATCGTACTGGCCCGACGTGCGCAGCGACGCCTGTCACCCGGTGGCCTCGTTCACGCCCGTGGGGCGTCGCAACATCTTCGACCTCGCCGCCTGCAGCCTGCTGGCGCTCTCGGACATCGCGCCGACAATGAGCGCGGCAGCGATGGAGTGGATCACGACCACCTTTCTCGACGCCGACAAGCTGCCACCGGCCTTCGCTCCTGTCATCGTGCCGGGCGACGCCGACTGGGAGCCGCTCAGCCGCTATCACCTGCATGATTTCCGCAACCGCCCGCACGAATATCACAACGGCGGCATCTGGCCGATCTGGCTCGGCTGGCTGGCACTCGCACTGGCGCACACGGGCCGCGACGAGGCGCTCACGCAACTGACGACGCTGACTGGGGCGCAACTCACGCGCACTCCGACCTTCGGCTTCGAGGAGTATTTCCACGGCACCACGGGCGAGTCGCTCGGCACACCGCAGATGGCCTACTCCGCCACCGGCATCGTCTTCATGGAACATGCGTCGCGCGACGCCACTCGCGTCCTCTTCTCGTCATGAGCATGGCCGACGGTATCGTGCCCGAGTCGATGTACATCGAACGCGCCGAGCGCCTGCTGGCGCTTCTGCGCCGCGACTTCGGCATTCCGCGTGGCACGCGAACGGTGATTGCGGTCGCAGGTGAATCGGGCAGCGGCAAGTCGGTGACGGCGCTCGATCTCGCTGCCGTGCTGAACCGCGACGGCATCGGCACGGCGATCATCCATCAGGACGACTACTTTCTCCGCGCCCCGCGCACCACCCACGAGTTCCGCGAGCAGGACATCACCAGCGTGGGTCCGCAGGAAGTGCAGATGGACATGATCCTGCGCCACATCTCGGCGTTCCGCGCCGGCGAGCCATCGATTACCAGCCCGACGGTGAACTATTCTGCCAACCGCTTCGACACCCGCGCGATTGTACTCGACGGATGCGAGGTGCTGGTGGTCGAAGGCACGTACGTGCTGATGATCGACGATGCCGACGTGCGCGTCTTTCTCCAGGCGACCTACGAAGCCACTGCCGATGCCCGCCGCGCTCGCAACCGCGACATCGACGCCCCGTTCGTGACGCAGGTGCTCGAGATCGAACACTCCATCATCGCCAGACAGATCGAACTCGCCGACATCGTCATTTCCCGGGACTACGCGATTTCGCGACGCTGAAACCGGAGAGCTGAAGTGCAGCTACTTCACGAGCACCCGGTAACCGTGCGGCGGGATGTCGATGGTGCCGTCCTGAAGAAGCGTGAGCGGGGTCTTGCTGAACCAGTCACTGTACGATCCAGGGTGCGCGAAGGCGGCGTAGCGGACTGACAACGGCACGTCGCTGAAGTTGGCGAGCACCACGACGGCCCTGCTGCCGCGGGCGCGGGAGAAGGCGTAGACCTTGTCTGCATGGTCGGTGACGAGACGGACCTGCGGGGCGCCCCACGACCCGCTCCAGAGCACCTCGTGCTGGTGACGCAGACGGAAGATGGCGCTGTAAAAATCGGCCAGTGATGGGCCAGTCCAATCGATCGAATCCTTTTCGAAGAATTGCAGGCGACGATTGAAGCTCGCTTCCTGACCCGAGTAGAGCAGCGGCATTGAGCGAGCGAGGAGTGCGCTGACCACGTACGCTGGCTGATGGTTGGCGCCCATCCGTTCGAACTCCGTTCCCGCCCAACTGTTCTCGTCGTGGTTGGACGTGAAGCGGAGCCGGTAGTCCCCGGCCGCAAAAAGCGTGTCCTCCTTCAAAAGCACCGTGTCGAGGCGCGTGGCGGGCTCCTTACCAGAGGCGATGTCGTTCATCAGGTGGAAGACCTCCCACGAGTACGTCGCGTCGAAGGTGCGGTGCGCCGCCGGAGTCTCCCACTCGGCCAGAAAAAAAAGATCCTTCTTCACCGGGTCGAGGGCGGTGCGCACCTCGGTCCAGAAATCGTTCGGTACCAGCCCCGCCATGTCGCAGCGGAAACCGTCGATCCCGGTTTGCTCGAGCCACCAGCGCATCTCGGCAATCATCGCCTCGCGCATCGGCACACTCGCGTAGTTCAGGTCAGCCACGTCGCTCCAGTCGGTCTCCTTGCCGTCGCCGTCGATGGCACGAGAGATGGAGCCGTCGGACTTCAGCGTGTACCACTCCTTGTGCGCAGTGGTCCACGCGTGATCGAAGGCGGTGTGATTCGCCACCCAGTCGAGAATCACCTTGAAGCCCTGTGCATGCGCCGCGTCGACCAGCGCATTGAAATCAGCCTGGCTGCCGAACTCCGGATTGAATGCGGTATAATCCGAAATCGAGTAGTAGCTGCCGAGCGTGCCTTTCCGGTTCAGCTTTCCGATCGGCTGGATCGGCATCAACCAGAGCACGTCGACACCGAGCGCGCGAAGGCGAGGCAGCTGCTTCTGAAAGGCGACGAAGGTACCCTCCGGCGTGTACTGCCGGATGTTCACCTCGTAAATCACCGCGTTCTTCGACCAGGCCGGGTGAATGCCGGCGTCGACGACCCGATCGCCCGGTGCGGTGCTGTCGGCAGCACGCTTCGATGAGGGCGTGCAGGCTGCGATCAAGGCCGCAATGAGAGTCATTGTGATGTGGGTGCGCATGCGTCGTGCGGCTGAAGGAGCGGCGCAAGGCCGCAGGCTCACTGTCGTACCCGGAGGAATGCGAGTCGATCGTTGTTGCGGGCGATCGCGATGGTGGTGCGCCCATCGGCACGGCGTACCAGCTGCATGTGACGGATCTCACCGCGCACGTCGACACCGCTCTGCAGCATGTCCACCGCAGCGAAGGTGCCGTCGCCGTTGCCATGCAGCAGCAGCCCGAAGCTGGCGTCGGACTGACCGAGCATCGGCGGCGCGCCCGTCCGGTTGCCACCGAGCAGGATGTCGACCTTGCCATCACCATCGAAGTCACGAACCAGCGTGGCGTACACCGGTGCGAACTGTGCCTCGACCGGCAACGGCTTCAGCACAAATTTCCCCTGCGCATCGCTGATGGCGACCGCACTGGCGAAGGTTCGCGCGGTGAGCACCGATGCCTTCGCCAGTTCCTGCGCCGGCAGGATGTCCTGCACACGGCTGGCACCAAAGGCCTTGTAGGTCGTGAACTTTGCACGCAGCGCCGGCATCTGCTTCACCATCTCGTCGCGGGTGGCGAGCGGATAGCTCACGCCACGCTTGTAGAAGGTGATGATCTGCTCCAGCGTGCCGTTGTCGAAGAAGTCGAACACGTACATCTCGGCCGGCTGCGTGCGCGACGCGGAGATGTACGAGTTGAGGCCCTGATTGCCGAGCACGAGATCGGCGCGCCCATCACCGTTGACGTCGGCGGCGCTCACGTGGTTCCACCAGCCTTCACTGTCGCCGATCCCCGCCTCCTCCGTGCGGTCGACGAAGCGTCCACCCTGCTGACGGAACAGGCGCACCGGCGTCCACTCACCGACCACGACGAGGTCACGCTTGCCGTCGCCATCCGGATCGATCCACGCCGCCGAGGTCACCATGCCGGCGGTGAGCAGCGCAGGTGCCACCTGATCGGTCACGTCAGTGAACCGACCGCGGCCATCGTTGCGCAGCAGGTGACTCTTCGGCGACGTGCCATACGCGCGTGTGACCACGCGGCTGCCCACGAACAGGTCGAGGTCGCCGTCGCCATCGTAGTCGCCGGGCACCACGCAGGAGCCATTCTCGAAAAAGTCAGGGAGCCCGTTCGTCGACTTCGTGAAACGACCGCGGCCATCATTGATGTACAACCGATCCTTCAATTCCCTCATCGCGCCCCAGAACTCGTTGCCGGCGCTCACCACGTACAGGTCAGGCTTGCCGTCACCGTTGGCGTCGAAGAAGACGGCGTCGACATCTTCGGTGATGCTGTCGGCAGCGAACACCGCCGAGTCGGAGGCGATGAATGCGCCATTCGCCTGCTGCAACATCAGGCGACCCGGTTGCCACTTGGCGCCACCCACGTAGAGATCGTCGAGCCCGTCGCCGTTCACGTCGCCGGCCGCCAGCGCCGGCCCTTCGGCCGAAAGCAGATGCGGCATCAGCGGCTCGCGATCCATGTCATCGAAGTCGTTCTCGACGTGTGCGTAGCCCGTACGGACGCTGTCGGTGATGTCGCTGAAGACCGCTGAGCCAGTGACGCCACGGGTGTAGTCCCAGCGACTGCGCGCCTCGGCCTGCGTGAGCGTGAGACGACGATTGCCCGCGACGTTGGTGAGCACCTGATAGCGGCGGTCGGGCCAGATCACGATCAGCGAATCGATGACTGAGTCGCGGCCGAGGCCGAAATGCAGACGCTGGTCCACCGACGACTGAAAACCGCGCGTTGGGCTCTGCTCGAGGTACTGCTGCCGTGCGCCCTGCACGATGCGCACCTTGGTGCCAAGTCCGGCGGTGTTCTTCCCCGCTCCGCGCAGCGCGATTGTCAGCCACCCGTTCGCCGAACGCTCACGCGAGCGATTGCGGAAGATCGAGGCTGGTGCGTCGTAGTTGTTCACGATCAGGTCGAGCGCACCATCGTTGTCCAGGTCCGCGTAGGCCGCGCCGTTGGAGTAACCGGGCCGCGCCAGGCCCCAGGCACTCGCCATGTCGGTGAACTGGAGATCGCCATCATTGCGGTAGGCGTGGTTTACCACCGGCACCGTCGGCATCTGCTTCAGCAGCGCGATGTTCTCACGCGTCACACCATTGGCCAGCGACGCCTGCACCGACTCGTTGCCGATGTAGTTGATGTAGTCCAGGTCATTGGGCCGGCGGAAAATGCCGCTGGTCACGAACAGGTCCTTCAGGCCATCGTTGTCCAAGTCAGCGAAGAGCAGCGACCAGGTCCAGTCGGTGGCCTCGACGCCCGCCAGGAACGCGATCTCGCTGAACCGTCCACCGCCCCGATTCAGCTGCAGCGTGTTGCGCGCGTACTGCGGATGGTAGCCGGCGCGCACGCGCAGCTTGAACAGGCTGTAACTCTCCGAGCTTGCCGAACTCTTGAGGATCTCCTCACGCTCGGGGAGCATGTCGCCCACCACGATGTCAGGGCGACCGTCATTGTTCACATCGGCGGCATCCACGCCCATCGAGAAGCGGCTGGTGTGCCCAGTAGCACGCGCGATGCTTTCGGTGAAGGTCTTGCGGCAGCTGTTGTAGTAGAGAAAGTCCTGCTCCTGGAAGTCATTCGCAACGTAGATGTCGGGACAGCCGTCCTGATTCAGGTCGCTGACCACCAGCCCGAGCCCGTAGCCTTCGATCCCACCGAAGATTCCGGCCTCGGCACTGACATCGGTGAACTTCGCGCCGTCGTTTCGATAGAGTCGCCCACC
>JBBSCZ010000135.1:0-8602 GCA_038249795.1 Gemmatimonadales bacterium | reverse complement strand
TTCTCGAGCGGGTCAGAGAGCTCGATTTCCTTGGCGACGGTGACGCCGTCCTTGGTCACGGTCGGGGCGCCGAACTTCTTGTCGATGACGACGTTCCGGCCCTTCGGACCGAGGGTCACCTTCACAGCATCGGCCAGTTGATCGACGCCGCGCTTGAGCGCTGCGCGTGCGTCAACGTTGAAAATTAGTTCCTTGGCAGCCATCGGTTCTATCCTCGAAAGCGATTAGGCGAGGACCGCGAGTACATCCGACTCGCGGAGAATGAGCACGTTCTCGCCCTCGATCGTGACTTCGGTGCCGCTGTACTTGCCGTACAACACACGGTCACCGACCTTCACGGTCATCGGGGCCAGCTTTCCGTCTTCGTACTTGCCCGGGCCTACGGCGACGATCTCGCCCTGCTGGGGCTTTTCCTTCGCGGTATCCGGGATATACAGCCCACCGCGCATCTGCTCCGCTTCTTCGAGCGGCTTCACGACAACGCGATCGGCCAACGGGGTAACCTTGGCACCGATGGCACTCTTGGTGGTCATCGTCCTTCCTCCAGACCTGACGTGTGACATATGTGAGCGCGCGAACCAGTACACGCGCGCTTGTTAGCAGTCGACCGAGTTGACTGCTAACACCCGAAAGCTAGTCACCGTACCAAGGCAGTCAAGCACGACCGTCGGGATTGCGTCGAGATCTGCGACAGCAAGCTAATCCATTGAAGGACAATGACTTGAGCGGTGTCGCGCAACTTCGGTCACAACGGTGTCACGTCACTTCGGTAGCGCGTCGCCGAGGAGTACGTGAGCCATCTGCAGCCCCCGGAGCGTCAGGTCCGGGTCGACCAGGACCAGCACCGGGCAATGGGGCTGGAGCATCGCCGCGAGCCCCCCGGTGCCGATCACGATCGGTTCGCGCTCCGTGGGCCACTCGGCCCGGAGCCGCGCGACGATCCCCGTGATCGCGTCGACCGCACCAAAGAGCACGCCCGATCGGATGCACTCCTCGGTGCGTCGGCCGAGGACCCGCTCCGGGGCGCGCAGTTCGGTCGCCGGCAGCTTGGAGGTGCGCCGCGTCAGCGTCTCGAGTGACGTCAGCACACCCGGCGCGATCACGCCGCCGAGGAAGACGCCGTCGCGGGTGATGCAGTCGTACGTCGTGGCGGTGCCGAGGTCCACGACGATGCAGTCCTGCGCATAGAGACGGCTGGCGGCCAGCGTGTTGATGATGCGATCGGCACCGACCGTCTGTGGTTCCTCGACGTCGAGCGTGATCGGCAAAGGGCTCGATGCATCGATGATCAGCGAAGTCACGCCAAATGCCAATCGGATCCCCTCCGCGAGGAGCGCTGTGATCGACGGCACGACCGAGCCGATCGCGGCGGCAGCGATGCGCGCGTAAGGCAATCCGTCGAGATCGAGCAGTGCGCGCAGCGTCAGAGCGAACTCGTGAGGCGTCCGCGTGACACTCGTCATCACCCGCCAGTGTGCCACGATCGTCGTCGCATCGGCGACGCCGATGGTGGTCTCAGTGTTTCCCACGTCGCAAACCAGCAGCATCGCCCGACTCCGTCAGTTAGTGCGAAATTCCAGAGAACCCGCGACTGCCACCGCATCACCGGTGCCCGTGCGCACCTGCAGTCCACCCGACGGCGTGATGCCCAGAACGGTACCGACCAGCGGCGCCGTGATCGCACGGCCCGCCGCCATGTCGCGCAATGCAAAGCGTCGGAGCTCATCGTCGGTGAGCTCACCCTGAGCCGCCCCTGCGCTCAATGCTGCCTGCACCAGCAGAGCGAGAACGCTTGCGCAGGTGGCTGTGGCAGTGAGGGAGGCCGCCGGCACCTCGAGTGACGGTGCACGCATATTCACACCAACGCCAGCCACGATCCACTCGAGCTGATCGCCACGCCAGCGCGCCTCGGTGAGGATTCCCGCGAGCTTGCCGCCACCAACGTACAGATCGTTTGGCCACTTGAGCTGCACGGCAGATGACGCAAACGCATCGAGTCGCTCGGCGAGCGCGAGTCCGGTGCGCAGCGACAGCACGCCGCCCTGCGGCGCGAGTGGTGGCCGCAGCAGGACACTGGCCCAGACGCCGGAGCCGGCCGGCGACGTCCACGTCTTGCCAGTGCGTCCCCGTCCTGCATCCTGCTGCTCCGCGACCACGACGGAACCGTGCGGCGCACCGCTCCCCGCGAGTTCGTGCGCGATGTCCATGGTGCTCGTGCAGCGCTGCACGGCGATCAACAGGGTGGCACCAGTCTGCGCACGCAGTTCGTCCGACGGCACACCATCGTACGCAGTGAGGCGCATTGCCACAGCCATCATCCCTGACGCGTGTAGATCAGGGCCAGGATGCCGATGCCAAGGATCACGCGATAGATCGCGAAGATGCCGAAACTCTTGCTGGAGACGTATTTCAGCAGCACCGAGATCGCGAGCCAGCCACTGATGCCGGAGGCCAGGATGCCGACGACGATCGGAAGGGTCACGCCTTCGCGCAGCGCCTCCGGCACCTTCACGACGGCGGCGGCGGCAGTGATCGGCATCGACATCAGGAAGCTGAAGGTGGCCGCGCTCGTGCGATCAAAACCGAGAGCCCGACCAGCGGTCATGGTCGAGCCGGAGCGGGAGACGCCCGGAACCAGCGCACAGACCTGCGCCAGGCCAATCAGCAGCGCATCGATCCAGCGAAACTCGCGCAACGTGCGCACCTGCGGTGCGAAGCGATCCGCCGCCCAGAGCAGCACGCCGAGGATGATCAACATCCAGGCGGTGATCAGCGGATTGCGGAACACGGTCTCGGCGTAGTCCCGCAGCAGCAGGCCACCGATGGCACCGGGGATGGTCGCAATCACGATGTACACGGCGCGCCACTGCTCGTCACCAGCGACGCGGAGCGTGCGCAGGATCTGAAAACCGGCGATCGTGAGATCGATCCACTGCTGCCGGAAGTACCAGAGCACGGCGGCCAGCGTGCCGAGGTGGAGCGCCACGTCGAAGGCCAGTCCAGGATCCTTCCAGCCGAAGATGAACGGCACGAGGCTGAGGTGCGCCGATGAACTGATCGGCAGAAATTCAGCCAGTCCCTGCACGATGCCAAGGACGAGCGCTTGAAAGACGTTCATGGTGGGATCTGAGGACACGATGACGTGCTGCCCGGCGCAGCGGCGTCGTGTGAAAAGTTACTCGGTCGGAGAACTCGCGACGGCCGCCGCCGCACGGGCGCGCGCACGTCGCCGGGATGCCGCCAGCGCCAAGGCGTCTTCATAGGTCGCCTCATACTGCCCGATCACATGCGATTCGCTGAATCGTTGACGCGCATCAGCGGCCGCCGCCACGCTCATCCGTTTCCACGTGGCGCCGTCGGACAGGATGCCGATGGCAGCGGCGGCCATGGCCTCGGTGTCGCCAACCGCCCGCAGTGCGCCGGTGACACCCTCGCGGATGACTTCCGGGATACCACCGGTATTCGAGGCAACGACCGGCACGCCGCAGGCCAACGCTTCGAGCGCCGACAGGCCGAACGATTCATTCTCGGAGGGCAGGAGGAACAGGTCGGCGCTGGCGAGCAGCGGTGCCACGTTCTCGATACGACCGAGGAACTGGACGCGGTCAGCGACGCCAAGTGCCCTCGCCTCCTCCTGCGCCAGCCCGCGATCGGGCCCATCGCCAACCATGACGAGCGTGCACTCGACGGCGGCCGACACCTTCGCAAAGATGCGTATCACATCCAACGTGCGCTTTACCGGGCGAAAGTTGCTGATGTGCATCAGTACCTTGCCGGGCGACGCGAGCATGCCGCTCAGCGCACCGGGATACCGGTCACGATCGTAGACCGCAGGATCGATGAAGTTGTGGATCACCTCCACCGAGCACTCCGAGCAACCGAAAGCCGTCACCGTTTCGAGCTGCAGATGCTCGGAGACGGCGGTGATGCGGTCCGACTTCTCGATCGAGAATTTCGTGATCGCGCGGTACGAGGGATCCTGCCCCACGATCGTGATGTCGGTACCGTGCAATGTCGTCACCACGGCTACGTCATCGCCGGTCTCACGCAACATCTCGCGGGCGATCCAGGCGCTGGTCGCATGCGGGATGGCGTAGTGGCAATGCAACACGTCGAGCTTCGCACTGAGCACCACCTCGTGCATGCGCACCGCGAGTGCGAGATCGTATGGCGGATACTCGAACAGCGGGTACCGGCCAACATCCACTTCGTGGAAGAAGACGCGAGGCAGCAACGCCGGGAGCCGGAATGGCTGCGCGTAGGTGATGAAGTGGATCTCGTGGCCGCGGGCCGCCAGCGCGATGCCAAGTTCCGTGGCCATCGCTCCCGAACCGCCATACGTGGGATAGCAGGTGATGCCGATCTTCACAGGTGCTCCGACAGGGCTGCAGACTCGAACCACTCGATCGCACGCGTACCGGCATCGGAAGCAGTGGGATCCAGCGGGGTCACACGTTCGGCAGGGAGTTGGTGACGGAACCAGGTGCGCTGCCGCTTGGCATATTGCCGAGTCTCGATGATCGTGCGCTCGATGGCCGCATCGCGCGACAGCACGCCGTCCTGTGCCGCGCGCAGCCTGGCATAGCCGCAGGCATTCCACGCCGGCGCATCGGCTGGCATAGACAGTGAGAGCCTCGCGACCTCGTCCTCCCACCCTGCGTCGAGCATCTGCGTCACGCGTGACGCAATCCGGTCACGCAGCACTGCACCGGGATCGACCAGCAGGTAGTGCGGTCGTACCACCGACGGCCGTGCGCGCTCCACCAACCAGTCGCTGAGTCGACGCCCGGTCAGCTCGAACGTCTCGAGGGCGCGCAGCAACTGGGTGCGTCCAAGGTGTGCACGCGCCGGGTCGATGCGTTCGCATTGCGCGCGGAGTGCCGCAGTCTCCTGTGCGTCGAGCGCCGCCAGCACCCGTACGCGTGCGACCGGATCGACGGGCGGCGATTCGAACAGTGGCTCTTCGAGTGCACGAAGGTAGAAGCCCGTTCCACCGACGACGATCAGCGGTTGCCCCCGCGCATCCGCCTCTGCGATCCAGCCCGACGCGCTCTCGCACCACTGGGCCGCAGAGTACCGCTCGGTGGGATCGATCACGTCGATGCCATGGTGCAGCACCGCGTCGCGATCGGCGAGTGACGGCTTGGCGGTGCCGATGTCGAACCGACGATAGACCTGCCGCGAATCGGCGCTGATCAGCATCGCGCCCGTGCGGACAGCGAGCGCCATCGCGACCGCCGACTTCCCGGCCGCCGTCGGCCCGCAGATGACGGCGACGTCACGCACGCCCGAATCGCCGGTCGAGTTCGTCCCAGCTGAGCTGCACGATGGTCGCGCGACCGTGCACATCGTGCGCCGGGAGCGTGGTGCGCGCGAGATCGGCAAAAAGCGCGCGCATCTCGCTCACCGACAGCACATCACCCGCCTTCACCGCCGCCTTGCACGCCACGGTCATCGCCAGGCGCTCGTGACGCGTGGCGGTGCTCGCGATGCGATCGCCGGCCAACGATGCCAGTGTTTCACGCAGCGCCCGCTCGGCATCGAACCGGTGGTGTGGCATCGGCACACTCTGCACCACCAGCGTCTGTCCACCGAAGCCTTCGATACCGAAGCCCAGCATCTCGAACGCATCGCGATGCGATTCGAACGCATCCGCTTCGGCGGGACTCAGGTGCAATGTCAACGGAAACAGCAGCGTCTGAACGATGGCATCGCCGCCATGCAGCTTCGACATCAGCTTCTCGTACAACACGCGCTCATGGGCCGAGTGCTGGTCGATGAGCACCACGCCATCATCGCGTTCGAAGAGGAGGTATGTGCGCCGAAGCTGGAGCAGCGTCGGAATCTGCACCTCCTCCAGCGGCTCGGGCGAAACCTCCGTGGCAGGACCTTGCGCGTCACCAGGCGCCACCGCAGTGAGCCCGGTGTCGTGGGCCAGGTGGCCCGTGAACAACGGCGGCATCTCGGGTGCACTGCGCAGGATGCTCACATCGGCGACGGGAGCGCCGGGTGCCCAGGTACGCTCACCGCCGAAGCGTGCTGCGAACAGCGGTGCCGATGCCGCAGCGCCGATCGCGCGACGCACGGCGCCTTCCACCACGCGCTCGATGCCCCAGCGATCATGAAAGCGCACCTCGGCCTTGGCGGGATGCACGTTCACATCGACGGCTTCGCCCGGCAGTCTCACGTCGAGCGCGAGCGACGGCCTGGTGCCGGACGGGATCGTCGAGAGGTAGGCGGCTTCTGCGGCGCGGACCAGTCCAGTATCCCGAATGGCGCGACCATTGACCATCAGGAAGACGCGCCGCGCACCGAGTCCGACGTTACCCGGCTGCTCGACGAGCCCGCGCACATGCACGGGCCCCTGCACGTCGTCGACCTCGATCATACTGCCCGGCGTGACACCCGCCCAGACGTTCGCCAGACGCTCGCGCCAGGTGCGCGCCGGAACGGCGGTAAAGGCCGTCTTGCCCTCGTGTGTGGCCGTGATTCGCACGTCGCGTCGTACCAGTGCCACGGTTGCCAGCAACTCGGCAATCGCGCGCCACTCGCCTCTTGCGCTCTTGAGGAACTTGCGACGCGCGGGGAGGGCGTGGAACAGTTCCGTGACGGTGATGGTCGTGCCGCGGCGACGTGCGATCGGCTCCGTCCTGACGCGCAGCCCCTGCGCCACCGTCACTCGCGTGCCACCGCCATCCTCCTCCGATGTCTCGAGGACGAGATGCGAGACTGACGCGATGGCGGGAAGCGCCTCACCACGAAACCCGAACGTGACGACGCCCACGAGGTCGTCGGCAGAGCGAATCTTGGAGGTCGCATGTCGCGCCAGCGCCAGCTCGGCCTCAGCGGGTGACATGCCGACGCCATCGTCACGGATGCGGATCATGCCTCGCCCCCCGTCCTCGATCTCGACGCCGATCTCCGTGGCGCCGGCATCGAGTGCGTTCTCGATCAATTCCTTGACGATCGACGCTGGCCGCTCGACCACCTCGCCGGCGGCGATCTGGTCAGCGACGGCGGAGGCAAGGATGGCGATGCGCGACATGCCGGAAAGCTACGGGGCCGTGCCGTCAGTGGCGATCTGCATTTCTGCCATCGCCACCTCTCGCCCTTCGCCCTGTGCCAGCGACCGCAGTGCTTCCGATTCCACCCAGCCGGCACGCCCCGCGCTCACATCGAGCAGCCGCCAGCTGCCACGGGTCTCACGTACGACCGCGAGTTCACCTGCTTGGGCACGCGCCCGCGCCTCACCGGCGAGCACCGGCTCACTGCGGAGCGCCACGTTCCGCCGGATGACCACCATGCCGTCGGCATCGGCCGAACGCTGCGCGAGCACCGACAGCGCGGCACAGGCAGCCACGATGCTCGCGGCCGCGATCAGTGCACCGTTGCTGATGGCGCGACCGCGCCAACGCTGCAACGCACCGAGCACCGACAGCACACCCGTGACACCAACCAGCAGCAGCCATGCCGTATTCGGCGTGACGGGCACGATGGCCGCACGGAGATCACCCGTCAGGCCATGGCGCTGCAGCATCATCCGCGCCGATGTACCACGGGGCGCCAATCGAGCGGCTCGCTGCCAGGCCACGATCGCGCCGGCCGTGTCGGCGCGCATCCAGTGTGCCGCACCGAGATTGGCCCATGCCACGGCACTCATCGGGGCAGCTGCGGCCGCTTCGGCAAAAGCCTGCGCCGCCTCGGTGAACTGGCGCGACTCGTACGCCGCTGCGCCGCGAGTGAATGCGGCCGGCTGCGCGCGCAGCAGTGAAGCGGCGCCGATCAGCAGCGCGATACTGCGCACCACCGGTCGCATGCGCTCACGGACGCGAGTGGACATTTCTCCCCGCAACTGCATCGTCACGGCATCGGCCTCACGTTCGAGTGTCGCGAGCATGGCGTCAGTCAATGCCTCTGCCGCGCCGAACGTCGCCTGGTCGAGTCGTTGCAGCAGCGCGCCCGCCGCCTCGGCGGCATCGGTACTTGCTCCCGAGCGGCGCAAGCGTCGCACGACGTCCTCCACCGCGAACGGTTCATCGGCGCGCCGTTGAACCATGGGCGCCAGCCCGCGAACGAACGAACGTCGGAGCGTGGCAGCGTCGACGACCGTGACGGGTCCACCGTCGCGTGGCTTCCTGCGACGCTCGCGCGGTGCCTTGCGCGGCAGCGCACGCATCACGCGACGCGTCATCAGCGCCAGCCACGGCGCGGCCAGGAGCAGGAACAGCGCGCGGAACCACCAGCGATCGGTGACGTCATCAACCGGCTTCACGCGCCACGCCTCGAGCGGCACCAGCGACGGCACTGCGGCCGCCTCATCGTCCACCACGGCCGTGCCGGCCGCGACACGCAGCGATCCAAGTGGGACCGCAACTTCCTCGTACTGCGAGCGCACGGGATTGAAGTACGAGTAGCGCACGGCACCCAGCGGTATCTCGCCGTCGCGGGATGGGGTAAGGAGAAAGCGAAAGGTCTTGCTGCCGCGGATCAGCAGGTCGGAACTGTCGACGACGATGCTCTCCCCCGAAGGATTCACCGTGACGCCGGGAATCTCGACAGTCGGCGCCGGCAGCAGTTTCACGTTACCCGCCCCTTCCACCTT
>JBBSCZ010000134.1:0-8607 GCA_038249795.1 Gemmatimonadales bacterium | reverse complement strand
CTGACGTTCATCGAGGAAAGTGAGCGGGGGATCGGCTTCTGACCCTTCGCATCGGAGTCGCGGGCGCCGGCGGGCTCGGTTTTCACCACGTTCGCATTTTGCGTGACATGCCCGGCATCGGCTTTGCCGGTTTCCACGATGCGAACGTCGAACGCGCGGCCATGGTGGCGGCGGAACTCGGCGTGCCGTCATTCGACACACTCGAATCACTGATCGCGGCCTCCGATGCGGTGAGCTGCGTCGTGCCGACCACCGCGCACCACGCCGTCGGCATGGCCATTCTTGCGGCGGGCAAGCATCTCTTCGTCGAGAAGCCGATCGCGGTGACGCTCGATGAAGCCGATGCGCTCGTGTCCGCGGCCGCCACGGCCGGCGTGATCCTGCAGGTCGGCCACGTGGAGCGCTTCAATCGTGCGGTGCGTGCTGCGTGGCCGCATCTGGCCGATCCGCTCTTCGTGCAGAGTGACCGCCTGGCGCCGTACACACCGCGTGGCGCTGATGTGGCGGTGGTGCTGGATCTGATGATCCACGACATCGACCTGGTGGCCACGATCGTCGGCAGCCCGGTCGTGGACGTGAGTGCCGTGGGCGTGCCGGTGCTGACCGACACACTCGACATTGCGAATGCACGGCTCGAGTTCGCAAGCGGCGCGGTGGCGACGATCACGGCCAGCCGTGTCTCGCGCGACAAGACGCGCAAACTTCGCATCTTTCAGCGCAATGGTTACGTGTCGCTCGATCTCGGCACCGGTGACGGGATTTTCTTTCGCATGCGCGCCGACGTCGACCCCCGCGACTTCGCGGCGCAGGCCACGTCGCTGGAGCAGTTCGTCGAGCCGGTGCCACTCTTCGCGCCCGAAGGCGAGCCGCTGCGTCTCGAACTCGAGAGTTTCATCGCGGCGATCCGTGGTGAGCAGCCGGTGGTCGTGTCTGGTGCCGCGGGGCGCGAGGCACTGGCTACGGCGCTGCGCATCGTGACGGACATCGATCGCCACTCGATGCGCCTGCGCGGCGGGGCCCTGAGGCCTGCGTGACGGCTGACGAAGTGATGATCGTCGCCGGCGAGCCGTCGGGCGACATGCACGCCGCAGCGATGGTTCAGGCGCTCCGCCTGCGACGCCCGGAGTTGCACCTGGTCGGTGTCGGGGGCGGCCGACTCGACGCCGAGGGTGTGGAACTTCTGGAGCGCGCCGAGCGGATCGCGGTGGTCGGGTTCGTCGAGGTGATCAAGCACCTGCCGATCCTGCGCACGCTGATGAACGCGCTGCGTGCGCGGCTCGACACGGGGCGCGTGAAGCTGCTGGTGCTGATCGACTATCCCGGCTTCAACATGCGGCTCGCGAAGGAGGCGAAGCGACGCGGCATTCCGGTGCTGTACTACATCACGCCGCAGGTGTGGGCGTGGCACAAGAGTCGTGTGACGCAGCTTCGGGACAACGTGCAGCAGGCGGCGGTCATTCTTCCATTCGAGGAGAAGCTGCTGCGCGACGCGGGGGTGCACGCCACCTTCGTCGGGTCACCGTTGATCGATGCCACGCAGCACCTGCCCTCGCGCATCGACGCGTGCACGGCGCTGGGGCTCGATGCTGCACGGCCCGTGCTGTCGCTCTTCCCAGGGAGCCGCGCGGGCGAAATTGCCCGCCACCTGCGTGACTTCGTTGCGACGGCGCAGCTCATCGTGCAGCAGAATCCCGCCGTGCAGGTGATCGTCAGCGCACCGCCAGGCGTGGTGCTCGATCCGGCGGTCTGTCCGTTTCCGGTGGTGCGTGACGCTTCGCACACCGTGTTCCGTGCGTCGACGGCTGCGTTGTGCAAGAGTGGCACGACGACGCTCGAGGCGGCGTTGTGCGGGTGCCCACTGGTGGTGGCGTATCGTACGAGTGCGATGACGTACGCGATCGCGAAGCGTCTCGTGACGCTGCCGGACATTGCGCTGGTGAACATCGTGGCAGAGCGCCGCGTGGCGCCCGAGTTCATTCAGGACGAGTTGCGCGCCGATGTGGTGGCGCCGGCGCTGCTGCCGCTGCTGGACGTGAACTCGCCGGAGCGTGCGCGGATGGTGGCGTCGCTGGCAGAGGTGCGGCGGCGCATGGGTGAGCCCGGGGCTGCCGTTCGCGTGGCCGCGATGATCGACGAGATGGTGCCGTGACCGACGTGGCCGCGGCGGGGCAGGGTGATGCACGCTCGCTGGCTGATGCGAAGCGAGCGCGCTGGCTGTCGTTGGTCGGAGTGTGGATCATTCGCCTGATCGGCGTGACATGGCGTGTGCGGATGATCGGCGCCGGACCGGTGGACCGGTTGCGTCACGAGGGACAGCCGGTGGCGCTGCTGCTCTGGCACGGTCAACTGCTGCCGCTGCTCTACATCATGCGATTTCAGTCGATCGCCTGCCTGATCAGCACGCACAAGGATGGCGAGCTGATTGCGCAGGTCGCGAAGCGGCTTGGCTGCGCGCTGGTCCGCGGCAGTTCCTCGCGCGGCGGCGATCGTGCGCTGCTCGGGCTCGTGCGCGCCTTGAAGGATGGCTTGACCATCGCCGTCACCCCGGATGGACCGCGCGGACCGTATCGTTCCTTTGCGCCCGGCGCATTGATTGCTGCGCACCGGGCCGAGGCACCGGTCGTGGCCTTCGGCGTGCATGCGACCCGCGCGTGGTACCTGAAAAGCTGGGACCAGTTCATGATCCCGAAGCCATTTGCCCGCGTGACGGTCGTTTTCGACACGCCGCTGCTGGTTCCTGGTGAGACCGCGCGAGATGCGGCCGACGCCATCCCGCTCTTCTCCGATCGCATGGCGATGGTGGCGACCCGTGCCGCTGGATGACATCGCGGATCGCGTCTGGTATGGCACCTCACCGGTGGCGCGCATCGCGCGCACTGCGCTCTCACCGCTCTCGGCGCTGTACGGCAGAGTGATTGCGCGCATCAACGATCAGTACGATGGCGCGACGCCTGCGGCTGGCTCCATCCCGGCGATATCCATCGGGAATCTCACCGTCGGCGGCACTGGCAAGACGCCCGTCAGCGCATGGTTTGCCACTCAGCTGGCAGCGGCGGGGGCACACCCGGCAATCGTGCTGCGTGGCTATGGCGAGGACGAGGTACAGGTGCACCGGTTGCTGAATCCCGGTCTTCGCATTGTGACGGATGCGCAGCGAGTGCGCGGGGTGGCACAAGCCGCGCGCGATGGTGCTGACATCGCGATTCTCGATGACGCCTTTCAGCACCGGCGTGCCGCACGCGTGGCGGACATCGTTCTGCTGAGTGCCGACCGCTGGTCGGGTGAGGCACGACTGCTGCCTGCGGGGCCCTTTCGCGAGCCGCTCGAGAGCTTGCGTCGCGCCTCGCTGGTGCTGGTGACGGTGAAAGCGGCCGACGACGCGCGGGTCCGTGCGACGGTCGCTGCTGCCCGCGCCGCAACGGGCTCGCCCGTCGTGACGATCGATCTGCAGCCGACGTCGTTCGTGAACGTCGGCTCGGGTGAACTGCGGGGGCTGGACGCGTGGCGCGGCGCGCGAGTCCTGGCCGTGAGCGGCATCGGTGATCCGAACTCGTTCGCCGCGCAGTTGCAACAGGTGGGGCTGCGCCCACAGACACGCGTGTTTCCGGATCACCACGCATTTTCGGCGCTCGACGTGTCGAGAATGGTTCAGGAGGGATCCGCGTTCGATGCTGTCGTCTGTACGCTGAAGGATGCCGTGAAGCTCGGTCCGTTGTGGCCGGGCTCGGAGCGTCCCCTGTGGTATCTTTCGCAATCGGTCGTTCCGCGCGACGGCGTCGACGCCCTGGATGCCGTCATCCAGTCGGTGCGCCAGGCGCAGCGGAACGGGCCTCCCTCACCCGACCTTTCACGCTGACGAGCAGAATTCTATGGCGACCGATCTGCGGCTGCCGACGACCAACATCGTCCTTCCCGACAAGGACCGTTTCCTCGACGAGCACAATCCCTTCGAGGCCATGATGTCGCGATTCGACCGCGCGGCCGAGTTGCTGGATCTCGATCCCGGGATCTACAAGATCCTGCGCAATCCCGAGAAGCAGCTGACGGTCTCGATCCCGGTCCAGATGGACAACGGCGATGTCGAGGTCTTCACCGGCTACCGCGTGCTTTACAACACGTCGCGCGGACCGGCCAAGGGTGGCATCCGGTTCGACATGCAGGTGAACCTCGAGGAAATGAAGGCGCTGGCCGCATGGATGACCTGGAAGTGCGCGGTCGTGAACCTTCCGTTCGGTGGCGCCAAGGGGGGCGTGATCTGCGACCCGGCGCAGCTGAGCGTGGGCGAACTGGAACGCCTCACCCGTCGCTACACCTCGAACATCATCTCACTGCTCGGGCCTGACTCCGATGTGCCGGCCCCTGACGTGAACACGAACGAGCGTGTGATGGCATGGGTCATGGACACCTACTCCATGCACATGCGCCACACCGCCTCGGCGGTGGTAACGGGCAAGCCGCTCGAGCTGGGAGGGTCGGCGGGTCGCAAGGAGGCCACCGGCCGCGGCTGCATGCTCGTCACCCGCGAAGCGCTGCGTGAACTCGGCATGCCGGTGCGCGGCACGACCGTCGCAGTACAGGGTTTCGGCAATGTCGGCTCGACGGCTGCCATGCTGCTGGAGCGCGAAGGGTGCCGAGTGACGGCGATCAGCGATCGCAACGGCGGGGTGCACAATCCGCAGGGCATCGACATCATGGCGGCGATCGACTACGTGAAGCGCAATCGCGACCTCGCAGGCTTCGCGGGCGGCGATCCGATCACGAACGAGGAGCTGCTGACGCTCGAGGTGGACGTGCTGCTCCCGGCGGCGCTCGAGAACGTCATCACATCGAAGAATGCGAGCAAGCTGCAGGCGAAGATCATCTGTGAGGGGGCCAACGGTCCGACGACCGCAGCCGCCGATGCCATTCTCGAGGAGAAGGGAATCTTCGTGGTGCCCGACATTCTTGCCAACGCCGGTGGCGTGACGGTCTCCTACTTCGAGTGGGTGCAGAACCGCGGTGGCTACTACTGGACCGAGGAGACGGTGAACACTCGGCTCGAGGAGATCATGACACGCAGCTTCACGGATGTGCGCACGCTGGCGCGGACGCACAAGGTGAACATGCGGACGGCGGCATACATGCTGGCCATCAGCCGCGTGAGCACGGTGCACAAGCTGCGCGGCATCTACGCCTGACCGATGGAGATCGCGCTGGCAGTCGTCGGGCGTGCGCAGGACGGGCTGTTCGGCGCTGCCATCGCGGAGTACGAGAAACGCGCTGGTCGCTACTGGCCGCTGGTGGTGCGTGAGGTGAAGGAGGCGGGCGGGCGCAGCGTGTCGCCCGCGGTCACCCGCCGACAGGAAGGGGAGCGCCTGCTCGAGGCATGCCTTGCGCGCGGCGAGGTGGTGGCGTGTGATGAACGGGGGACAGTCATGACGAGCGCCGATTTCGCCGCGTGGCTCGGACGTCTGCGCGACACCGGCGGCGCCGTCAGCTTCATCATCGGTGGCGCCTTCGGGCTGGATGATGCGGTTCGCGCCCGCGCTACGCGCGTGCTGTCGGTGGCGCCGTGGACGCTGCCGCACGAGATGGCGCGGCTGGTCCTGACCGAGCAGCTGTATCGCGCCGGCACGATCCTGCGCGGCGAGCCGTATCACAAGTGAATTGTGCGGCGTTCGTGCGCCGGTGGCAGCCGGCGCTATCTTCGCTTTGCGATGGCTGGGACGCGCTTGTGCGTCCGGCCGGATCCCGGTTCCGGAGGCTTGACGTGGCCCTGCACGTAATCGTGATGCGAGTGGTGCAAACGGAGCGGCACTCTGGCGCGGATGCACTGGAGCCGTGTCGATGTCGGTGATGCCGCAGGTGGAACGCCTGCCGCTGGCAATGGGGACGCTCGCCACCGCGGTGCGGGACCGGACGCTGCCGCCAGGCATGACACTTCCGGCGCCGCCGCTGGACCAGCGCAGCTGGATGGAACACATCGAGTGCTGCCGCGAGCCGATGATGGGGCTCTCGTGGGGCACGACACTGCGCGAGGCGATGCGTCCCACTGGTCCGGCTGCCGCACGACTCGCCCGGGTGACCGGCGGCCAGGGCGTGGTGGTGACGACGGGCCAGCAGCCTGGGCTCTTCGGCGGCCCGATGTACACACTCGTGAAGGCTTTGAGTGCGCTGTCGCTCGCCAACCGGATCGAGGAGGTGACTGGTGTGCCGACGGCGCCGGTGTTCTGGGCCGCCACCGACGATGCCGATTTTGCCGAGGGAGCGACGACCTGGCTGCCAGTCGCGGGGGCGCTGCACGCGGCAACGCTGCATGATCCGCCGCGCGACGGCACGATGATGTCGCACGCATTTCTTTCCCATCTCAGCGCGGCGAAGGTACTGCTGACCGAGGCGGCCGCTGGCGCGGCGTGGCCGGAGTTCATCCGTCACGCACTGCACGCGTATCGGGACGGTACGACGGTCGGCAACGCGTACGTCGAGATGATGCGGGAGATTCTCGGTCCGCTTGGCATCACGGTGCTGAACGCCGCACATCCGAGCGTGCGTCATCAGTCGGCGCCGCTGTTGCGCCGGGCCTTGGCGGAGGCGCAGACTGTCGACGCTGCCCTCGCCACACGCGGCGACGAGTTGCGTGCGCTGGGCTATACGCCGCAGGTGGATGCGCTCCCTGATCGCTCGCTGGTATTCGTCGTTCGCAATGGCGTGAAGGAACGGGCGACCATCTCGGGTGCCTCGGCGATTCTACCGAAAGTGTCCGACGATCTCCTGTCGCCGAACGTGCTGCTGCGTCCTGTGGTGGAGCGTGCATTGCTGCCGACGGTGGCCTATATGGCCGGCCCCGGCGAGCTCGCCTACTTCGCCCAGGTGAGCGCCGTGTCGACGGCGCTGAGTGTGGCGATGCCGTTTGTACTGCCGCGCACGAGCCTGCGGATCACGACGCCCGCCGTGCAGGCGACATTGCGCGGCCTTGACACCACGGCGGACGGGGTGCGTGACACGACGGCGATCGTGCGGGAGCTGTCGACGAGTGCCACACCGGATGCCGCGATGGACGCACTGACGGCGTTGCGCGCTCAGGTGCAACGCACCGCCAGCGCGATCCGTCACGCTGACGCTGCAGTGGAACCGGCGGCGGTGGATGGCGCGGTGGCGCAGCTCACGCACCGGGTCGATCGACTCGAGCGCCGTGTGCTCGCCGCGTCGAAGCGGCGGATCACCGATCAGCTGCGGCGCGTGGCGCAAGCACAATCGCTCCTCTGGCCACACGGTTCTCCGCAGGAACGCGTCGTCAATCCGCTGCCGTGGCTGGCGCGCTACGGCACCCCGCTGCTCGAGCAGATGCAGCAGGCGTGTGATGCGGATGCGATGACGCTGGTGCATGGCGGAGACTGACGGCGCACCGGCGTCGTCCCGTACTCCCGTGAACGCGTCGGGGGCGGGACTCGTCGCTGCGGGTGTCCTGATGAGTCGAGTGGTGGGGTTTGCGCGTGATGCGGTGATTGCCCACGTGCTCGGGACATCGGTTGCCAGTGGCGCGCTGCGGGCAGCGCTGCGGATTCCGAATCTGCTGCAGAATCTGTTTGGCGAAGGGGCGTTGTCCGCATCGTTCATCCCGGTGTACGCACGCTTGCGTGCCGAGGGGCGTGATGTCGAGGCAGTGCGCGTGGCAGGCGCCGTGTTTGCGCTGCTGGCGATGGTGTCGTCGGCGCTTGTCCTGCTGGGCGTGATCTGGTCGCGCGAACTCGTCGCCCTGCTCACGCCGGGCTTCAGCGGCGAGACGCGCGCACTGACGACGACGCTCGTGAGAATCATGTTCCCCGGCGTCGGACTGCTGGTGCTGTCGGCGTGGTGCCTCGGCGTGTTGAACAGTCACCGGCGCTTCTTCCTTGCCTACGCATCGCCGGTGATGTGGAATCTCGCGATCATCGTGGCGGTGCTGCTCGGCCGGCGCGGCTCGCTCGAGGATGCGGCCGTCATGGTTGCGTGGGGCGCGATGGTCGGCAGCGCGCTGCAGTTTCTCGTCCAGCTTCCGTCGGTGCTGTCACTCGTGCGCGGCATTCGACTGGAGCCGTCGCCGAGTGATCCCTCCGTGCGTACCGTGATCCGGAACTTCGGTCCGGCGCTGATGAGTCGCGGTGTGCTGCAGGTGAGCAGCTTCGTGGACCTGCAGTTCGCCACGATGCTCTCCGCCAGTGCCGTGTCGGCGCTGGGCTATGCACAGGCGATCATGCTGCTGCCAGTCTCACTCTTCGGCACCGCGATCACTGCTGCGGCACTGCCGGCGATGTCGTCGGAGGGGGGCGAAGTGGAGTCGCGCAACATTGCGTTGCGCACGCGACTGGCGTCCAATCAGCAGCGCATCGCTTTCTTCATCGTGCCGTCGGCGGCGGCGTTTCTGACCATTGGCGACGCGCTGGCGGCGGCGCTCTATCGCTCCGGGCGCTTCGGTGCCGCCGATGCGACGTGGTTGTGGGCTATCCTGGCCGGCGCCTCGCTTGGACTGCTCGCCTCGACACTGGCTCGGCTCTACAGCTCGGCCTTCTTCGCACTGCAGGACACCGCCACGCCGCTCCGCTTTGCGGTGGTGCGTGTGGTGGTCGGCATACTGCTGGCATATCTGCT